>JBLMYK010000130.1:0-4884 GCA_050258235.1 Gemmatimonadota bacterium | reverse complement strand
TCGATCGAGCGCAACATGCCGCGCACCGTGCTGCCGCCGCCGATGGGCCAGCCGCTGCAGCCCGACCTGCCGAACTGGGCCTGGCACGAGTACGGCATGCGCGTGGGCTTCTGGCGCTTCGCCGACCTGCTTGCGCGCTGCGGGGTGACGCCGACCATGGCCATCAACGGCTCGGTGATCAAGAGCTATCCTCGCATCGCCGAAGCCGCGCGCGACGCGAACTGGGAGTTCATGGGGCACGGCTACCTGCAGGGCCCGATGCACCATCTGACCGACCAGCGCCAGGCGATCCGCGACACGGTCGAGGCGATCCGCTCGTTAACCGGCAAGCCCCCGCGCGGCTGGGAGAGCCCGGGCCTGACGGAAACTTACGACACGATCGACATCCTGCACGAGGAAGGCCTCGAGTACGTCGCCGACTGGGTCCTCGACGACCAGCCGGTGAAGATCCGCACCTCGCGCGGCCACATCGTCTCGGTGCCCTACACGCTGGAGGTCAACGACATCCCGATGATGGCGCTGCAGCACCACGGCGCCGAGGAGATGTTCCGCCGCGGCGCCGCGCAGTTCGATCGCCTGTACGAGGAAAGCGAGACGATCACGCGCGTGATGGCGATCAGCGTGCATCCGTACATCACGGGCGTCCCGCATCGCATCGGCTGGCTGGAAAAGCTCTACCAGCACATCCGGGCCAGGCCCGGGGTCGTGCTCTGGACCGGGGAACAGATTCTTGACTGGTACCTGACCCAGGTTTCCTGAATTGCTGCTACACTTTTGTGCAAGTCCCGTGCAGCACGAATAGAGGACAATACGGCAGTCGTCGCTGCAGTCACCACTGCAGTCACCATATCGGAGAGGAGGACTCGGAGATGATCAAGCGTCGTTCATTCATGCGCGCCTCGCTGGCCTCGGGCATCGTCGCCCTTGCGCTCGCGTCCGGCTCGCTCGTTTCGTTCGGAGCTCAGGCCGCCGAGCCGATCAAGATCGGCTTCAGCATGGCGCTCACCGGCGGTCTCGCCGGCGCAGGCAAGGCGGCGCTCATCGCGATGGAGATCTGGCGCGACGACGTCAACAAGAAAGGCGGGCTGCTCGGCCGCCCGGTCCAGTTCGTCTACTACGACGACGCCACCAACCCCGCCACCGTGCCCGGCATCTACACCAAGCTGCTGAACGTCGACAAGGTCGACCTGGTGGTATCCAGCTACGGCACGAACGAGATCGCGCCCGCGATGCCGATCGTGATGCGCAAGAAGCTGGTGTTCCCCTCGCTGTTCGGCCTCGCGGTGAACGACCAGTTCAACTACAACCGCTACTTCCAGATCATGCCGGCCGGCCCCGAGCCCAAGGTCGACTGGTCGCGCGGTTTCTTCGAGCTGGCGGCGGAGCAGAAACCCAAGCCCAAGACCGTCGCGATCGTAGCGGCCGACGCGGAGTTCCCGCTTAACGCCGCCGCCGGCGCGCGCAAGAATGCGCTCGCGAAGGGCTTCAAGATCGTCTACGACAAGACCTATCCGCCTTCGACCACGGACTACACGCCGATCGTGCGCGCAATCGAGGCCACCAGCCCCGACATCGTGTACGTGGCCTCGTATCCGCCCGACTCGGTGGGCATGGTGAAGGCCGCCCACGAGGTCGGACTGAAGGCGAAGATGTTCGGCGGCGGCATGGTCGGGCTGCAGTTCGCGGCGATCCAGAAGAACCTCGGCCCGCTGCTCGACAACATCGTCAACTACGACTTCTGGGTGCCGGAGCCCACGCTCAACTTTCCTGGCGTGAAGGAGTTCCTCGCGCGCTACCAGGAAGCGGCCAAAGGCAAGGGCGTGGATCCGCTGGGACACTACTTGCCTCCCTATGCGTACGCCTACATGCAGGTGCTCGAGCAGTCGGTGGAAGCGGTCAAGAGCCTCGACCAGGCGAAGCTCGCCGCCTACATGCACATGCACAGCTTCGACACCGTTGTCGGCCAGGTGAAATTCGGCAAGAACGGCGAGTGGGCCAAGAGCCGAGTGCTGATGGTCCAGTTCCGCGATGTGCAGCCGGACAACCTGGAGCAGTTCGCCGGACCCGGCAAGCGCATCGTGCTCTATCCGAAGGCCTGGAAATCGGGGGACATCGTCTACCCGTACAAGAAGTAAGCCGCGCCCGCACGAGCCCGCGCGACGGTGCTGTCCGTTGACCTCTTCGCCAACGCCGTCGTCGCGGGGCTCCTGCTAGGCGGCTTCTACGCCGCCGTGGCGATCGGGCTGGCCATCACCTTCGGCCAGCTCGACATCGTCAACATTGCCCACCCGGCGTTCGTCATCGTAGGCTCGTACACCGCCTACATCCTCAACAGCCGATTCGGCATCGACCCGGTGCTGATCGGGCTTCTCGCGATGCCGGTGTTCTTCCTGGCCGGCGCGGGCATCTACCGCGTCTACTACGCCGCGTTCGAGCGCACCGGGCAGGAGTCGCTCTCGGGACTCGCGTTCTTCTTCGGCATGATGTTCATCATCGAGGTGCTGCTCAACATGGCGTACGGCGTCGATTACCGCCTGGTGAGCGCGCCCTACATCGGCCAGAGCATCGATATCGGCTTCGTCGGCGTGCCATACCGCATGCTGGTCCCGTTCGGCGTCGCGGCCGTGCTCACCGGCGGAGTCTACCTCTACCTCTCGCGAACCTATATGGGCCGGGCGATCCTCGCCGTCGCGCAGGACCGCCTCGCGCTGCAGCTGATGGGCGCCGACCCGGTGAAGATCAAGCAGTTCGCCTTTGGCTTGGCGATCGCCACCACCGCCGTCGCGGGCGCGCTGCTGATCATCATTGGCCCGGTCGAGCCGTCGGTGGGCAGGCAGTATATCGGTCGGGTGTTCGCGATCGTCGTGCTGGGGGGCATGGGCAGCATCCCGGGAATGGCGATCGCCGCATTGCTGCTCGGCGTGGTCGAAACCATGGTCGGCACATTCATGGGTCCCTCGTGGTCGCCGGCGGTGTCATTCGGCGTGCTCCTGCTCACGCTCGCGCTGCGCCCCTCCGGGCTGTTCGGAAGAAAGTAGATGAAGGGCCGCGCCTTCTGGGTCTCGATGCTCGCCGCGCTCGTCGCCGGGCTGCTTCTGACGCACTTCGTCGCCAACGAGTACTACTTCAATGCGCTGTACGTGATCCTGCAGGCGACCATCATGGCGGTGGCGTGGAACATCCTGGGCGGCTTCACCGGTTACGTGAATTTCGGCAGCGCCGGATTCTTCGCGATCGGCGCCTACACCAGCATTGCCCTCGGCAAGGCCTTCGGCCAGGACCTCCCGCTGCCATACATGATTGTGGCAGCCGCCCTGATCTGCGGGCTGACCGGCCTGTCGCTGGGCTACCTCACCCTGCGCTTGAAGGGGGTGTATTTCTCGATCGCGACCCTGGCGATGGCGATCGTGTTCGAGACGCTGATGAACAACTGGTCCTTCGTGGGAGGCGCGCGCGGAGCCTACATCCTCACACCGGACAGCCATCTGTGGTTCAACAGCTACATCCAGATGCTTTTCGTAGTGATGCTGCTGCTGACGCTCGGCTCGATCGCGGTATCGCGCGCGCTAAACGCCTCGCGCCTGGGTCGGGGCCTCGCCGCGATTCGCGACGACGAAACCGCCGCGGAATGCGCGGGGGTGCCGACGCTCAGGCTGAAGCTGATCTCGGCCACCCTGATGGGCGCGATGATGGGCGTGGCGGGAGCGCCCTACCCCTACTTCGTCACCTTCGTCGACCCGGCTTCGGCCTTCAGCCTGTTCGTCGCGGTGAACGCGATCGCGATGCCGATGATCGGCGGCACCGCGCACTGGATCGGACCGGTGATCGGCGCCCTGCTGGTCGGCACGGCGCAGCAGATCATCACCGTGACCGTGTCCTCAGAGCTGAACGTCCTCTTCGTCGGCATCATGCTGGTCATATTCATCAGCATGGCGCCGCAGGGCATCGTCGGGCTGGTGCAGAAGTACTGGCGGAGGCGCGCGCGATGAGCGGCCCGGTGCTGAACGTTACCCGCGTGACCAAGCGCTTCGGCGGATTCATCGCGCTGCAGAACATCGACCTGCACGTCAATGCCGGGGAGCGCCTGGGGCTGATCGGGCCGAACGGTTCGGGCAAGACCACGCTCATCAATTGCATCTCGGGCGCGCTGCGCAACGACGAGGGTTCGATCGAGTTCGAGGGCCGCGACATCACGCGCATGCCGGCGCACCAGCGCGCGCGCCTGGGCGTCGCGCGCAGCTTCCAGATTCCCAAGCCGTTCCGCAGCATGTCGGTGCTCGAGAACCTGCGCGTGCCGCTCGAGTACGCGGCCTGGTCGCGCGCGGAGCACCGGCGCATCGCGGACGAGGCGATGGACGTGCTGGGGCAGATCGGGCTCAAGCAGCGCGCACACGAGAATTCCGCCGGGCTGACCCAGGTCGACATGCGCAAGCTCGAGCTCGCGCGGGCGCTGGCGGCGAAGCCGCGCCTGCTGGTTTCGGACGAGGCGATGGCGGGGCTGTCGAGCTCGGAAGTGGACGAGATCCTCGAGATACTGCTCGCGCTCAACCGCCGCGGCGTCGCGGTCATCATGATCGAGCACATCATGCGCGCCGTGATGCGCTTCTCCGAGCGCGTCGTGGTGCTGGATGCCGGGCTGAAGATCGCCGAGGGCACGCCCGCGGAGATCGTTCGCAACCCGCAGGTGGAGCGTGCCTACCTTGGCGAATAGGCTCGTCGCGAGCGGGATCGAGGCCGGCTACGGCGCGGTGCGCGTCCTGCACGGGCTGTCGATCCGCGTCGAGCAGGGCGAGGGCGTGGTGCTGCTGGGCTCGAACGGCAACGGCAAGAGCACGCTCATCAAGTGCATCATGGGCATCGTGCGGCCGACCGCCGGCACGATCT
>JBLMYK010000129.1:0-5597 GCA_050258235.1 Gemmatimonadota bacterium | reverse complement strand
CCTTCTTCCGGAAGATCTCCAGATGCGGGCTCGCCTTCGCCGCGTCCAGCGTGTCCGCGGCCAGGTAGTAGATCACCTTCTGCTTGTCCTTCATGCGGCTGACGTAGTCGGCGAAGGTGACCGACTGCGGGTCGCTCGCCGTGGTCGAGAAGCGCAGCAGCTTCGCGATCCGCTCGCGGTTCGCGGTGTCGTCGCCCAGGCCCTCCTTCAGGCACTGGCCGAACTCGGCCCAGAACTTCGCATAATCGTCCTTGCGGTTCTCGGCCACATCCTCCAGCAGGCCGAGCACGCGCTTGGTCGAGCCCTCGCGGATTGCCTTCACGTCGCGCGATTCCTGCAGGATCTCGCGCGACACGTTCAGTGGCAGGTCGCTGGAGTCGATCACGCCGCGCACGAAGCGCAGGTACGGCGGCATCAGCTGCTCGGCATCGTCCATGATGAAGACCCGCCGCACGTACAGCTTGACCCCATGGCGGCTGTTACGGTCCCACAGATCGAACGGCGCGCGCGACGGGATGTACAGCAGCTGGATGTACTCCTGCTTACCCTCGACACGGTTGTGGGTCCACGCGAGCGGTTCGCCGAAATCGTGGCTGACGTGCTTGTAGAACTCCCGGTACTGCTCGTCGGTGATGTCGGACTTCGCACGCGCCCACAGCGCGTTGGCCTGGTTGACGGTTTCCTCCTCGTCCTTCGTCACGTACTGGCCCTTGTCCTTGTCCCACTCCTCCTGCTTCATCCGGATCGGCGTGGCGATGTGGTCCGAGTACTTGGTAAGGATCGACTTCAGCTTCCAGCTCGACAGCAGTTCGTCCTCGCCCTCCTTGAGGCTGAGGATCACGTCGGTACCGCGCGTATCCCTTTCAGCCGGCTCGACGGTGAACTCGCCGGTGCCGTCGCTCTCCCACTTGACCGCTTCGGCGGTGCCGGCGCGGCGCGAGATCACCGTCACGCGGTCGGCGACGATGAAGCTCGAGTAGAACCCGACGCCGAACTGGCCGATCAGCTGCGCGTCCTTCTGCTGGTCGCCGGTCAACCTGGCGAAGAACTCGCGCGTGCCGCTCTTGGCGATCGTGCCGAGATGCTCGATCGCCTCCTGCCGCGACATGCCGATGCCGTTGTCGGACACCGTGACGGTGCGCGCGGCCTTGTCGTACGCAACATGGATCGCGAAATCGGCACCGCCTTGTAGCAGCTCCGGATGCGCGATCGACTCGAAACGCAGCTTGTCGCACGCGTCCGACGCGTTGCTGATCAGTTCGCGCAGGAAGATTTCCTTGTTCGAATACAGCGAGTGGACCATCAGGTGCAGCAACTGCTTCACCTCGGCCTGGAAGCCCAGCGTTTCCTTGACGCGGGATTCGGGTGCCCCCATGAATGTCCTCCAAATGACAATGGCGCAGGCGATTATGGGGTCAGGCCGGCGCCGTTCAAGCCCGTGGCCACGACCGCTCGGCCCGGAAGCGGGATTCGGCCGACTTTCTGCCGGCATTTCCACCGATCGACCGCCCCCGGTCGCAGGCGATGATCGGCGAGAAACCGCCCCTGTCCGCCCGTTCGATCCGATCAGGAAAGCCGCATGCCGACCAGACGTTCCTACGC
The DNA here is from genome assembly GCA_050258235.1 of Gemmatimonadota bacterium. GTDB lineage: Bacteria > Pseudomonadota > Gammaproteobacteria > Burkholderiales > Burkholderiaceae_F > JAKOQB01. The sequence goes on along the minus strand of JBLMYK010000129.1, from coordinate 3,995 downwards.
TTTCGGCGCCGTCCGCTGCACGGCGTTTCTTCTGCTCTGCGCTACCCTGCGAGCCGAGGCTCAGACGCGCCCGATCGTGATCGGGATCGATGCGGAATTCGGCCACGCCACCAGTACCTCGGCCGAAGCGATCAGGCGCGGCGCCACGATCGCGATCGAGGAGATCAATCGAGCCGGCGGCGTCCTCGGCGGCCGACCGCTTGCACTCGAGATCCGCGATAACCGCTCGGTGCCGAATCGCGCGGTCGAGAACATCCAGGGCCTGGCCGCGAATCCCGACGTCGTCGCCGTGCTGACCGGCAAGTTCAGCCCGGCCGTGATCGAAGCGGTGCCGGTGGCACAGAAGACGCACCTGCCGCTGCTCGCCGCCTGGTCGGCCGCCGATGAGATCGTCGACAACGGTCACAGTCCCAACTATGTGTTCCGACTGTCTCTGCGCGACGACTGGGCGCTGCAGGCGATGCTCAAGTACGCAGCGCAGACGGGCGCGAGGCGGGCCGGCCTGATGGTTCCCAACACGAGCTGGGGACGCAGTTCGCTTGCCGCCGCGGAGCGCGGAATCAGGAAGCTCGCGAACTTCAGGCTGGCCGGCGTCAGCTGGTACAACTGGGGCGACAAGTCGCTGCTCGCCGGGTACCAGCAACTGCGCCAGGCGGGGGCCGACGTCCTGCTCCTCGTCGCAAACGAAGGCGAGGGCTCGATCCTGGTCAACGAGCTGGCGAAGCTGCCCGCCGCCGAGCGCTTGCCGGTGATCAGTCACTGGGGCGTGACGGGCGGCAAGTTCTTCTCGCTCGCGTCGCCGGCGCTCGGCAGTGTGGACTTCAAGGTGGTCCAGACCTACAGCTTCATCGGCGCCAGGGATCCGGTCGCACAGCGGCTGCTCGCATCGCTGAAGCAGCAGTACGGCATCGAAGATGCGCGGCAGATCGAGTCGCCGGTTGGTGTCGCGCACGCCTACGATCTCGTACACCTGCTGGCGCGCGCGATCGATGCGGCCGGCAGTGGCGATCGTCGGCAGGTCCGCAACGCGCTGGAACGGGTGCGCAACTATCAGGGCCTGGTGCGCTTCTACCGCGAGCCGTTCACGCCGGCGCGGCACGAGGCGCTGGACCCCAGCGCCGTCTTCCTCGCCGCCTACGATCGCGACGGCGCGCTGGTCAGGGTCGACCGCAAGTAGCGATGGACGGCAGCGGCTTTCGCGGTCCACCGCCGGCTCCGGACAGCGCACCGGCTGCGCCGCCGCCACGGCGGCGCCCCTCGCTGCGCAGCCTTCTTTCCCGCAGCATTGCCGACCGCATCGCGGCCGCGGCGGCGTTGCTGATCGCCTGCCTGGCGCTGCTGCTTGCCGGCCTCGCCTACGTGCAAGGGCGGGCGCTGTTGCTGCGCAACGCTCACGACTCCCTGTCGAACAATGCGGTCCTGCTGGCAAGCCGAACGTCCCTGATGCTGGCGTCGGTCGAGCGCGACATCGCGGGTCTCGCCGGCAACTCACTGGTCGTCAACGGGCTGCTCGATTCCAGCGGCCGTTCCGCCTACCTTCAGCCCTTCCTGCGCGATCACCGGATTGCCGCGCAAGTCGAGGCAACGCTGACGCTGGTGGATCACCGCGGCAACCTGCTGTCTTCGAACAACCTCGCCCAAGGACCGGGTTACGTTGGCGCCGTCTGGCTCGAGACCGTCCTGAACGGCCGCAAAGCCGTCGTCCAACTGTCCGACGCCGGAACCAAGCTTCTGCTTGCCTATCCGGTCATCTTCCCCGCCACCGGCATGCCGGAGGGCGCACTGGTACTCGAAGTCCCGCTTGCCCCGCTGTTTGCGCACGCGGCCAGCGTCGTCGACCCGGATCTTTTCGCCAGCCTGTTGCACGACCAGCAGGTACTCAACGCGCGCGCGCCGGTCAACGATCGTGCGGCACAGCTTTCGGACGACGGATTCATCGCAGTGCGGCGGCCACTGGACGCGGCGGCTGCGATCGACGATCTGGGCCTCGAAGTCGAGGTCCGCATGGCCCGGGCGCACGCGCTCGACGGGCTTGACTCGCTGGCGCGAACGATAGTCGGCGTCGGGGTCGTCATCGTGCTGCTCGCCAGCGCGCTTGCGCGTTCCGCCGCCCGCCGAATGCTGCGGCCACTGACGCGCCTGAGCGGCCTCGCCGAACGCATCAGGACGGAGAAACGCCTGGATCTGGTCGTGCCGGAGGAAAGTGCGGACGAAATCGGCCAGCTGGCGAGTTCGTTCAACCACATGATCGCGAGCCTGCGCGATGCGAACGAAAACCTCGAGCGCGAGGTTGCCTCGCGCACCGCGGCCCTCGAGCAGACGCGCGCGCGGCTGGACGCGGTGCAGGAACAGATGAACGACGGACTGCTGGTAGTCGACAGTCACGCCTGCATCGAGTCCTTCAACGGCGGCGCCGAGCGACTGTTCGACTGCGCGGCAGCCGAGGTCGTCGGCCGCGGTGTGGCGCGGCTGATCCCCACCTGGCATGCGCTGCTCGCCGACGCATCGATCGACATCAGCGAACACGGCCGCTTTCAATGCCGCACCACGGCGTTGCGAGGTGAGGACGAGTTCTCCGCCGAGCTTTCGGTCTCGCTGATCGTCTTCGACCGCCTGCCGCGCTGGGTGGCACTGGTCCGCGACGTCACGGAACGGCACAACGCCGAAGAAATGATGCACCTGACCAACCGCCGGCTGAACGAGACCGTGGCCCAGCTGCGCCAGCGTGACGAGGACATGGCCCATGTGAACCGGATGAACGAGCTGCTCGCCTCGTGCCACTCGAGCCAGGAGGCGCACTCGGTGATCGAGCGCATCCTGGACCGCCTCTTCGCGGGTCATTGCGGCGCACTGGCGGTCAACCGCAGTGCCAGCGGACTGCTCGAAGTCGTCGCCCGATGGGGCGACTGCGAGCTCTCGCAGCCGGTCTTCGCACTCGGGGACTGCTGGGCCCTGCGTCTGGGGCGCAGGCACGACGCACGCGAGGCAGCGGACAGCCGCTGCGCGCACTATGCGAGTTCAGCGACGACGATCAACTGCCTGCCGCTTTCGGTGCAAGGCGAAACCCTCGGGGTGTTGATGGCCGCGTTTGCCGCGGGAACAAGTCCGGAGGAGCAACGGCGACTGAACCAGCTGCTGAACGTGGTCGGCGAGGCGGTCAAGTTCGGGCTGTCGAACCTGAAGCTGCGCGAGGCGCTGCGCGATGCCGCGGTGCGCGACGGACTGACGGGGCTGTTCAACCGGCGTTACCTCGACGAGACACTGCCGCGCGAGCTGCACCGCATTGTTCGCGCAGGCAGCCGGCTCTCGGTCGCGGTGCTGGATCTGGATCACTTCAAGCGCTTCAACGACGGATTCGGGCACGAGGCAGGCGATCTGGTGCTGCGCGAAGTCGCGCGCGTGCTGCGCGACGGTCTGCGCAGCAGCGACCTCGCCTGTCGCATCGGCGGCGAGGAACTGGTCGCCGTGCTCCCCGATGCCGATTGCGCGAACGCAGCCGCGCGCCTGGAGCAGTTGCGCGAGGAGGTCGAGCGGCTAGCGCTGCACTTTCGAGGTCAGTTGCTCCCCAGAACAACGGTATCGATCGGGATCGCCGAAGCGCCGGCGCATGGCGCGACCGCGGTCGATCTGATCCATGCCGCGGATGCCGCGCTTTACGCCGCCAAGACCCAGGGACGCAATCGGATCGTGATCGCCGGCGCGTCTACGCCGCAGCCAGCCGAAACGGTCGAATCGGTAGTCTGACTGCAGAGAAGCGCACGCCGAGGCCATCCTGGCGATTCACGCTGTGGACCGCGGTTCGGCGCACCGTTTGGTCCCGCAGCCCGCGGCCAGTAACTACAGTGCCTGTGCCAGAAACCTCATGGCGGCGGGGTTGAGGCTCGTCGCCGCCGACACGCGCATCCAGGTGCTCGGCAGCTGGGTCGGCGAAAAAAGACTGCCGGGCGCGCACAGGATGTCCTGCTGCGCACCCGCGGCGGCGATCGCATTCGTGT
>JBLMYK010000128.1:0-10024 GCA_050258235.1 Gemmatimonadota bacterium | reverse complement strand
CGGCTGCAGACCAATCGCGTGATTGCGCTCGCCGCAGATCGCTGCCGGGTCGACTTCGACTATTTCTATGCCGGGTCCGTATCCGCCGCGCAGCGCCTCGAGGACCAGCGCTTCAGCGACGAAGTGCAGTGCGAGGACATCGCGATCTGCGAAGCGGTACAGCGCGGACTCGCGTCCGGGTCCTACGCGGCAGGCCGGCTGAATCCGCGCGCCGAGTCCGGCGTGCACCATTTTCACGAGCTGCTGCGGGCCGCCTACCGCTCGGGCTCGTAGACTGCGGGCTTTCGCCGGGACCCTGCCGTGTCGCTCGCGATTTCCTATGCCGACATTGAAGCCGCCGCGCAGCGCCTGCGCGGTGTCGCGCACCGCACGCCCGTGCTGACGTCGCGAACCGCGAACGAGCGGACCGGCGCCGAACTCTTCTTCAAGTGCGAGAACCTGCAGCGGATGGGCGCGTTCAAGTTCCGCGGCGCGTACAACGCGCTCGCGCAGTTCACGCCCGATCAGAAAGCGCACGGCGTGCTGGCGTTTTCCAGCGGCAACCATGCGCAGGCGATCGCGCTGTCGGCCCGCCTGCTCGGCATGCCGGCGGTGATCGTGATGCCGAAGGACGCGCCGCCGCTGAAGATCGCGGCAACCCGGGGCTATGGCGCCGAGGTGGTGCTGTACGACCGCTACACCGAGGACCGCGAAGCCTTGAGCGCGCGCATTGCCCACGAGCGCGGCATGACGCTGATCCCGCCGTACGACCACGCGCACGTGATGGCCGGGCAGGGTACCGCGGCGAAGGAACTGTTCGAAGAGGTCGGCGCGCTCGATCTGCTGCTGGTATGCGTCGGCGGCGGCGGGCTGGTTTCGGGCTGCGCGGTGGCCGCGCGCGAGCTCGCGCCCCAATGCGCGGTGATCGGGGTGGAGCCCGAGGCGGGCAACGACGTGCAGCAGAGTCTTCGCCGCGGCGAGATCGTGCACATCGACGTGCCGCGCACGATCGCCGACGGCGCGCAGACGCAGCATGCGGGCCAGCTCACCTTTCCGGTGATCCAGGCGCTGGTGCGCGACATCGCCACCGTCAGCGATGCGGCGCTGGTGCGCGCGATGCGCTTCTTCGCCGAGCGGATGAAGCTGGTGGTCGAACCGACCGGCTGCCTTGGGGCTGCTGCGGCACTGGAAGGCGTGGCGACGGTCGCGGGCAGGCGCGTCGGCGTGATCGTCAGCGGCGGCAATATCGACCTGGCGCGCTACGCGCAGTTGCTGACGCAAGAGATCGGCTGATGCGCGTCGCCGTCCTCGGCAGCGGCGTGATCGGCACCTCGGTCGCGTACTACCTCGCGCGATATGGCCACGAAGTCACGGTGATCGACCGGCAGAGCGGCCCGGGACTGGAAACCAGCTACGCGAACGCCGGTGAAGTCTCGCCCGGCTACTCGGCGCCGTGGGCCGGCCCCGGCATCCCGATCAAGGCGATCAAGTGGATGCTGATGACGCACAGCCCGCTGGTGATCTGGCCGCTGCTGGACGCCGCGATGTGGCGCTGGGGCTGGATGATGCTCATGAACTGCACCGAGCGCGCGTACCGGCGCAACAAGAGCCGCATGGTGCCGATCGCCGAGTACAGCCGCGACTGCCTGAAGGCGCTGCGCGCGGACACCGGCATCACCTACGACGAGCGCGCGCAGGGCACGCTGCAGCTGTTCCGAACGCAGAAGCAGCTCGACGGCATCGGCAAGGACATCGAGATCCTGAAGGAATACGGCGTGCCGTACGAGGTGCTCGACCGCGACGGCTTCTGCCGCGTGGAGCCGGCGCTCGCATACACGCGCGAAAAGTTCGTCGGCGCGCTGCGGCTGCCGAACGACGAGACCGGCGACTGCTACAAGTTCACCAATCGGCTGGCCGAACTGGCCGCCAAGCGCGGTGTCGCGTTCCGCTTCGACACCCGCATCGAATCCCTGCTGACCGCGGGCGGGAACGTCAGCGGTGCGCGCGTCGATTCCGGCCTGGTGACCGCGGATGTCTATGTGTGCGCGCTGGGCAGCTACTCGCGGCAGCTGCTGAAGCCGATCGGCATCGACCTGCCCGTATACCCGGTCAAGGGCTACTCGATCACGGTGCCGATCACGGACGAGCGGCACGCGCCGGAATCGACGATCATGGACGAGACGCACAAGGTCGCGGTCACCCGGCTCGGCGACCGCATCCGTGTCGGCGGCACCGCGGAACTGGCGGGCTACAGCCTCAAGCTGCGCGAAGCGCGACGCGCGACGCTCGAACACGTGGTGACGGACCTGTTCCCGCGCGGCGGCGACGTGCGGCGCGCCGAATTCTGGTGCGGCCTGCGGCCGATGACGCCGGACGGCACGCCGGTGATCGGCCCGACGCGCTACGCGAATCTGTATCTGGCCACCGGTCACGGCACGCTCGGCTGGACCATGGCCGCCGGTACCGGGCGCGTGATCGCCGATCTGGTGAGTGGCCGCAAGCCCGAAATCAGCCTCGACGGGCTGACGGTGGCGCGCTACCGGTGACGTCCCGCTACCGCATCACCGTGCGCCACTGACGCCTGATCGGCGTCGTGCTCCACAGCGGCGCGATCGACAGCGGGTCGTACACGACCGTCGTCGTGCCCGAGAAGTTGTTCGAGTTCGCGACGTTGTCCATGCCGGCCGGATCGGTCGCGTTGCTGTTGCGTGCCACCAGGTTGCCGACAAAGCCGCTCGAGCCGCGCATGTCGACCTCCTCGTTCGCGAGGATCGAGCCCGGAACCGCCGCGGCAGAGAATCCGCCGCGGAAGTTGATGTCGCCGCCCGCCATCAGGAACACGTCCTTCACGCCCTGCGGAACGGTCGGGTCGGTGCCCTTGTAGTCTTCGTACACGGCGCTGCCGCCGGACAGGTCGATCGAGCCGGTGGCGAAGAGCGACACGCGGAACGGCGCCCCTGCGTTGCCGACGTTGGCGTTGCTGGTGACGTTGCCTTCGAAGAAATACAGGCCCTCGGGAGACGGCGTCGTGTTGCTCTTGCGCCAGCGAACCGGCGAAGTGCTCGCAAGATCCCAGCCCCACCACGCGCCGCTGACCACCGTGTCGGTCACCAGAGCGCCCGCCCGGTTGTAGATCTTGCCGTCGGCCTTGAAGATGTAGTCGGCGTACTGGCGGTAGCTGCTCGGACTGATCACCGGAATCGTGATCGCCGCTGCAAATGAATGGGCCGTGCCTCCTGCGCCGGCGACATTGCCCGTGACGCTGCCGACCGCGTAGACGTCGCCCACCGCCGATCCGGCGCCGTTCGTCCAGTTGGCATCCGTGTTGGAGTACACGCAGTTGCCCGCCCCGGTGATCGAGATCGTGCCGTTGGCGTTGAACGACTCGTTCGTCATGATCGCGCAATTGGGCGAGAACCCGCCGGCGGTGACGTGGTGCTGTACGGTGGCCGATGTGTTGCGCGGACCGACGACGAGCGTCGTGACGCGGAACGTCGGGCTGGCGGCATCTTCCATCAGGCAGTTGACCGAACTGGCCGCCCCCGTCGACGCGCACATGCGCTCGATCACGTACCGGATCGTATTGCCGGTCGCCGCGTCGACGATCGGGTTCGGTGTCGATGTCGACAGCCGGCTGGTCGGCGGCTCCATCGCGCTGGGGGCGGAGCTGTCCAGGCTCGCGTAATAGTTGCTGTCGGTCGCATCGCTGTTGCTCGCGGCCGTCTTGGCGAAGGTCGAGAGGAACGTCACCGCGGCTTCCAGCGCGAGGTCGGACGACTGCACCGCCGACTCGTGGAATCCGATGTTGCCGGCAATCATCGCCGAGTTGTCCGTGGTCCGCAGCATCGCGGCAGCGGCGACCGACAGCCCGGCCATGGCGGCGAGGGAGAAGATCAGGCTCGCACCGCGCTCGGCGCGCGGCGTGTCGGCCGAGCTGGGCGCGCGGCCGGATCCGGCAGGCAGACGATGTTGCATGGCGTGCCTCACGAAAGATCGGACCAGAGCATGTTCTTCATCGGTATCACGCTGCGCAGCACGCGGTAGCGGAGCTTGCGGTCGGGAACCGCGAACGTCTGCGCGCCGCTCGTCTGGCCGCTCGCGGCCGCCGGCCACAGTTCGAGCGATGCCGGGCTGACATCGTCGAGCGATCGTTCCGTGCCGCGCGCCACGAGCGCCACGCGCACCGCGCGGATTCGCTTCCGATCCGACAGGCTCGGCGCGGCCCACGCGCCGGTCGCATTGACCCACTGCGTGATCGTGCCGCTGCCGGAGCTGGCCGACACCCCGTACTGCACCTGCAGGTCGACGATGTCCGCGGCCACGGGCGTGTCCGTCGACGCGTTCAGGTTGCGCATCACCAGGCCGGTTGCCGTCACCGCGTATCGATGGTGGGTGAAACTGCCGAGGCCGTACACGCGCGCGCCGACCGTGGCGCCGAGGAACGTCGGCCAGGTCGGCGTTCCGCCCGCCACTGCCGACGGCGGGTTGTAGGTGGCGGCGCCGCTGGAAGCCGCCGCCAGCGTGTAGGGCGCCGAGGACGGGATCGCACCGGTGATCTGCCGCAGCGCGCACTGCCCGGACGAGTTCACAACCATCACCAGGTCGTTGGTGCGGAAGCCGAACGGCGAATCGACCACCAGGTTGGCGGTCGGCGAGGCCATGTCGCCGACCAGGTTCGCCGGGCGGATGCCGCGTACGCCCTCGGCGAAGCGCACGATGATCGTGTCCGGCCCGCTTCCGCCGTCGGCGATCGTCACGGCCGCCGTGGAGAAGTCGGCGATGGACGCGGGCGTCGAGGCGGTCGACGGACCAAAGTACGTGAACAGCGATGTGCAGCTTTGCAGTTCGTTGATCGAGAGTCCGAGACCGGCCATGCGCAGGTCCTGCATCATGTAGTCGAGCCCGAGCAGCGCATTCATCTGCGCGTCGTCGACCGCCCGCACCGCGCGTTGCCGCGCGCTCACCATCGACATGAGGTTCACCACCGCGAGCACCGTCAACATGCCGATGAACAGCGAGACCAGCACCTCGACCAGGCTCAGTCCCCGCTGACCGGGCGCGGTGCGAGCGAGCTTCACGAGGGAATCCTGGCCACGAGCGTGTACGTGCGCCACCCGGCGTCTTCCGGTGCACGCCAGCACAGCGTGACGCGCACCGTGCGGTCGGCGCCGATCTTGACTTGCTGCGCGGCACTCGTCGCGCCCGGCAGGTAGCGTGGCTGGCCCGAAGTCGTGAACTGGTTCAGCCAGGCGACCGCGTTCGCGTTTGTCGAGGCCGTGCCGGCCGGCGCGCACGTGCTCGTTCCGTCGGTGCCATTGTGCGCATACTGCGTCAGATTGGCGCGATCCGACCACATGATGCCGATCGCTTCGTTCGCGAGGACTTCGGCCTCGGCGCGATATTGAGCACCGCGGCTGTTGGCGAGTGCCTTGCTTTGCAGGCCCAGCAGGCCGAGCAGGCTGACGGAAAAGATGACGATCGCGATCAGCGCCTCGAGCAGGCCGGCGCCGGCGATTTCGCGACGAAGCGGCAGGCGTCGCCGCGGCAAGGTCGCGGTCAGCATGAGGTCGGGCTCCCGACACCCGCGTTCGGGTCGCACAGGCGGGTCTGCCCGAAAGCGGAAAGGGTGACCCGCAACTGACGCCCGGGCGCGGAGGGCATCACCGACGGCGCGGTGATGTCGACGGTTCTCAGGCTGGCCGGGGCGCTGTCCGGAGTGCCGCGCGAGTTGAACAGGACCGAACTGGCGCCGGACGCGGACTCTGCATTCAACTGGGTCACCGCCAGCGAAATGTCGCCCCTGATCTCGGCGCCGGGACGGGTGTGAAGCGTGGCCGGGCAGTTTGTCGTGACGGTTTCGCACCCGACGTTCCAGCTGCCGTCAGGCTGCAGCGTGAAGACGACGTTGGTGTTGCGCACGACCGCCTCGGAACGGGCCAGCCGCAGGCCGGCATGGATGATGTCTGCCGACGCACGAATGCGAGTGCTCGCCTGCCAGGCGGCGAAGTTCGGCGCCGCCACGCCCGCGAGGACGCTGACGATTCCCACGGTGGTCATGAACTCCACCAGCGTGATCCCCAACTGATGGGTTTTCGGCGGTTGCCTCAGCATGTGCCAGCCTTTCTTGTGACCCAGCAACTCGACCCCGCGCCGCCCCAGCCCGACGGCACTGCCGTCGTCGTGCGGGTATTGCTCTGGTTGATGGTGTAGGTGAAGCCACCCGTCCCCTGGGATGCGACCCCGGAAGCGGTGATCGTGTAGGTCGTTGCGGCCGCGCTGCACGAGTACGTGAAGTACCGGGCGCCGGCCGGCGTTGCGCAACCGAAGCCGACGTAGGTGCGGTTGTCGTTGTAGAACTGCTCGGCCTGCGTCCGCAGGTCGGCGAGATTGCCGGTGGCTTCGCTGAGCTTGCCGCGGACCACATGATCGCCGTACATGGGCAATGCGATCGCGGCGACGACGGCGATCAGCACGACGACGACCATGATCTCGATCAGCGTGAAACCGCGCGCGCGCCCATGCGGTCGCCGGATGCCGAATCGGTGCGCGCGCCCGTCACGCGTCGTGCACGCGGCCCGTTCCCCGGTCAGCTTGCCGCCGCGGGGGCGCGCAGCAGTTTCCCTTCCATACGTAGTTGCCCCCATGCAGCAAAGTTCGAACGCTCGCGTGTCGCCTGAAGGCCTGCTTCGACGACCGGCGCATGACGCGGTACTGGACGGTAGCCACTCATGAATCCGGATGAGTGGCAACGCGCGACCTCATCCGAACGAACGACGAAAGCGTGCCGCGCGACGGGGCCACGCTGTGCTGCGCGGGTTACTCCGGCGGCACCGCGCCCTTGCGCTCGACGATCAGCCGGTACTGTTCCGGCTCGCGGTGGCGCGCGAAGTTGAACGTCGTCGACTTGTACGAGTTGCACAGGTCGAGATCGCAGCGCGCCAGCGCCAGTTCGTCGGCGGCCGTGGTGCACGCGGCGACGATTTCGCCGCTGGGCGCGACGATGATCGAGTTGCCGATCTGCTCCACGCCCTCCTCGTTGCCGGCCTTCGCGACGCCGACGACCCAGGTGCCGTTCTGGTACGCGCCCGACTGCATCACCAGTTCATTGTGGAAATGCGACAGCGCGTCGTGCTCGGGCGCGGGCGGGTTGTGCACCGGCGTGTTGTAGCCGAGCAGGATCATCTCCACGCCCTGCAGCCCCATCACGCGATACGTCTCGGGCCAGCGGCGGTCGTTGCAGATCGCCATGCCGAACAGTCCCTTGTGTTCGCCGCTGAACGCCCAGCGCACCACCGGCCAGCCGAGGTTGCCGACCTCGAAGTAGCGCTTCTCCAGGTGCTGGAAGCGGCGCCACGGTTCATGCTCGGCATGGCCGGGCAGGTGGATCTTGCGGTACTTCGAAACTATCCGGCCCTGCCTGTCGACCAGGATCGAGGTGTTGAAGCGGCGCGTGCGTCCTTCTTCCTGCGCCAGCTCCGCGTACCCAAGATAGAAGCCGACCCCGAGACGCTTCGCGGCGTCGAACAGCCTTTGCGTATCCGGCCCCGGCATCGCGCGCTCGAAGAAGGCGTCGATGTCTTGCTGCTTGTCGAAATACCAGCGCGGGAAGAACGTCGTCAGCGCGAGTTCCGGGAACACGATCAGGTCGCAGCCGTGCGTCCTTGCCTGGTCCATCAGCGCCAGCATCCGCTCGACCACCTGTGCGCGCGGCTCGTTTCGCGCGATCGGGCCCAACTGCGCGGCGCCAACGGTGATGACGCGCGCCATGGCTACGCGGCGAGCTCGAGCAGCGTGTGCAGCAGCACGTCGGCGCCGGCGGCGAGATGCTCGGGCTTCGTGTCCTCGGCCGGGTTGTGGCTGATGCCGCGGATCGACGGCACGAAGATCATCGCGGTCGGCGCGATGCGCGCGATCATCTGCGCGTCGTGGCCCGCGCCGGAGGTCATCGGTCGGCACGAATGCCCGAGCCGCTGCGCGGTGCGTGCGATGAGCTGAGCGATGGCCTTGTCGAAGAGCACCGGCGAAAATCGGGCTAGCGAGTGCGTTTCGATCTTCACGCCTTCCTCCTGCGCCAGTTGCGCGAGGAACTCGGCCAGTCGCTGCTCGGCGCGCGCCAGCAGCGCGTCGTCGGTGTTGCGCAGGTCGACCGTCACGCGTGCGCGCGCGGCGATCACGTTGGTCAGGTTCGGGTGCAGCGTGATTGAGCCGACGGTGCCGACCTGCGCGCCGCCGATCTCCTTCGTCAGTTGCCGCACGAAGGCGGCGACCGCGCCGGCGCAGTAGCCGGCGTCGTGCCGCATCCGCATCGGCGTGGTTCCGGCGTGGTTCGACTGGCCAGTGACCAGCACCTCGGTCCACGAGATACCCTGCAGGTCCTCGACCGCGCCGATCGTGATGCCTTCCTTGTCGAGCACCGGGCCCTGCTCGATGTGCAGTTCCACGTACGCATGCGGCCGGTACAGCGGCAGCTTTGCTTCGCCCAGATAACCGATGCGTTCGAGTTCGTCGCGGAACAGCTTGCCGTCGATGCCGCGCGTCGAGTAAAGCTCTTCGAGCGCCATGCCGCCGACGTAGACCAGCGAGCCCGCCATGTCGGGATGGAAGCGCGCGCCCTCCTCGTCGGTGAACGCGCCGACCACCAGCGGCCGGCGCGTGGTGATGCCGGCGTCGATCAGCGTCTGCACGACTTCGAGCCCGCCGAGCACGCCCAGGCAGCCGTCGTAGCGGCCGCCGGTGCGCACCGTGTCGATGTGCGAGCCGCACATTACCGGCGCGGTGTCCTCGACGCCGCGCCGCAGGCCGAAGATATTGCCGGCCTGGTCGATTCGCACCTCGAGGCCGAGCTCGCGCATCCAGCGCACGACCAGATCGCGCCCCGCCCTGTCCTCGTCGGTCAGCGCCAGCCGGCAGCAGCTCCCATCTTCCGTGCGGCCGATCGCCGCGAGCTGGTTCAGTCGTTCCAGCAGCCGCGCCGGATTGATCCGCAGGCTTTCCGCTTTCATGCCAGTACCTCCTCTGCGCTGCGCCCGACGACTTCGCGATAGATCTGCGGGTCGGTGTCGCCCTCGCTGCCGAGCAGCAGCACGCGCGAGCTCGCGTCGAGCGCCAGGGTGCTTCTGATGTCAGGATAGTCGCGCGCCGCGAGCAGCGCCGCCAGCCCCGATCCCCCGGTTTCGCCGGCGACGACGGGCGCATCGCCCGCAACGGGCCGCGCGAGCAGCCGCACCGCGTCGAGCGCGTAGGCATCGTCGACCGCGGCGGCGGCATTGGCCCCGCCGTGCAGGATCTCCCATGCGAGGTCGGAGACCTCACCGCATGCGAGCCCGGCCATCACGGTCTCGAGTGCACCGCCGACCACGACTGGCTTGCCCGCCGCGAGGCTCTCATACACGCAGTCGGCGCGCACGGGCTCGACCACGACGAAGAACGGCCGCCGCTCCCTGTAGTGCAGCCAGAAGTGCGCGCACATCGCCGCCGCCAGCGCGCCGACGCCCGCCTGCGCGAACACGTGGGTCGGCGGTTCGACGAGCTGCCGCTCGATCTCGGCCGCCATCACCCCGTAGCCATGCATCACGTCGAGGGGGATGTCGCGATAGCCGGGGTACGAGGTGTCCGACACCACGGTCCAGCCGTTGGCCTGCGCGGTCGCAGCGGCATGGCGCACGGCGTCGTCGTAGTTGCCCTTGACCTCGCGCACGTCGGCGCCGTACTTCGCAATCGCGTCGCGCCGGCCCTGGCTCACTTGTTCATGCACGTAGATCACGCACCGGCAGCCGAACAGCTGCGCGCCCCAGGCGACCGAGCGGCCGTGGTTGCCGTCGGTCGCGCAGGTGACGGTAGCCGCGTGCACGATGTCGGCGAAATCGCCCGACAGCAGCTGCCTCGACGTGATGTGCGCGCTCCCCGTCGCCGCCGCTACGCGCTGGCGCAGCACGTTGGCGACCGCGTACGCGCCGCCGAGCGCCTTGAAGCTCTTCAAACCAAAGCGGCCGCGCTCGTCCTTGTATTGGATGTCGCCGAGGCCGAGCGATTTCGCCAGCCCTTT
>JBLMYK010000127.1:0-14471 GCA_050258235.1 Gemmatimonadota bacterium | reverse complement strand
ATCGCCAACGGCTTCGACTACAAGATGAGTGTCGAGAAGGCGTACTCGACCGACTCCAACATGCTCGGCGCCACGCACGAGGCGAAGGACCTCGAACAGCTCGACAGCAGCATCCGCATCGTGCAGCCGATCATGGGGGTGGCGTTCTGGCGCGACGACGTCGCGGTCAGGCGCGAGGAAGTGACGCTGCGCTTCGAGGAAGGCCAGCCGGTTGCGCTGAACGGCATCGAGTTCGCCAGTCCGGTCGATCTTTTGGCCGAGGCCAACCGCATCGGCGGCCGCCACGGACTCGGCATGTCGGACCAGATCGAGAACCGCATCATCGAAGCCAAGAGCCGAGGCATCTACGAGGCGCCGGGGATGGCGCTGCTTTTCATCGCCTACGAGCGGCTGGTGACCGGCATCCACAACGAGGACACGATCGAGCAGTATCGCGACAACGGCCGCAAGCTCGGTCGCCTGCTCTACCAGGGCCGCTGGTTCGATCCGCAGGCCGTGATGCTGCGCGAATCCGCGCAGCGCTGGGTCGCGCGCGCGATCACGGGCGAGGTGACGCTGGAACTGCGCCGCGGCAACGACTACTCAATCCTGAACACGACATCGCCGAATCTGACCTACAAGCCCGAGCGGTTGACGATGGAAAAGGGCGAGGCGTTCTTCTCGCCGCAGGACCGCATCGGGCAGCTGACGATGCGCAATCTCGACATCGCCGATACGCGCGACAAGCTGCTCGTCTATACGAATGCCGGACTGCTGTCGACCGGCGCCGGCGCGGATTTGCCGCGGCTCGGAGCCGGAAAGAAGGACGGCTGAAGCCCGGCGCCTAGACGATCACCGGTTCGGGGTCGAGCAGCACGCCAAACTTCGCTGCGACTTTCTCCTGCACTTCGCGCGCAAGCGCAAGGATCTCGCTGCCGGTGGCTCCACCGCGATTGACGAGCACGAGGGCCTGCTTCTCGTACACGCCAGCGCGGCCGCGCGTGACTCCCTTCAGCCCCGCCGCGTCGATCAGCCAGCCGGCCGCCAGCTTGAAGCGGCCTCCGGGCATCGGGTAGCTGACGAGCGACGGAAAGTGCTGCAGCAGTTCCTGCAGCTTCTCGCGCGCGACCACCGGATTCTTGAAGAAGCTGCCCGCGTTGCCGATCCGCGCAGGGTCCGGCAGCTTGCGGCGCCGGATCGCGACCACCGCATCGAAGATGTCGCGCGCAGCAGGCTGCGCAATCGCGCGCGCTTTGAGTTCGTGCGCGACGTCCGCGTAGCTTGTCACCGGCTGCCATCGTTTCGGCAGCGCGAGCGTCACGCTCAGGATCACGCAACGTCCGGCCAGGCCGCGCTTGAACACGCTGTCGCGATAGCCGAAATTGCAGTCGGCGAGGGACATGACGGTCAGCTTGCGCTGCTCGAGATCCCAGGCGCGCAGCGATTCGAAGCGCTCGGCGAACTCCAGCCCATATGCACCGATGTTCTGGATCGGCGCCGCGCCTACCTGACCCGGGATCAGCGCGAGATTCTCGAGTCCGGGGCGATCCATCGCCAGCAGCCGCTCGACCGTTGCGTGCCAGTTCTCTCCGGCACCGACCTCGACGCGCCAGCAGTCGACACTCGGCGCGGCTTCGACCAGGCCCGGCACATCGATCTTCAGGACCACCCCGTCGAAATCACCGGTGAACAGCAGGTTGCTGCCGCCGCCGAGGATCAGCCGCGGCAGGCCGGTCAGGACGGGCAACGAATCGAGTTCCGCCAGCTCCTCGCCCGACGTGACGCGCGCAAGAAACGCTGCGCGCGCATCGACGCCGAACGTGTTGTACGGTCTGAGCGACGCGTTTTCGACGAGCTGCAGCGGCACGCGCCGATTATATGAACCGCGTGCCGGTGCCTACGCCCTCGCCTGCTCCATCTCCACTTCGGCAAGCAGGCTGTCGCGATCGCGATAGATCGATGCGACGGCCAGCACGCGGCCGTTGTGCCGGTAGCGCAGCACGCAGTCGCGCGCGGCGATATCGCCCTCGATCTCTACGTCGTCCCACTGCTCGGCGTGGCCGACGTAGTTGATCGGCACGTCGTAATGCTGGCTCCAGAAGAACGGGGCGGCGTCGAACTTCTCGCGCGCGCCGAGCATGTTTCGCGCTGCAACCTGGCCTTGCCGCTGCGCGACCACCCAGTGCTCGACGCGGATCGCATTTCCGCTGCGTGCATCCGGCCAGCGCGCGATGTCGCCCGCGGCGAAGATGCCCGGCACGCTGCTCTCAAGGTGAGCGTCGACACTCACGCCGCGATCGATCGCCAGGCCGGCCTGCTCCGCGAGCGCGAGGCGCGGCCGGACGCCGACCCCGGCGACCACGAGGCCGGTGTCGAGCGTCTTCCCGCTTTCCAGCCGCACGCGTTGCGCGTCGATCGCGACGGCGGTGTCGCGCAGGTGGAAGATCACGCCGTGCTCCTCATGCAAGCGGCGCACGAAGTCTCCGAGCTGCGGGCCGAGCACGCGCTGCAGCGGCCGCTCCTCCGGCGCCACCACATGCACCTCGAGCCCGCGCGCGCGCAGCGACGCGGCAACCTCGAGACCGATGAAACTGGCGCCGAGAACCACGACGCGCCGCGTCTCGCCGGCGTGCGCGATGATCGCGCGGCAATCGGCGAGCGTGCGCAGCGTGAACACATGCGGCGAATCGAAGCCCGGCAGCGGCAGGCGGATCGGCTCGGCGCCGGTGGCGAGCAGCAGCCGGTCATAGCCGAGCGTGCTGCGATCGCCGAGCACGACTTCGCGCGCCCGCGGATCGATGCGGTTGACGGGCGCGCCGAGCCGCAGCTCGATCCCCTGTTCCGCGTAGAAACTGTCGTCCCGCAGCGGAATCCACTCCTCGGGCGCGGTGCCCGCCAGGTAATCCTTCGACAGGTTGGGCCGGTCGACGGGCGGCGCGACATCGTCGCTCAGAAGCACCAGGCCGCCGTCGTAGCGCTGGCGCCGCAGCATCTCGGCGGCGGCAAATCCGGCCGCTCCGCCACCGATGATCACGATCCTGCGCGGCGCATCGCTGCGCGCCGGACGCGCCGTCGGCTTCGGTGCAGCCGCGGGTGCGCGCACGAAGACCTTCCCGTCACGCAGTTCGGTGACCCAGCAAGCGATCGGGCTGAGCGCGGGAGCACGCACGGCTTCGCCCGTGCGCAGGTCGAAGCAGGCGTGGTGCCATGGGCAGCGAACCGTGTCGCCGACGATCAGTCCTTCGGCGAGCGGACCGTGGTAGTGGCTGCAGGACGCGGCAACCGCGAAGTACTCGCTGCCCCGGCGCACCAGGAGGACGGCATCGTCGCCAACGCGGCCGGCCAGCATCGCGCCGTCCGCCAGCGCGTCGACGGAGACGCCCTGCGCCAGATCCGGCCCGGCATCCGCGTTCGCTTCACTCATCCTGATCTCCTGCTTTCAAGTGGCTTGCCGGTGCGCCCCTGGCGGGAATGCTTCGCACGGTAACGGACAATCCCGGGCCGGGTTCGCACATGACCTGAGCTCGCCGTCGAGGTGCTTTCACCGCGCCCGGCCATGGTCCGCGGCACGACGCGATGAACCAAACATAAGCCCGGCGTGCCCATACCCGCAACGCAGTCTTCGCTGGCTGCGACAGCCTCTTGCGCAGGCGCAGCGGCAGGCGGTCGATGCCGTACCAACTGCGAGCAGGATTCCCGTCTGGCTGCAGGACTCAGCCTGCCGCACGCACGTTGTACAGGCCGAGGGTTCCGTATCCCTTTGCGAGCGGAATGCGTCCGACGTAGCGCATCGACAAGGCGTCGACGCCGGTAGCTGCCGCGACTGCCGCGAAGGCACTGCTCGCATACACCTGACCGGGCGGAGTGATGGGCTCGATGCGCGCCGCGCGGCTGGTGTGCGGCCCCGTATACAGGTTGCCGCCGGTCACGGGATCGTGTCCGCAGTGAACCGGCCCGCAATGCAAGGCAATGCGCAGGTCGAAGCCCGGCGGCAGGCCCCACGCCTTGCGGTCGAACGCACGCATCAGCGCGCTCAACTCGAGCGCATAGTGGCTGGCGTCGCCGACGTCACGAAACACCATGTACAACCCGTCGCCCGATGTTTCGACGTGTTCGAAGCGATGCTCGGTGCGCCGATTCAACGCGGCCACGGCCTCGAGAAAGCCGCAGATGAAGCCCGGGATCTGATCCTCGCTCAACTGGCTGTAGCCCACCGCGTCGGCGAACAGCAGGGCCCGCATTTCGTGCCGTACCACCTTGCTGCCGGCTTCCGGTCCGGCGGCGAGGCCGGCATCCTTGATCGCGCCGTCGTGATACCAGTGCGGATGCACGTGCTCCACCGGCAGGCCACGCCGCTCCCACAAGTCGACCAGGGACGCGGCGCCACCAGCGAAGCCCCGGATGCGGGGATCCCAGATCGCGAGGCCGCGCAATTGCGTATCGAGCATCTCGGCGCGCAGTGCGCCCATCCCGCTCAGGATCAGGTTCGCGTAATCGAATGCAGCCACGCTGCCGCTGGCGCGGTGGTCGCTGGCAATCGTCAGGCTGTCGGCCGCCGCGAGCGCGCGTTCGAAACGCTCTCCCCAGTTGCCGCGCGCGAAATCGACGCTCGTGCCGCGGAACTCGGCCGGCGGAAAAGGCAGCACGACATGCGTCTCGCAACCCAGTTCGCGCGCCGCTTCCAGACAGAGGATGTCCGCGCCGCAGGCCGCGGATCCGTAGACCGCCGCCGGTCGGAGCGACGAAAGCCGTTCGGCCACGGCCGTGCGAACGGCGGACTCGATCGAAGCGGGGAACCTCGGTACAGATCGACCGGGCCGGTCGATCATGTTCCCGGTGAACACGAGGATGGGTGGAATCCGCAGAGCGCTCGCAGCATCCGACCCGTCCGCAGGCAGGTGCGCCGCGAGCAGGCGCGCCTGGCGTCGCGTCGAGCTGAGGTCACCGAAGCGGTTGCCCGCCAGCCCCGCCGCACGCGCGTAGTGCTGCGCCGCCGCTTGAGATTCTCCCAGGATCAGCGCGGCCTCCCCCAGGGTCGCTTCGTTCCAGTAGCGCCCCGCATCGTCCTCGCCCACCGGATCTGCTCGCTGGCAGATCTCGCGCACCTCGTGCGCCAGGGCGCGGGCGCGCGTCAGATCGCCCCTCAGCACCGCCATCGCAGCGGCATTGATTCCCGCGTAATACGCTCCGCCGCTGCGGCCGTCGCGACAGGCATTTCCAAACGCGCGCTCGTACAGGCGAAACGCCTCCTCCAGGTGGCGATCGCGCTGCACGCGATCCTTCGCCGCCAGCCCCAGATCCTTGTGCGTGCGTGCCAGCATGCCGAGCGTCTCGGCATCACCATGCCCCTCGGCGGCCAGCTTCCCCAACAGCTCGCTGGCGCGCCCCACGTCCCCGCTGCGGGCAAGCGCAAGCCCCTGCAACTGGCGCAGCCGGACGTGATCGGGCCACCGCTCGAGCCCCGACTGCGCGGCGTTGTAGGCCAGAACCGGCTCGCCGTAATGCAGATGGCTCTCGGCGCGCGCCACCGCCGCGTCCGGCATTTCGACGGAATCATTTTGCGGGCGATCGCTCATTGCGGCGCTTCCTGGCCGGACTCCAGTCCTGTTCCCCACGCGACACGCGTCGAAACATACCAAGACGCTCGAGCCGTCTCGTGCAAGGACCTTGCCACCATGATGACACGCTACCCAAACCGCCCAGGATCGCCTACGCTGCGCGCCGCCAGGCAACGTACCGCTCGGCTTGTCAGGAAGTGGCGCCTTGCCGCGGCTCGACCCGTTGATCCCCTGAGGAGGGTTGCTCCGTGCCGATCCGCCCTACGTCGCAACCCCGGTCCCAGGAGTCCGGATCATGAGCAACGTGCACCGACTGGAGACCCAGGCACCCAGCCTCGACGAGGACGGCTGGGACGACCTGCTCAACTTCATCGAGGAACGGCGGGTGATTCCCATCGTCGGTCCGGAACTGCTGACGGTCGAGACCGAGTCCGGACCGCGGCTCCTCTACGACTGGATCGCCGACAAGCTCGCCGCCAAGCTGGGCGTCGATACGACGCAGTTGCCGGCGCCCTACACGCTGAATGATGTCGTGTGCTGGTTCCTCGCCGCGCGCGGCCGGCGCGAGGACACCTACACGCGGCTGCGCAGCATCCTGCGCGACGCGAACTTCGCGCCGCCCAAGGCGTTGCGACAGCTCGCCGAGATCACCGACTTCGATCTCTTCGTCACGACCACCTTCGATTCGCTTCTCGAAGGCGTGATCAATGCCGTGCGCTTCGGCGGCGCTCAGTCGACCGAGGTCGTCAGTTACACGCCCAATCGGGTGGCCGATCTGCCGGGCGAGCGCGAGCAGCTGCAGCGGCCGGTCGTCTACCACCTGTTGGGCCGCTGCTCCGCGTCGCCGACCTACGTCGTGTCTGACGAGGACATGCTGGAGTTCGTGTGCGCGCTGCAAAGCGAGCACCTGACGCCCGAGAAACTCTTCTACGAACTGGAGCACAACCACCTGCTGATCATCGGCAGCAATTTCTCGAACTGGCTCGCGCGACTTTTCCTGCGCATGGCCAAGCGGCGGCGGCTTTCGGACCCACGCGACGTCGGCGAGGTGCTGGCCGACGATCACACCGGCGCCGACGAGCGCCTGATGACCTTTCTGCAGCAGGTCAGCGTGCGCACCCGCGTCTACAGCGGCGCCGCGCACTTTGTCGACGAACTGCACCGCCGCTGGACCGCGCGCCGCCGCCCGGCGCAGGTGATTCCGCTCAGCCCGGCCCCGCAGCGCTTCCTGCCCCCGGAACGCGAGATGCCGGAGCGCGCGGTCTTCATCAGCTACGCGCGCGAGGATCTCGCCGCCGTGCAGAAGCTGAAGGCCGTGCTTGACACGGCTGGGGTCGTCACCTGGTTCGACATGGACCGGCTCGAAGGCGGCGACGACTACGACCGCAAGATCCAGAAGAACATCGCGCGCTGCTCATATTTCATTCCAATAATCTCGGCCACCACCGAGCGACGGCTCGAAGCGTATTTCCGCCGCGAGTGGAGCTACGCGCTGGACCGCACGCGCAACATGGCCGACGAGGCGATCTTCATCCTGCCCGTCTGCATCGACGGCACCAGTCCGGTTTCCGCACGCGTGCCGGACAAGTTCAAGGCACTGCACATCGTGCAGCTGCCGGGCGGCGAACCCTCGCCGGAGTTCGTGCAGCGCCTGCAGACGCTGCTCGCGGCGGGGGCGCGATG
Organism: Gemmatimonadota bacterium; assembly: GCA_050258235.1. Classification (GTDB taxonomy): domain Bacteria; phylum Pseudomonadota; class Gammaproteobacteria; order Burkholderiales; family Burkholderiaceae_F; genus JAKOQB01. Next base: position 7,251 of record JBLMYK010000127.1, on the reverse strand, counting down.
AACGCACCACTTTCCGCGTCGCCTGCCGTCGATGCGCAACTCGCGATCGACGACCAGCATCCGTGGCTCGGCCTGGCGTCTTTCACCGAGGAGACGCGCGGCTACTTCCACGGCCGCGAGGAAGAAGTCACGGAGCTCGCACGACGCGTGCAGCGCAAGCTGTTGACCGTCCTGTTCGGCCAGTCCGGGCTGGGCAAGACATCAATCCTGCGCGCCGGGATCGTTCCGCGGCTGCGCCCCGAGGGCTACTGCCCCGTATACGTGCGCATCGACTACGCCCCCGAATCGCCGCCGCCCGCGGCGCAGATCAAGCAGGCGATCTTTCGCGCCACCGAGACCTCCGGCCAATGGACGAAGCCCGGCGTCGCCGTCGAGGGTGAGTCACTCTGGGAGTTCCTGCACCACCGCGACGACGTGCTTCTCGACGCCAACGGCAAACCGGTCATCCCGCTGCTGATCTTCGACCAGTTCGAGGAGATCTTCACGCTCGCACAGGCCGACGACACCGGGCGCCAGCGTGCCACCCAGTTCATCGAGGACCTGGCCGACCTGGTAGAGAACCGTCTGCCGAAGGCGCTCGAAGCACGACTCGAAGGCGACGAGTCGATCACCGAGCGCTTCGACTTCGGCCGCGCCGACTACCGCATCCTGATTGCGCTGCGCGAGGATTACCTCGCACACCTGGAAAGCGTGAAGGGCGTGATGCCATCGATCACGCAGAACCGCATGCGGCTGGCGCGCATGACCGGCCAGCAGGCGCTCGCGGCGGTGATCAAACCCGGCGGCAGGCTGGTGTCCCAGGAAGTGGCCGAAGCCATCGTCCGCTTCATCGCCGGCGGCTCCGAGCTGCGCAATGCCGAGGTCGAGCCTTCGCTGCTGTCGCTGATCTGCCGCGAGCTGAACAACGCCCGGATTGCGCAGGGGCGCGCCGAAATCTCCGCCGACCTGCTGGCCGGTTCGCACGACACCATCCTGGCGGAGTTCTATGAACGCGCGTTGGCAGACCAGCCCGCCGCGGTGCGCAAGGTGATCGAGGACCAGCTGCTCACGGAGTCCGGCTTCCGCGAGAGCCTCGCCGAGGAGCGCGTGCTGAAGGCATTCGCGGCCGCCGGCGCGGCACCGGATGCGCTCGCCACGCTGGTAAATCGGAGGCTGCTGCGGATCGAAGAGCGGCTAGATGTACGACGTGTGGAGCTAACCCACGATGTGCTGTGCGGAGTTGTCAAGGCGAGCCGGCAACTGCGGCTCGAACGCGAGGCGCTCGAGGAGGCAGAGCGCCAGCTCGCCGCGCAACGCGAACGCGAGGCGGCGACGCGCAAGGCGCTGATCCGTGCGCGGCAGATCGCAGCGGGCTGCGCCGTGCTGGCGATCGTCGCGGTGGCGGCCAGCGTCTTCGGCTACATCAGCACCAAACGCGCCCAGCAGGCGGAAGCAAGAGCGTTGCAGTCGCACCGGCTGGCGGAAACCGCGCGCGGCGAATCGGAGCGCCTGATCGTCTACCTGCTCGACGATTTCTACCGTGAACTGGAGCCGGTGGGCCGGCTCGACATCGTGGTCGAGCTCGCTCGCCGCGCCGTCGACTACTACCAGGGGCTGCCGCGCGAGCTGCGCACCCGGGAGACCGATCGGAACCGATCACTGGCGCTGGTGCGCTACGGCGCTGCGCTGCGCACGCAGGGCAAGCTGACCGAGGCGAGCCCGGTACTCGACGATGCAATCCAAACGCTTGACACGTTGCGGAAGGACGGCGACAACTCGGAAGTCACTGCGATCGGGCTTTCGCTCGGCCTCGCTGCGAAAGGGCGAGTGATCGACAGCGCTGGTCGCTCGGTCGATGCGTTGCCGCCGGCCGAGCGCGCGGTGGACGTGATCAAGGCGGTGGCTGAAGCTCCGGGGTCATCGGTGGCGGCGCGCCGCGCATACGGGCTGGCGCTAACCCAACTGGGATTCTTCCAGATGCGACAGAACCGCGACGATCTGGCGACCCCAACCCTGCAAAAATCGCTGGCAATGTTCCGCAGCATCGATGACCTGCAGTTGAAGGACCTCGATGCCGCGGCCAACTTCAGCATCACCTCATCCTGGTTATCGGAAAGCCTGACGATCCAAGGCCGCAACGACGAGGCCAAGGCGGTCGGCACCGAGGGAATCAGCGTTGCATCCAAGGTACTCGACCGGAACCCGACCCACATGCTGGCGCTGCGCGGCCGGGCACTGCTGGCGATCAACCTGGCCCGCCTCGCGGGGACCGCGTTTCGTCCGGCCGAAGCGCAGGCGCTGGCGGATGATTCGGCACGCGACTGGACCATGCTGCTGCGAGTCGACCCATCGAACGTGATCGCCTGGAACAACCTGGGCGTCGCGCGTGAAGGTGCACATCAGTCCCTGCTCGCGCAGGGACGCGTGCGGGCCGCGATGGCCAAACTGGAAGAAGCGCGCGTCCTCGAACCGATGACGGCCAAGTCAAGCATGGTCGCCGGAGCGTACTCGTTCAATCGCAACCTGCTCGGCAACCTCGCGGCCGAGCTGGGAGAAATCCAGCGCGCGAATGCCTACAACGCCAACGCCGAACGTTATTTCAACCTCTCCCTCAAAGGCATTCCTGCGGGAACGTTCGATCACGCGTACTGGTCTGCGTTTCTCGAGGTCTGGAAGGCGGAGGCAGCACTAAGCCTGGGCGACTTTGCGCGCACCCGCAGCCTCGCCGACAGTGCGCGCGTCCAAGTTGAGAAACTGAAGCCGGAAGCCGAATTCTCCCGCCAGCAGCAAGCCGAACTGCTGCGCCGGCTGAGCTTTGCGCTCGGCACCGCTGCCGAGTGGACCAACGATCTGGCCGGCGCCGAGAAGAATTTCCGCGCCGCCGTCGAGTACCGCAAGCGCACGCCCGTGCGCAATCAGTTTGAGCAGCGCGAGGCGGCCGTCGAAGTGGCGCTGCACGCGGCTGCGCTCGCGCGGCTCGGGCGCTTAAGCGAAGCGCGGCAAACGATCGAGCCCGTGGTCGAGCTGTATCGCGGTTACGCAGCAAGGAACAAGGATAATCAGACAGTGAAGTCCGAGATGGCCGGCGTGCTGTACGCCGCCGCGCTGGCCAATCCGGGACAGGGCAAGGCGCTGCTCGATGAGGCGCGCACCCTCTTCAAATCGCTGCCCTCCGAGCTGCGCGAGATGCGCAGCGTCGCCCATTTGGGCGACCGCATCGCCGAGGCGCAGCGACGTGAGGCGCTACCGTAGCCCCCGCGTCCAGCGCGCATACAGCCGCGCCGCCAGTGCGTTCATAGCAGCAGTGCGCGCGGCGACCTCGCGCAGCATCGCATCCGCGTCATTGACGCCCGGGCCACCGGTCTGCCGGCGTTCCTCCGCGATTTCGCGGGCGCTGTCGGCATCGAGCGCCCAATCGCGCACCAGCGCCGGCGTCATCTCGCAGTGGAACTGCATCCCGAGATGCGCGCAACCGTTGCGCTCGAGCACGAACGCCTGATTGGCGCACAGGTCGCTGGCGAGGAAGTTCACCGCCCCGGGCGGCAGCGTAAAGGTATCCCCATGCCACTGGAAGAATTCCGGTGCGTCGGCTGCGTCACTGCCGAGCCACTCGCGCGCGATGGCAGCGTTGGTGACACGCAGCCGTCCCCAGCCGATCTCCTTGACCGGGCTGCGCGCGACTGAGCCGCCGATGGCCTTCGCCAGCAGCTGCCCACCGAGGCAATGCCCGATCACCGGAATGCGACGCGCGACGGCATCGCGGATCAAGCGCAGCTCTGCTTCGATCCACGGCAGCGGATCGTTGACACTCATCGGTCCACCCATGAAGCACAGTCCGCTGAACGCGTCTGCGCGCATCGGCACGGAGTCGCCACGATCGACGCGGAGCAACTGCATCGGAATGCCTTGCTCCGCGAGCCAGTCCGCAAAGTAGCCGGGGCCCGCCTCGGGCGAGTGCTGAAAGACAGCAACCGGTTTCAAGCCGACCTGACGAGCCGCGGCTGAGCCTGCAGGTCGCCGAAGCGGATGCGGATCGATTGCTCGATGCCGATCGCGTCGAGCCCGACCGTCGCCAGCAGCCGTGCGGGATCGCCGTGGTCGATGAAGCGGTCCGGCAGGCCGAGGTGCAGCATCGGTCTGACGATGCCGGTTTCCGCCAGTGCTTCCGCGCATCCCGAGCCGGCACCGCCCTGGATCACGTTTTCCTCGATGGTCACCAGCGCGTCGTGGGTGCGTGCGATCTGCGTCAGCAGTTCGAGGTCGAGCGGTTTGACGAAGCGCATGTCCACCACGGTCGCATCGAACTTAGCGGCGGCAGCGAGCGCTGGATGCAGCACCGTGCCGAACGCCAGGATCGCGATGCGCGCGCCCGGCCGCGCTGACGATTCGCGCCGAAGATTGGCCTTGCCGAACGGCAGTGGCCGCAGTTCGCCCTCGACCGACGCTCCGATGCCGGTGCCGCGCGGATAGCGCACCGCGCTCGGTCCGTTGTGCTGGAACGCGGTGGTCAGCAGGCGGCGGCATTCGTTCTCGTCGCTCGGCGCCATCACCGCCAGGTTCGGAATGCAGCGCAGGTACGAAAGGTCGAATGCGCCGTGGTGAGTGGCGCCGTCCGCGCCGACCAGGCCACCCCGATCGAGCGCAAACATCACCGGCAGGTTCTGGATCGCGACGTCGTGGATCAGCTGGTCGTAACCGCGCTGCAGGAAGGTCGAATAGATGGCCAGCACCGGCCGCATGCCTTCCGCGGCCAGGCCGGCCGCGAAAGTCACCGCGTGCTGCTCCGCGATGCCGACGTCGAAGTAGCGGTCCGGATATTCCTGCTCGAAGCGCACCATGCCCGAGCCCTCGCGCATCGCCGGCGTGATGCCGATCAGGCGCGTGTCCGCAGCCCCCATGTCGCACAGCCAGTCGCCGAAGACCTGGGTGAAGGTGGGCTTCGCGGTCGCGGCGGGCACCCGCTCGATGCCCTGCTGCGGATCGAACTTGCCCGGGCCGTGATAAAGCACCGGATCGGCCTCGGCAAGCTTGTATCCCTGCCCCTTGCGGGTGACCACGTGCAGGAACTGCGGGCCGTCGAGCTGCCGGATGTTCTGCAGCGTCGGAATCAGCGAGTCCAGGTCGTGGCCGTCGATCGGCCCGATGTAGTTGAAGCCGAACTCCTCGAACAGCGTGGCCGGCACCACCATGCCCTTCGCGTGCTCCTCGATGCGGCGCGCCAGTTCCAGCACCGGCGGAAAGTTCTTCAACACCTGCTTGCCCGCCTGGCGCGCGGCGGAATAGAACTTGCCGCTCATCAGCCGCGCCAGATACCGGTTCAGCGCACCGACCGCGGGCGAGATCGACATGTCGTTGTCGTTCAGGATCACGATCAGGCGGATGTCGTCGATCACGCCGGCGTTGTTCAGTGCCTCGAACGCCATTCCGCCGCTCATTGCGCCATCGCCGATCACCGCGATGTTGTGCCGCTTGTTGCCGGTCGCGCGCGCAGCAACGGCCATCCCGAGCGCAGCCGAGATCGACGTCGACGAATGCGCGGTACCGAAAGCGTCGTACTCCGATTCGCGCCGGCTCGGAAAGCCCGAGATGCCGCCGAACTGGCGCAGCGATTTCATCCCTTCGCGCCGGCCGGTCAGGATCTTGTGCGCGTAGGTCTGGTGGCCGACGTCCCACACGATGCGGTCGCGCGGCGTGTCGAACACATAGTGCAGCGCAAGCGTCAGTTCGACCGTGCCGAGGTTCGACGACAAATGGCCGCCGGTCTTCGACACCGAATCGAGCAGGTAGGCGCGCAACTCGCCGGCGAGGCGCTTCAGTTTCTCGCCGTCGAGCTTGCGCAGATCGACAGGCGATCGGATCGTGTTGAGCAGGTCGTACATCGGTACCGCGCTCACGCCTCAGGAGGAGCGCACGACGATGAAGTCGGCCAATTGTCGCAGACGCAGCGCAGGCGTTGTCCGCGCTGCCGGCAGGGTGTCGAGCGCGGCGTGCGCCTGCCGGCGCAGCTTTTCGGCCCATTCCTTTGCCGCGGCCAGGCCGATCGTCGACACATAGGTCGGCTTGCCCTGCTGGGCGTCCTTGCCCGCGGTCTTTCCCAGCACCTGCGAGCTCTGTTCGACGTCGAGCACGTCGTCGACAATCTGGAACGCCAGGCCTATTGAGCGGCCGTAGGCGTCCAGTGCGGAGCCGGTCGCGGCGTCGAGCCGACCGGCGCCCGCGCCCATGCGCACCGCGGCGAGCAGCAGCGCGCCGGTCTTCATCCGGTGCATCTGCTCGAGCTGTTCGAGGCCGAGAGGCTGTCCGATTGCGGCCAGATCGAGCGCCTGCCCGCCGCACATGCCCGTGGTCGAAGCCGCATGCGCCAGTTCGCGCATCAGCGCGGCACGTGCATGATCGGGCAGCGCCGCATCAGCCAGCACTTTGAACGCTTCGGCCTGCAGCGCATCGCCGGCGAGCATGGCAGTGGCTTCGTCGAAGGCGACGTGCACGGTCGGCTTGCCCCGCCGCAGCACGTCGTTGTCCATGCAGGGCAGGTCGTCGTGGATCAGCGAATACACGTGCACGTACTCGGTCGCTAGTGCCGCGCTGTCCAGCGCCACGAGCGCCGCATCGGTCACCTCCCCTGCCGCGTAAACGAGCAAGGGGCGCACGCGTTTTCCGCCGCCGAGCACCGCGTAGCGCATCGCCTGATGCAGGCGCTGCGGGGCAACCGTCACCAAGGGCAACTGCGCGTCGGCCGCGTGCTCGAAGCGCGCCAGGCGATCCGCCATCCAGGCATCGAAATCCCGCGCCGCGGATTCGGTTTCCGCGTGCTGGCGCTTGGCTGCCTGCTGCATCGAACTACTGGCCGCCGCGCAACTCATCCGGATTCAACGGCACCAGCAGGTCACCGTCCAGCTTCCTGATCTCCTGTTCGGCGGCCGCGAGTCGGGTCTGGCAGTACTTTGCCAGCTCCGCGCCGCGTTTGTAGGCGGCGATCGAGTCGTCGAGAGGCAGATCCCCGGTTTCCATGCGCCGCACGAGGGCGTCCAGTTCGTCGAGCGCCTGCTCGAAGGTCAGCTCGGCAACCGGTTTTTGCGAAGCTTTCGCCATGCACGGATTGTAGTTGAGCAGGACGCAGCGACCCCGGATCCGGTGGCCCCCGACGTGCGGCTCAGTTGATGCTGGGCAGCCAGGTCGCCAGTTTCGGGAACAGCAGCACGATGCCGACGCCGACGAGCTGCAGCACCATGAACTGCACCATGCCGGCGTAGATGTCCTTCAATTCCCACT
>JBLMYK010000126.1:0-6806 GCA_050258235.1 Gemmatimonadota bacterium | reverse complement strand
CGGCGCGCGGCGCCGCCTGCGCGGCCAGGCAGTCGCGGATCCGTGCGTGATCGATGCCGGTCTCCAGATCGCCGACGCTGAAGCGATCGACACCGGCGAGCCGATGGCACAGGAACAACCGCCCCTCGGCGTCGAGCGCGAGATAGCCGAGCCCGGCGCCACACGGTGCTTCCTTCACCTGGCCGCGATGCAGCCGCGCAAGCAGGTCGAGCAGATTCGAGAAGGGCAGCAGCCGACCCTCGGCGGCTTGATCCGCGAAGTGCGCGGCGAGATCGGCGAAGCCCGCCAGCAGCACGTCTTCCTGCTCCGGCGTGGGAAGCAGGTCGGCCGTGACGGGGCTGACGGGCGCGATGCCGACTTCGAGGAAGCCCAGGTCGCGCAGGTGATAGAACACTTCCGGCACGCGCGCCCACTGCTCCGGCGTAAGGGTCACGCGCGCTGCCGGCGGCCGCGCAAGATTCGCACGCAGCTGCTGCAGGCCGGCGACGATATCGGCGTAGGTGCCGGCGCCCTTGGCGCCCGCGTAGCGGCGATTGGCGTCGTGCAGGTCGGGCGGCCCGTCGATGCTGATCGAAAGCGAGATCGGATGCTCGCGCAGGAAGTCCAGCACCTCGGGCGTGAAGCGCGTTCCGTTGGTTGTCAGCGACACGACGAACTTCTTGCCGCTTGCGCGCGCCGCCGATTCGCCCTCGAGCACGGCCGCTTCGAGCGCCGGCAGGTTCAGCAGCGGTTCGCCGCCGAACAGCACCAGCGTGACGGTGTCGCGGTCGCCCGACGATTCGACCAGGAAGCGCGCGGCGCGGCGCGCAAGCGCGGGCGACATCAGCCGTGCAGCGCCTCCGTAGGAGCCGCCGCCTGCATAGCAGTAGGTGCAGCGCAGGTTGCACGCCTGCGCCGCTTCCAGCACCATCGTGCCGAGCGGAATCTCGGCCGGATCGATCGGCGCGGGCACGGGCCGCTGCCGCCGCGCGGACGGCACCAGCAGTCGCGCGTCCCGCAGCGCTTCCAGCACTTCGCGGTCCGGTGGCGGCGCGGCATCGAGGTCGATCGCATCGCGTTCGCGCCAGCGGTCGATCACCCCGCGCGTCAGCGCATCGACCGTGAATAGGCTTGCGTGATCGGCGCCGAACAGCAGCGCGCCGCCCTCCGCGACACCGGGTGCGGCGAACAGGCGGTGATCCGCGAACGCGTAGCTGCCGCTCATCGAATGCGCGCGATGAAGTCCGGCATCGTGACCGCCAGCTTCGCCTCGGCCCGGAACGACTGGGCGCCGCGCTTGTACTGCGCCAGTACCTTGACGAGCCCGCTGTTCTCGGTCGAATAGCCGCGCGTGGGATTCGGCCCGTAGTCGCCCAACGGTACATAGGTGCCGTTGGTCTGGATGTTGCCGAGCCACCGCAGATCGTCGTCGTCGGGGCGCGTCTTCTCCTCGGCGAGGCGGAAGGTCGCCGGCACCGGGCCGAGCGCGACACCGGCTGACTTGGCGCCGGACTTCGCATAAGCAATCGCCTCGAACTGCACCCCCTCGGCGGGGTAGTGCACGCCGCCCGACAGGCGCGCCCGCCCCATCTGCGGCGAGATCGCGATGTAGTCGATCTGGGGCGCCAGCGTGACGTTGCCCGCGGGAATGCCGCTGACCGCCAGCCTCGCGGTGGTGAGCTTGTCCATGTTGCTGACCGCCTCGATCTGCAACGCGTTCGGCGCGACGCGCCGGACCGACAGCACCTTGACCGCCGCGCCGGCGAACGCGATGTCGCCCGCCTTCGCGTCGGGCAGGTTCAGGCCTTCGACGGTGAGCGTGGTCTTCTCGCCCTTGAGCAGGAAGGCCGGCACCACGCGTGCGATCTTGGCCGCACCGCCATTGCGCAGCCAGGTCGCGCTCGACGTGCGGAAGTTCGGCGCCGGCAGGTGCCATTCGCCGCTCAGTTCGTCGCCGTTCACGATGAAGGCGCCATGGCTCGCGAAGCCGTTGTTCATCGTGCGCGTCCGCAGCGCGTAGCCGCCGTACAGCGTTGCTTCGCCGGCGAACGCTTCCGAGGTACCGTCCGCGTAGGTGAGGCTGCCCGAAATCTTGTATTCGGCATTTCCGGCATCGGCGATGCGCGCTTCGCCCCGGTACGACCCGCGGCCGGGCTCATATCCGAACACGCCCCAGGTGCCGTCCAGCTTCGCTGCCGGTGCCGACCACGACTTCTCGTAAGGCAGCTTCTTCGCCAGCAGCGCCAGCATCGCGTCGGCTTCGGTGACCCAGCGCATCTCGCGCATCTGGAACAAGACCGAGGGCACGACGAAGAGATGGAAGTCCCGCAGCTTGGACCAGTTCTCCGCTGTCATCCGGTACGAGAAGATCTTGCCGGCACTGTGGCAGCGCACGCAGGTTGTGAAGAGCTTCTCCTCGTCCTTGTCGGCCGGCACCTCGAGATGCTGCGAGTTGTGCCACAGACTCAGGTAGGAAACCCTGGCCTGCTCCTGCGGTGTCAGGAGCTGCGTCGCGGTCAGTTCCTTCAGCAGGCGATCCATCTCGCCCGCGGCGATCGGCATGCCATGCAAGCGCCGCATGCGGTCGACGATGACCGTCCACTCTTCGGGCGTCGTGCGCAGATCCTCGACGCGCGCGACGCGGCCGTCAGCCCCTGCCGCGTGGCAGGTCGTGCACTTCTTCCATACCAGAGAATCACGGTCGAACGCCTGCGCCGGACCGCCGGCGCTCCAGGCGGCGACGCCCCCGGCGACGGCCGCCGCCGTCCGGGTTACCGCACGGAAGAGATTGCGGGGATTGATGGCCATGACGCGTCTCCGATGCATTGAGCGTTTGGAACGGGAGCAAAGCCGGGTCAGTCGGCGGCGGGTGGCGCTGCGACCGAGCCGCTCGCCATCGCCGCGATCGCAGCGCGTGGAGTCACCGGCAAACTGACGAGCGCGATTCGTCGCTGCATCGATCCCTCCGCTGGCGCTGCGGCCGTCCCGTGCGGGACGCGGCCGATTTCAGGTGTCCGGCGATTCTGGGCGTCCGTCCGAGGCGCCGTTATCCCGAATCGGCAACGTGCGGCGGCCGTTTTTTCTCTAGATCAAGAAAACTCGGATTCGCGGTCGGCGGGCGGTGCGGCGATCGCACTGCAGCGCGGAAAAGGGCCGGGCGCTGTGACGCATCTGCGCGTACAGGCACACGGTCGATGCGACCTCGAATGCAGACTCGTTCAGCGGCTTGAGAACCGCTCGAGCGCACACCGGCCACGGTGTACCGGCGGCATTCTTGCTTCCGCACACGCGCGCATGCGTTACGGTCCCGATTGGCCGAGGCGCTATGCTCCGGCCCGCCGCCGATGAACGGTTCGCCACGCGTGTGCTCTTCCTCGTCTGCACGCGCGACGACAACCACTTGAAGTAGCCATGAACGCGTTTCACTCCGCCCGACCCCGCAGCAAACTTCCCGTCCTTGTCGTCCTCCTCCTGATCCTGATCGCCGGCGTGGCCGGCGGTGGCTACTACCTATGGCCACGACTTGAATCCGAGCCGCCGCAGATCGTCGTCTCGCCGAACGTCGACGCGCTCGGACTGACGCCGCTCGAGATCCGGGTCAGCGACAAGGGAGCAGGGCTGAAATCAGTCACCGCTACGCTGTCCCAGGGGGGAACCGAGCACAGCCTCGCCTCCGAGCAGTTCGCCCGGCCCGTGGGCGAGAACAAGGTCACCGTGGCCGCGGCGAAGGTCTCCGGCGTGAAGGAGGGGCCCGCGGTGCTTCGCATCACCGCGCGCGATGCTTCGCTTTGGCACTTCGGCAGCGGCAATGAGGCCGTGCTCGAGAAGAACGTCACGATCGACATCACGCCGCCCACGCTGGAACTCATCGCAGACGACCGCTACGTGAATTTCGGCGGCGTGGGAGTGATCGTGTACAAGGCGTCGGCGGACACGGCGGCGAGCGGCGTGAAGATCGGTGATCACTTCTTCCCGGGGTTTGCCGGGCAGGTCAAGGATCACCCCGACTACCTGCTGGCGTTCTTCGCGCATCCCTACAACGCGCCGCCGGAGGCGAGGGCAATGCTGGTGGCCACGGACAAGGCCGGCAACACGCGCGAGTTGCGGCTTGCCTACGAGCTGAAGAACGTCCGCTACAAGAAGAGCACCATCGCGATCACCGACAGCTTCCTGCAGAACAAGGTCGAACCCCTGCTGACGGACGTCGCGGCGCGGCAGGGCACGCCGAAGGACGTCTTCGTCGCCGTGAACAAGCGGCTGCGCAAGGAGAACGAGGACCGCATCACTGCGGTCACGTCGAAGGCGACGCCGACGATGCTGTGGAAGGATGCGTTTGCCCAGCTCAGCAATTCGAAGGTCGAGGCGAACTTCGCGGACGAGCGGACGTACACCTACAACGGCGAAGTGATCGATACCGCGTATCACCTCGGCTACGACCTCTCGGTCACGAAGAACTACCCGGTCGAGGCCGCCAACAGCGGCACCGTCACCTTCACCGGCGACCTGGGCATCTACGGCAACGCCGTGATCCTCGACCACGGCCTCGGCCTGTTCACGCTCTATGGCCACCTCAGCTCGATCGACGTGAAGGTGGGCGATACGGTCGCCAAGCGGCAGATCCTCGGCAAGACCGGTGAGACGGGGCTTGCGGTGGGCGACCACCTGCACTTCGGCGTCTACCTCGATGGCATCGCGGTGCTGCCCGTGGAGTGGTGGGACCAGAAGTGGATCGACGACAACATCACGCCCAAGCTGGAAGGGAAGAGCGGCCACGAGATCGCGGAAGCGCAGCACCCGGTGAAGAGAGCGAAGCCGCGCAAGAGCGGAGGGAAACGGCGGCGGTAGCCGCGCTCGAACGGGCGCTGCGGGCACGCCTGCTGGCTGCGAGCTTGCCGCAGTCACATCTCGTTGCGGTCAACGCCGCATGAAGCCGCTCTGCAGGCCTTTGTTCAGGCGGCGCCGTTGCACAGGAGCACGATCTTGCCGATCACGCCGCCCTTGCCGAGCAGCTCGTGCGCGCGCCTTGCCTCGGCAAGCGGGAATCGCTGCGCGATCAGCGGCTTGATCTTCTGCTGTCGCAGAAGGTCGAGCAGGGCAATCAGGTCCTGTCGGAACCATGCGGGTTTGAGCCGTTTGAGCGTCTGGATGCTGTAGGGAACCACTCTCTTGCGGCCCGGCAGAAGCCAGCCGCCGGCGATGTACGTTGCGAAGAGGGCGGTTCCGGCAAAGCGTTGACGGCGACCGGGACGACCTGAACTCAGTCCTTCCCCGCGCAGCGAGGTCCTGAGGCCGTAACCCACCACTTTCCCGCCACGACGCAGCGCGCTTCGGGAGCGCCAGAGGTGCGCACCACCGATAGGGTCGAACACGACGTCCACGCCGTCTCCCGTGAGGCGGCGAATTTCAGTCAAGTAGTCCTGATGCTGGTAATCGATGGGCACGCCGCCCAGCCCGGAAACGGCCGACGCCCCACGTGATGAACAGGTGCCGTACATCTGCAGCCCGGCGAGCCGGCCGAGCTGCAACAGTGCGGTGCCGACCCCGCCGGCCGCCCCGTGAATCAGCGCGCGCTGGCCGGCTTCGACCTTAGCGGAGCGATACAGCATCTGGTACGCGGTGATGTAGTTCAGCACCAGGCTGACTGCCTCCGCGGGGTCCAGCCCAGGCGGCACGGGTACGAGTTCCTGAAGCGGCAGGCAGACGAACTCCGCGTACGCGCCGCTGATCGGCATCGCGGCGACGACTTGTCCGAGCTCGATGCCGGAGACACCGTCGCCGAGCCGATCCACCACGCCGACAAGGTCCCATCCCGGTGTGAAAGGCACCTGGGGCGTTTCGGGATGAATGCCTTCGCGCGCCATCACGTCGGGCAATGCGACGCCCGCGGCCAGCACCTTCACGCGGACTTCACCATGCTTCGGCTCGGGGCACGCCTCTTCAACGACCCGAAGTTCATCGGGCCCGCCGTAGCGAGTGACGATGATGCGCGCGTGCCTCAAGCGCTTCCCCGACAGGACATGAGCGCCCAGACTTTACGCCCCCGCTGCGAATCCCTGCGAATGCTCACAACCGAAGAATGACGCGGATGTTCGTGGCATGGACGAGTGGCACGTATGTTCTACTAGTCCCCTGACTCCGCGACGAAGTTGAGCCCCATGCTGCATGATCCCGCTCGCCACGAGCCGCTGCGCGAGCAGCCCTGGAACGAAGCGCGGGCGCGTGCTTGCATTGCGCGCATCGTGGACGGACTGGAGGACGAATTCGTCCCCGGCTTTGGTTGGCGCGTGCATCCGCTCGACGATCCGAAATCGCCCGATGAACTGAGCCCGTCGCTCTATTGCGGTGCCTGCGGCGTCATCTGGTCGCTCAACTACCTGCGGGCTGTCGGTGCGGCGAATCCGCGGCATCGCGAATGGCTGGGTTTCGCGCAGTTGCTGGACCTCACCCGCCGGTGGCTTGGGGAAGACGCGGAGCGTGAGCGCGCCGCTTACCTGATGGGCGAAACACCGAACCGGATGCTGGAACACTGGCTGCAGCCGAGCGGCGCGGTCGATGACGAACTGGCGCACTTGATCGGCTCCAATTCCGACCACCCGGCGCGCGAGCTGATGTGGGGCGCGCCCGGCACGCTGCTGGCGGCGCTGCACCTGCAGCGGCACACGGGGCAATCGCGCTGGGCGCGACTCTTCCGCCAGACCGCGCAGCAGCTGAAGGCACAGATGATCTGGTCGGAGGCGCAGTCTTGCTGGTACTGGACGCAGGACCTGTATGGCATGCACGTCAGTTGCCTCGACGCCGTGCATGGCTTCGTCGCCACCGCGCTGCCG
>JBLMYK010000125.1:0-9329 GCA_050258235.1 Gemmatimonadota bacterium | reverse complement strand
TCTGCGAGTCGCGCAACCGCGGTCCCAGCGCCTGGCATGCCTGCAGGTACTCGTGCGCCATCGTCCCGAGCGGAATCAGCCCGTGCTTGTGCGCAAACATCACGTTGCTGGTGCCGGCGAGGTTCTCGCGCAGCCTTTCCCTCAACGTCAGCAGCACTTCGTCCTGCCACAGCCGCGAGAACCGTCGGCGCGTCCCGTAGTCGGCGATCTTCGGCCCATTGGCCCCGGCCAGGCTCGGGTCGTCGCGGATCAGCGCGATCTTCTGCGCCAGCCGCCGTCTGCCCTCGGCAAAGTCGGGGTGCGGCCGGGTGGCACGAAAATAGACCTCGTTGACGATCGACAGCACCGGGATCTCGAACAGGATCGTGTACAGCCACGGCCCCTTGATCACGATCTCGATCTCGCCGTTCTTCTTCGGCGACGGATCGACCGTGATGTACTTGGTGTTCAGCTGGAACAGCCCGAGGAAGTCGACGAAATCGCTCTTGATGAAGCGCATGCCGCGCAGGTAATCGAGCTCGGGCTCCTTGAAGCGCAGCGTGCACAGCCAGTAGATCTGTTCGCGGATCTCGTCGATATACGGGGTGAGGTCGATGCCCGGGTTGCGGCACTTGAAGCGATACTCGACCTGGGCGCCCGGAAACTGATGCAGCACGACCTGCATCATCGTGAACTTGTACAGGTCTGTGTCGAGCAGGCTGGTGATGATCATGGCGGGAGCGCGGCAGGCGCGGCCGGATTGTACGGGCCCCGCTTCCGGCTTCGGTCCCGCGGTCGGACCCGTAGCGATGCCGATCAGCCGACCCGATAGTAGGCGGCGGTCGCGCCACGGTGTTCCTTCGCGCGGGCAAGCTCGGCACGCGCCACGGTGCGCAGGTGCACCTCGTCCGGACCGTCGATGAACCGCAGCGCGCGGCCCCATGTCCACAGGTAGGACAGCGGCACATCGGGCGTCAGTCCCATCGCGCCGAAGACCTGCATCGCGCGGTCGACCACGCGCGTCTGCAGCTGCGCGGCGACCACCTTGATCGCAGAGACATCGACGCGCGCGGCGGCATTGCCGGCGCGGTCCATCAGCCACGCGGCACGCAGGACGAGCAGTCGTGCCTGGTCGATCTCGATGCGCGACTGCGCGATCCAGTCCTGCACGTTGGCGAAGTCCGCCAGGTACCGGCCGAAGGTGCGCCGCTCGAGCGCGCGTTCGCACATCAGCTCGAGCGCCAGCTCGCACTGGCCGATGGTGCGCATGCAGTGATGCACGCGTCCCGGCCCCAGCCGTGCCTGCGCGAGCTTGAAACCCTGTCCCTCCTCGCCGAGCACGTTGGTCGCCGGCACGCGCACGTCGCGGAACACCAGTTCGCAATGCCCGTCGGGCGAGTGGTGATGCATGATCGGGATATTGCGCACGACCGTCAGGCCGGGCGTGTCCATCGGCACCAGCACCATCGAATGGCGTCGGTGCGCATCGGCGTCGCTGCGCTCGTCGGTGACGCCGAGCACGATCGCGATGCGGCAGTTCGGGTGCGCCGCATTGGTGATGAACCACTTGCGGCCATTGATCACGTACGAATCGCCATCGCGGCGGATGCTGGTGCGGATATTCGTGGCATCCGACGAGGCGACGTCGGGCTCGGTCATCGCAAAGCAGGAGCGGATTTCGCCCGCGAGCAGCGGCTGCAGCCAGCGCTCCCGCTGCACCGGTGTCGCCGCCAGATGCAGCAGCTCGATGTTGCCGGTATCGGGCGCATTGCAGTTGAACACTTCCGATGCCCACGGAATCCGCCCCATGATCTCGGCCATCGGTGCGTAGTCGAGGTTCGACATCCGGGTGCCGGGCTCGTCAGGCTTGAGCCCCGGCAGGAACAGGTTCCACAAACCGAGCGATTTCGCCCTCGCCTTCAATGGCTCGACGACCGCGAGCGGATAGGTGCCCGATTCGGCCAGCCGGTGCCATTCGGCGTTCATCGGCAGCACTTCGCGATCGACGAAGCGGCGCAGCGTCTGCTGCATCGCCTGTACGTCGGGGGAAAATTCGAAATCCATCGGTTTCACTCCGTTTCAGGACGCCGCATCGCGGCACAGGCGCATTTTCCGCCACCTGCCTTTCGCCCGAAACCCAGCAGTCACCGGACAATGCGGTTCTAAAGGCCGAGCACGCGCCGCACCGGTTCCGTCTGCGCCGTAAGATCCTCGATCCTGGCGGCGCCGACCAGATGGCCGCGGTCGATCAGCAGCGCCCGATCGGCAACTGCCGCGACGAAGCGCGGGTTCTGCTCCGACAGCAGAACGCTGACGCCTTCCTTCTTCATTGCCCTCACCGCGCGGACCATCGCTGCAACGATCATCGGTGCGATGCCTTCCGAAGGCTCGTCGAGCAGCACGACGCGCGGGCGCGAACACAGGGTGCGGGCGACTGCCAGCATCTGCTGTTCGCCGCCGCTCATCTGCGCGGCCGGGCGATCGAGCATTTCGCGCAGGTTCGGAAAGAGCTGAAGCACCGGCTCGGCATCCAGTTTTCGGCCCTGCGCGCCGACCAGCAGGTTCTCGCGCACCGTCAGGTCCGTGAAGATGCGCCGGTCCTCGGGCACGTACCCGACTCCCCGCCGCGCCCGCGCATGGCTCGGCAGATGGTCGACGCGCGTGCCCTCGACTTCGACCGAGCCGGTGGCGCGGACGAGCCCCATCAGCGCCTTCAGCGTGGTCGACTTGCCAGCGCCGTTGCGTCCGATCAGCGCGACGACTTCGCCGGCGACGATGTCGAAGTCGAGAGCGAACAGCGCCTGTGCCGGCCCATGGAAGCCGTTGAGCTGACGAACTCGCAGCGCCGGGCTCATGCAGCCTCGCCGAAGTACGCGGCCTGCGCTGCCGGGTCCATGCGCACGGCGTCCGGATCGCCATCGGCGATCACGACGCCGCGCGACATCACGATCACGCGCCGTGCATAGCCGAACACCACCTCCATGCTGTGCTCGGTGAACAGCACGGTAAGACCGGTTTCGCGCGCGACGTCGCGCACGAGGTCCATCAGCGCGACTCGCTCGCCGGGGGCCATGCCGGCGGTCGGCTCGTCCATCAGCAGCAGGCGTGGACGCCCCGCCAGCGCGATCGCGAATTCCAGCCGCTTGACGTCGCCATAGGCGAGGCTCGCCGCGGCCGCGCCGACGAGCGGCTCCAGCCCCACCCGGCCGAGCAACACGCGCGCGGCCGTGTCGTCGCGTCCCCACAGTGGACGCAACGCGTCGAACTGGGCTCCCTGTCGCACCGCCACTGCAAGCAGCACGTTGTCGAGCACGGTCATCGATCCGAACACGTGCGCGGTCTGAAACGTCCTGCCGATGCCGAGCGCTGCGAGCCGCGCCGGCGTCTGGCCGTTGATCGTGTGCCCGTCGAATGCGATGCGGCCCCCATCGGCCTTCAGCTGGCCGGCAATGGTCGAGAACAACGTCGTCTTGCCGGCGCCGTTGGGACCGATCAGCGCGGTGAACTCGCCCGCAGCGAGCGTCAGCGTGACGCCGTCGACCGCGTGCACGCCGGCAAAGTGCTTGCGCACCGCCTCGAGCTTCAGCAGGCTCATTTCGCCGCCTCGAAGCGCGCACGCAGGAACCCTGCGATGCCCTGCGGGAACACCAGCACGAGCAGAACGATGGCCGTGCCGAGGGCAAGCCGCCAGTGCTCGGTGGTTCGCGTCAGTTCGACCGTCAGCGCGTGATACGAAACGGCGCCAACGACCGGACCGGACAAGGTCTGCACGCCGCCCAGCAGCACCATCAGCAGTCCATCGAGCGACTGCGGCAGCGCGAGCACGTTCGGAAAGACCGAGCCCTTCTGGTAGGTGTTCAGCACGCCGGCCAGCCCGGCGAACAGCCCGCCGGCTGCGAACGCCAGCCACTGCACGCGCGGCGCATCGATGCCGCTGGCGGTGGCGCGGTCGGGCGCGTCGCGCGCCGCCCGCAGCGCGAATCCGAGTGGAGAAAGCGCGGCGCGGCGCAGCAGCCACAGGCTGAGAACGGCGAGCGCGAGCGAGAAGAGGAAATACGCGGATCGCAATCTGAGAGGCGCAGGCGGCCAGAGTCCGAGTACACCGTTGTCGCCCCCGGTGACGCCCACCCACTGAACCGCGACCGACCAGAGGATCTGCGCGAAGGCAAGTGTCAGCATCGCGGCATAGACTCCGCGCGCCCGCAGCACGAACCACCCGGCGGCAAGCGCGCCCAGAAGCGCCAGCAATGGGCCACCGATCAGGCCGAGCGCAAACCCGCCGCCTGCGTGCTTGGCGAGCAGCGCGGCGCCGTAAGCACCGAGCCCGAAGAAGGCGGCATGCCCGAAGGACGTAATGCCGCCCAGCCCCATGAAGAAGTGCAGGCTGGCGGCGAACACCGCGAGAATTGCCATCTCGGTCAGGATGACCAGAAGGTAGTCGCCAGCCCACAGCGGCGCGCTGGCCGCGACGGCCGTCGCGCCGGCCGCGATCCACTTCAGGGTCCTGCTCGCGGGCACGAAGGGCGGGTGCATGGCCGCCGGCGCATGCGCGGCGACTTCGGCGCGACCGAGCAGCCCGAACGGGCGCACGATCAGCACCACCGCCATTGCGACGAAGGCCAGCACCAGCGCGGACTGCGGAAGCAGCCAGACGCCGAACGCATGCAGCAGGCCGATCAGGATCGCCGCCAGCGCCGCACCACCGATCGACCCGAGGCCGCCGACGACGACGACGACGAATGCCTCGACGATCACGTTCAGGTCCATCTGAAGATTGACCGATTCGCGCGGAATCTGCAGCGCGCCCGCGAGACCGGCGAGCAAGCTTCCAAGCGCGAACACCGCGGTGAACAGCGCCTTGCGATTGACACCGAGCGCGCCGGCCATCTCGCCGTCCTGGGTCGCCGCGCGCACGTAGACTCCCCAGCGCGTACGCCGGAACACCAGCCACAGCAGCGCGAACACGAGCGGGCCGACCACCAGCAGGAACAGCGTGTACTGGGGCACCATTGCCCCTGCTATCTCGACGCTGCCTCTCAGGCCAGGTGCGCGCGGCGCGAACAGATCTTCCGGCCCCCACAGCCAGAGTGCGGCATCCTGGATGATCAGCACGATGCCGAAGGTCGCCAGCAACTGAAGGATTTCGGGCGCGGCGTAGATTCGCCGCAGCACCATCACTTCGACCACGACCCCGACCGCAGCGACCGCCATTGCCGCCAGCAGTACGCCGCCGAAGAAGCCGGCGGCGGTCGACGGCAGCTGCGTGGTGATGGTGTAGGCGAGGTACGCGCCAAGCATGTACAGCGAACCGTGCGCGAAATTCACCACCCGTGTGACGCCGAAGATGAGGGTCAGCCCCGCTGCGACCAGGAACAGGGTCGAGGCGTAGGCAAACCCCGTCAGCAGCTGGGCGAGAACGAAATCCAAAGAGGTCGGGCGACTACTTCATGGCTTCGGCCGGGCGACGACGGCGCACTTCGTCATCGGTCGGCAGGTACTTCGCGCCATCCGCGTAGCGCCATTCGACCATCGTGCCGCGGTCGCCGCGGACGTCGAGCTTGCCCACGTACGCGCCCATCGTCGACTGCTGATCGATCGCGCGGAAGGTGACCGGACCGAAGGGGGTGCCGAAATTCAGTCCCCGCAGCGCGGTGATCAGCTTTTCGGTATCGGTCGACTTGGCCCTGCGGATCGCGGCGAAGATCGCCTGCAACGCCGCGTAACCCACCACCGACCCGAGCTTCGGCGTTTCCTTATAGCGCGCGTAGTAGGCGTTGAAGAACCTCGCGTGCTCGGGGGTGGCAATCTGGTCCCACGGGTATCCGGTGACGATCCAGCCCTTGGGCGTCTCGTCTTTCAGGGCATCGAGGTACTCGGGCTCGCCGGACAGCAGGCTGACCGTCGGCACGCGCGGGAACAGGCCGCGCAGGTTGCCTTCGCGCACCAGTCGCGTCAGATCGGCGCCGAAGGTGACATTGAAGACCGCCTCCGGCCGCGCGGCGAGCACGGCCTGCACCGTGCTGCCCGCCTCGAGCTTGCCCTGCGCCGGCCACTGTTCGGCCACGAATTCGACGTCCGGGCGCTTTGCCTTCAGCAGCGCCTTGAAGCTCGCCACCGCGCTTTGCCCGTATTCGTAGTTGGGAGCGATCGTGACCCAGCGCTTCGCGGTCAGCTTGAGCGCTTCTTCGACCAGCATCGCGCTCTGCATGTAGGTGCTCGGACGCAGGCGAAAGGTGAAGCGATTGCCCTTCTCCCACACCAGGGCGTCGGTCAGCGGTTCGCTGGCGACAAAGACGCGCCGGTTGCGCAAGGCGAAGTCCGACACCGCGAGCCCGACGTTCGACAGGAACGTGCCGGCCAACAGGTCGACCTTCTCGCTGGCAACCAGTTCGGTCGCGTGGCGAACGGCGTCGTCCGGCCTGCCTGCATCGTCGCGCGCGATCACCTCGACCTTGCGTCCAAGCACGCCCCCCGTGGCATTGGCCTCCTCGACCGCCAGCTCCCACGCCTTCCGATACGGAATCAGGAATTGCGGAATCGCCGAGTAGCTGTTGATCTCGCCGATCCTGATCGCACCTGCAGATCGCGCGGGCTGCGCGCGCGCAGACGCCGCGGCCAGCGCGGAAGCCGCCGCGGTCAGAATCGCCCGGCGCGTGACTGACGTTTGCATGGAAGTCCCTCTCTGCGACGAGGTGAGAACGGCGTCTGCCATGACGCACCGCGATAGAATACCTGTGTCCAGCGATCTCCTCCGACCACGCGATGACACACGTCGTCACCGAGCCCTGCATCAAGTGCAAGTACACCGACTGCGTCGACGTCTGTCCGGTGGACTGCTTCCGCGAGGGGCCGAATTTCCTGGCGATCGAGCCCGACGAGTGCATCGACTGCGCCGTCTGCATCCCGGAGTGCCCGGTCAACGCCATCTACGCCGAGGAGGACGTGCCGGAAGATCAGCGTCAGTTCATCAAGCTCAATGTCGAGCTGTCGCGCGCCTGGCCGCCGATCACACGCATGAAGGCGCACCCGGACGACGCGGACGACTGGAAAGACGTGCGGGACAAGTTGCGTTACCTCGAGCGCTAGAGTCGGCGCGCGGCGTGCGCCGTCAGCGACCATGGTTGCCCCCGACAAGTACACCGCGGAGAAGATCCTCTGGATTCATCCGTGGGCGCCGAATCTCTTCTCTTTCCGGCTGACCCGCTACGCCGGATTTCGGTTCACGCCCGGGCAGTTCGCTCGCCTCGGGGTCGGCAAGCCGGATCCGGACAATCCGAGGAATCCGTCGGGGACCCGCATCGTCTGGCGCGCGTATTCGATCGTGTCGGCCAGCTACGACGAGCATCTTGAGTTCTTCTCGATCGTCGTGCCGGGTGGCGACTTCACGTCCGAACTGTCGCGACTGAAGGTGGGCGACACGGTGTTCGTCGAGAAGATGAACTACGGCTTCCTGACCTGCGACCGCTTCGAGCAGGGCAAGGACCTCTGGCTGCTGGCCACGGGGACCGGGCTGGCGCCCTTCATTTCGATCCTGTGGGAACCGAAGACCTGGGACGACTACGAAAACCTGATCCTCGTGCACAGCGTGCGCTACCCGAACGAGCTTGCGTACCGGGCAACGATCGAGGGCTTTCGCGAACAGGAGCATCTGCGAGAGCAGGCGGGCAAGCTCCGCTATGTCCAGGTGGTGACCCGTGCCAGCGTGCCGGGCACGCTGGGACAGCGCATCCCGGCCCTGATCGACAGCGGCCAGCTGGAGCATCACGTGCGGATGTCTCTGGATCTGCAGCGTTCGCGCGTGATGATCTGCGGCAACCCGGAAATGGTCACCGACACGCGCAAGAGGTTGACCGCACGCGGGTTTGCGACGTCCCGGCGCGGCGTGCCGGGCCAGCTGGCGGTCGAAAACTACTGGTGATCGCGGTCCTGCGGCCACGGGATGCGCAACTGCTGCGTTCTCAGCAGGCATTTCGGCCGATTGCTGCGCCGCGGGCCTGCTAACATAATTCGCGTAATTACGTGACCATGGAGTTGCGGATGACGGCGCGGAGCGGAGTCTCGGATGCTCTATCACCTGCATGATCTGCAGCGTAAGGTACTGAATCCACTGGCCGTGTGGGCGCAGGCCACGTCGGAACTGTTCTCATCCCCGTACAGCCCGCTCTCCTATACCCCGTTTTCCCGCCGCGTCGCCGCAGGCTATGACCTGCTGCACCGCATCGGCAAGCAGTACGAAAAGCCGGGCTTCGACCTGAATCCGGTAATCGTCGACGGTCGGGCCGTTCCGGTCACCGAGGAAGTCATCGCTTCGAAGCCCTTCTGTCGACTGCTGCATTTCAAACGCGGCTTCACCAACGGCCAGGCGAAGCGCCGTGACGATCCGAACGTCATCGTCTTCGCACCTCTGTCGGGACATCACGCCACGCTGCTGCGCGACACGGTCCGCGCGCTGCTGCCGGATCACAACGTCTACATCACCGACTGGATCGACGCCCGCCTGGTTCCGATCGCCTACGGACCGTTTCATCTGGACGACTACGTCGATTACGTGACCGATTTCATTCGCCTGCTCGGACCGCAGGTGCACGTGATCTCGGTCTGCCAGCCGACCGTGCCGGTGCTAGGTGCGATCTCGCTGATGGCAAGCGCGAAGGATCCCGCCAGCCCGAAGTCGATGACGATGATGGGCGGGCCGATCGACACGCGGCGCAATCCGACCGACGTCAATGCGATGGCAACACGCAAGCCGATCGAGTGGTTCGAGAACAACGTAATCTTCAAGGTGCCGAGCACGCATCCGGGCTATCTGCGCAGCGTCTATCCGGGATTCCTGCAGCACGCCGGCTTCGTCGCGATGAACCCCGACCGGCATCTGTCGTCGCACTGGGATTACTACCTCGATCTGGTGAAGGGCGACGAGGACGACGTCGAATCGCACCGGCGCTTCTACGATGAGTACAACGCGGTGATCGACCTGCCCGCGGAGTATTACCTCGACACGATCCGCATCGTATTCAAGGAGCATGCGCTGCCGTGCGGAACATGGCATGTACGCGGGCGGCGCGTGGCGCCGGAAGACATCAGGACCACCGCGCTGTTCACGATCGAGGGCGAACTCGACGACATTTCCGGCAGCGGCCAGACCGAGGCCGCACACGGCCTGTGCAGGTCGATCCCGAAGAGCCGTCGGCGCCATCTGACGGCCAATGATGTCGGACACTACGGCATCTTCTCCGGCCGCCGCTGGCGCGAAGTGATCTACCCCGAGATCCGGGATTTCGTTCGGACATACGACTGACCGTCGCGCGCCGCGGCGGCAGCACGTGGCACACTTCACCCCGCCGGGCCCC
>JBLMYK010000124.1:0-2815 GCA_050258235.1 Gemmatimonadota bacterium | reverse complement strand
ACCTGCTCATGCAGTTCCAGGCGGACGTGCTCGGCGTTCCGGTCGTGCGGCCGCGCATGCTGGAGACGACCGCGCTGGGCGCGGCGTACCTGGCCGGGCTGGCGGTCGGTTACTGGGAAAGCGCCGACCGGATCGCGGCCAACCGCCAGGTCGATCGGGCGTTCGAGCCCGAAATGTCACGTGATCGCGTGGACGAGCTGCGCGCGGGTTGGGACAACGCGGTGTCCCGCGCGAAGGGCTGGGTGGCGCAGCGTTGAGGCGGGCGCCCATCCCGGCCATGGGCGCGCTGCCAAACGCCATGCCGTTCGGGGTCATCCGCTGGGTCGTATCAGAGCACGAGCAAATGCTTCTGCTGCGCAACGGGCACGGTCGGTCGTCCTCGCTGCCTTCTCGCTAAGACTTTCCCGAGTCGACGTGGCTGCGCCAACTTTCCTGTAACGCGTTCCACAGGCCGTTGAACGGCGACCAGAAATTTCGCCACCCTTCCCGATAGCCGGCCACAAACTCGCGTTTCAGTCTATCGATCACGGTCATTCTCGCCAAGGCTTCTGATTCGACGCTTCGCCGCCCCGATCGTCTCTGCCGCGAAGACCGCGACTGCAGATAGGAAGATTACTGCAAACAGGCAAACGTCGGCAAATAGCAGGATCTCCTCGAGGATCTGCAGCGGCCGCGCAAGCTCAGACAACCCGAGGAGCGCCAGCAGTTTCACCACCTCGATCGGAATCAGCGAGATCGCAGCCAATGCGCAGAATCCAGCAGCGGCAGCGACGGAATGTCCAATGAGCCGCACCAACGGCGCCACCACGTCCTCGAACGCAGGGTTCATGCTTGCAACTTCCCACTGTCGCAGCACGTGCGGTAATCGGCTCTTTGGCTGATCGGTCGCTGGGCGAGCCAGGCTATGAATGTCGGGCATCGGCTCCCTTGCATCCGGCGATAAAAGTGCATATGCTCGCATTTACGTGCATATGCGCCCAATCACCTCCACCACTACTGCCGAAGCCGGCGCCGGCACCGGTCCGATCTCCCCCGCCTGCGCCTGCGGCCGCCTGCGCCGCGCCACCCGCGCGCTCACGCAGCTCTACGACGACGTGATGGCCCCCTCGGGCCTGCGCATCACGCAGTTCTCGCTGCTGCGGACGCTCGCACGCGACGGCCGCCTGAAGATCTCCGACCTCGCCGCGCGCCAGCTCCTCGACCGCACCGCCCTGTCGCGTAACCTGGATCCGCTCGTCGAGCGCGGCTACGTGGAGGTGCTGCCGGGCGCCGACGCGCGCACGCGCGAAGTCGCGATCACGCGCAAGGGGACGGCCGCGCTGAAATCCGCGCAGCCGCATTGGCAGCGCGCGCAGGCCGACGTCGCCAAACGCCTCGGGGCGAAGCGTCTCGACGCGCTGATCGAAATGCTCGGCGAGCTCGAACAGTTGCACCCCGCAAAGAACAGGAAGTCGATATGACCGCGCGCGATTCGGCGCACGCCTGGCGCAGCCCCACCGTCGTCCTCGTCTGTGGCAGCGTCGTGCTGATGCTCGGCATGGGCATCCGCCACGGGTTCGGCTTGTTCCTGCAGCCGATCACCGCGGAGATGCACTGGAACCGCGAGACGTTCGCGCTCGCGCTCGCCGTGCAGAACCTCGTGTGGGGCGCGACGCAGCCGTTCGCCGGGATGATCGCGGACAAGTACGGATCGGGTCGCGTCGTGCTGGGCGGCGGTCTGTTGTACGTGCTCGGCCTCTTCTGGATGGCGCATCCGACGACGCCGCTCACCTTCGTGCTCGCCGCCGGCGTGCTGATCGGCATGGGCCTGTCGGGCGTGACGTTCAGCGTGATCGCGGGCGTGCTCGGCCGCGCCTATCCGCCGGAGAAGCGCAGCATGGTGCTCGGCATCTCGGCCGCGGCCGGCTCGTTCGGGCAGTTCGCGCTCCTGCCCCTCACGCAATGGCTGCTGACCCACGCCGGTTGGGTGGGCGCGCTGATGGCGCTCGGGGCGGTCGGTCTCGCCATCGCGCCGCTCGCCGCGGCGATGACCGAGCGGCGCGTCTCGCACGCGCACACGTTCGAGCAATCGGCGCGCGAGGCGATGCGCGAAGCGCTCGGGCATCGCGGCTACATGCTCCTGACCGTCGGCTTCTTCGTCTGCGGGTTCCAGGTCGTGTTCGTCGGCGTGCACCTGCCCGCCTACCTCGCCGATCACGGCCTGCCGGCAGGCCTCGCCGTCACCGCGCTCGCGCTGATCGGACTGTTCAACGTCGTCGGCACCTACACGACCGGCTGGCTGGGCGCGCGGATGCCGAAGCGCTACATCCTGTCGTTCATCTACTTCGGGCGCGCGGTCGTGATCGCGCTCTTCGTCTTCCTGCCGCTTTCCGCGCTGTCGGTGTACCTGTTCGCGATCTCGCTCGGCCTGCTGTGGCTGTCAACGGTGCCGCCGACGAACGGGATCGTCGCGAACATCTTCGGCGTGCGCTATCTCGCGATGCTGTCGGGGTTCACGTTCTTCTCGCACCAGATCGGCAGCTTCCTCGGCGCGTGGCTTGGCGGTGTCCTCTACGACACGACCGGCAGCTACGACATCGTGTGGTACCTGTCGATCGCGCTCGGCATCGTTGCCGGATTGATCAACCTGCCGATCGACGAGAAGGAGATCGCGCGGCCCGCGATCGTGCCCGCGCGCAGTTGAATGCGCCGAATGGCGGCGCGCGTCATTCGCGCATCGCCGCGCGAGTGACTATACCTGCGACGCCGGCTGTGCGGAAATCACGTCGACGGCATCGGTGATCACGGTATCGACGCCCCATTCGAGCAGCTCGGC
>JBLMYK010000123.1:0-6393 GCA_050258235.1 Gemmatimonadota bacterium | reverse complement strand
CTGCGATAGATCACCCCGCCGCCGCTCGGCCGCGGTGTATCCTTTCGCATCGCTCATCGCGCGATGCGGGAGAGCGCTCCGCAACACCGGAGCCGCCGAAGGCGCAACGCCCGTAATCGCTCAGGTCAAAGAACCGCCTCGCGCGGGCGACTCTGGAGAGACTGGCCGTGCGCGGCCGGCGCCGAAGGGGCAGGGACCGACCCGGTTCCAAACTCTCAGGCAAAAGGACAGAGGGGCGGAAGCGGATCAGACGACATGCCCTGCGGCATGTCGTCCCGCCGAAGCCGGACCGGCCTACAAGCCGGTCCGTGGAACGCGCGTCGCACCCCGGCGCGCGCCCCTTGTTTTTGGAGACTCCGGATGTCGCTGAAACGCACGCCCCTGTTCGAGACTCACGTTGCCTCCGGCGCGAAGATGGTCGACTTCGGAGGCTGGGCGGAGGCGGAAAAGGCGACATGCCCTGCGGCATGTCGGCCCGCCGACGCGGCGCGGCCTGCAGGCCACGCCGGCAGTGCCGGCGGTACGCATGTGCGCCGCGAAAGGAATACACGATGACTCTGAAGCGCACACCGCTTTACGAAACGCACGTCGCTAGCGGCGCGAAGATGGTCGACTTCGGAGGCTGGGACATGCCGGTCAATTACGGCTCCCAGATCGAGGAGCATCACGCGGTGCGGCGCCACGCGGGCATGTTCGACGTTTCGCACATGCGCGTGGTCGACGTCGATGGCGCCGCCTCGCGGGATTTCCTGCGCCTGCTCGTCGCCAACGACGTCACCAAGCTTGCGCCCGGCAAGGCGCTCTACACCTGCATGCTGCGCGAAGACGGCGGCGTGATCGACGACCTGATCGTGTACTGGATTCACACCGACCGTTACCGCGTGGTGGTCAATGCGGGCACCGCCGACAAGGACATCGCGTGGATGCAGCAGGTCGCAACGGGCGCGAAGCTCGACGTCCGCATCCGTCCGCGCCCGGACCTGGCGATGATCGCGGTGCAGGGACCGCAGGCGCGCGCGATCCTTGGCCGGCTGCTGCCGGATGCCGCGGCGCTGATCGCCGGGCTGAAGATCTTCAGCGCCGCCTTCCATGGCGACTGGTTCATCGCACGCACCGGCTACACCGGCGAGGATGGCTGCGAAATCGTGCTGCCGGCGGCCGAGGCGCCGGCGTTCTGGCGGCGACTGAAGGCGGCTGGCGTGGCCGAATGCGGACTGGGCGCGCGCGACACGCTGCGGCTCGAGGCCGGCATGAACCTGTACGGCCAGGACATGGACGAATCGATATCGCCGCTGGAAGCGGGACTCGCGTGGACGGTCGACATGAAGGAGCCGCGCGAATTCATCGGCCGCGGCGCGCTCGAGAGCCAGAGCGCGCGCGGCGGGCTGCGCCAGCTCGTGGGCCTGAAGATGCTCGACCGCGGCGTGCTGCGTGCGCACCAGAAGCTGACGACCGGGCACGGCGACGGCGAAATCACCAGCGGCACGTTCTCGCCGACGCTTGGCTTCTCGATCGCGCTGGCGCGCGTGCCGGCCGGCGTGAAGGTCGGCGACACGGTGCAGGTCGACCTGCGCGGCAAGCCGGTCGCGGCGCAGGTCGTGAAGTATCCGTTCGTGCGCAACGGCAAGGCGCTGGTTTCGTGATGCGTGATCCGTGATCCGTGAACGGCATCAGCAACAGCAACAGCAACGAGAAACGAATAACGATCAACCAAGAGGAAACCGCGATGAAAGTTCCTTCCGATCTCAAATACACCGAGTCGCACGAGTGGGCGAAGAGCGAAACCGACGGCACGGTGACGGTCGGCATCACCGACTTCGCTCAGGACGCGCTCGGCGACCTGGTCTTCGTCGAACTGCCTGAAGTCGGCCGGGTGCTGAAAGCCGGGGAAGCCTGCGCAGTGGTCGAATCGGTGAAGGCCGCGTCCGACGTGTACGCGCCGATCGCCGGCACGGTGGTCGCCGCCAACGATGCGCTCAAGGACAAGCCGGAAGCCATCAACGGCGACGCGTTCGGCGCGTGGCTGTTCAGGCTGAAACCGGCAAACACGGCCGATCTGGGCAAGCTGCTCGACGCGGCGAGGTACCAGGCCAATATCGAGGCGGCGAAGTAGATGGCGACGCTCACGCAACTGGAGCGGCACGACGCGTTCGTCGCACGCCATATCGGTCCGAACGACGACGAGATTGCGCGCATGCTGGCCGCGATCGGCCAACCGTCGCTCGCCGCGCTGGTCGACGCGATCGTGCCGGCCTCGATCCGCCTCGACGCGCCGCTCGCGTTGCCGGGCGCCTCGACCGAGGAAGAAGCGCTGGGCCGGCTGGCGGCGATCGCGGCGAAGAACCATGTCTTCAAGAGCTTCATCGGCATGGGTTACCACGGCACGCACACGCCGAATGTCATCCTGCGCAACATCCTGGAAAACCCGGCCTGGTACACGGCCTATACGCCGTACCAGGCCGAGATCTCGCAGGGGCGGATGGAAGCGCTGATCAACTTCCAGACGATGGTCTGCGATCTGACCGGCATGCAGATCGCCAACGCGTCGCTGCTCGACGAAGGCACCGCGGCGGCCGAGGCGATGACGCTCGCCAAGCGATCGTGCAAGAGCAGGTCGAACCTGTTCTTCGTGTCGGCGGACTGCCATCCGCAGACCATCGCGGTGGTGCGCACGCGCGCCGAAGCGCTCGGCATCGAGGTCGCGGTCGGTGACGACGCGGCGGCGCTCGCAGCCGACGCGTTCGGCGTGCTGCTGCAGTACCCGTGTTCGACCGGTGACGTGCGCGACTACGCAAACATCGTGCGCGCCGCCCACGCGCGCGGCGCGCTGGTGACCGCGGCCACCGACCTGCTCGCGCTCACGGTGCTAAAGCCGCCGGGCGAATGGGGCGCCGACATCGCGGTCGGAAATTCGCAGCGCTTCGGCGTGCCGTTCGGCTTCGGCGGCCCGCACGCGGCCTTCCTTGCCTGCCGCGACGCGTACAAGCGCTCGATGGCAGGACGGCTGGTGGGCGTGTCGGTCGACGCGCAGGGACAACCTGCGTATCGGCTGACGCTGCAGACGCGCGAGCAGCACATCCGGCGCGAGAAGGCGACCTCCAACATCTGCACGGCGCAGGTGCTGCTGGCGGTGATGGCCAGCATGTATGCGGTGTATCACGGCCCGCAGGGGCTGCAGCGCATCGCGCAGCGCGTGCACCGGCTGACCGCGATCCTCGCCGCGGGCCTGCGCGCGAGCGGATTGCAGGTGAACGAGTCCTTCTTCGACACGCTTGCCGTGAGCGGCGTCGACGCGGCAAAGGTGCACGCGGCCGCGCGCGCGCAACGGATCAACCTGCGCGAACTCGGCGTCGGCGCGGTTGGCATCTCGCTCGACGAAACGACGACGCGCGCCGATGTGCTGGCGCTGTGGTCGCTGTTTGGTGCGGGCGGCGACGTCGACGTGCTGGACGCGGCGGTGCTGGACGGCATCCCGCCGGCGCTCGTGCGCACGTCGGGCTATCTGACGCATCCGATCTTCAACACGCACCACGCCGAACACGAGATGCTGCGTTACCTGCGCGCGCTCGCGGACAAGGACCTCGCGCTCGACCGCACGATGATCCCGCTCGGCTCGTGCACGATGAAGCTGAATGCCACGGCGGAGATGATCCCGGTCACGTGGCCCGAGTTCGCCCACATCCATCCGTTCGCGCCGGCCGAGCAGGCGCAGGGCTACCGGCAGCTGATCGACGAGCTGGAGCGGATGCTGGTCGAGTGCACCGGCTACGACGCCGTGAGCCTGCAGCCGAACTCGGGTGCGCAGGGCGAATACGCGGGGCTGCTCGCGATCCGCGCGTACCACAGATCGCGTGGCGAAGGCCATCGCAACATCTGCCTGATCCCGGAGAGCGCACACGGCACCAACCCGGCGAGCGCGAACCTCGCCGGCATGGACGTGGTGGTGGTCAAGTGCGATGCCAGCGGCAACGTCGACGTCGCGGACCTGAAGGCCAAGGCCGCGCAGCACGGCGACAGGCTCGCGGCGTTGATGGTCACGTACCCGTCGACGCATGGCGTGTTCGAGGAGGCGATCGTCGAGATCTGCGACATCGTCCACGCGCACGGCGGGCAGGTCTACACCGACGGCGCAAACCTGAACGCGCTGGTGGGGCTGGCGAAACCCGGCAAGTACGGCTCGGACGTGTCGCACCTGAACCTGCACAAGACGTTCTGCATTCCGCACGGCGGCGGCGGGCCGGGCGTGGGTCCGGTCGCGGTGAAGGCGCACCTGGCGAAATTCCTGCCGGCGAAGCTGGGCGACGCCGTCAACGGCGCGCATCCGGTCGGCATGGTCAGCGCCGCGAATTACGGCTCGGCCGGCATCCTGCCGATCTCGTGGATGTACATCACGCTGATGGGCGCCGCGGGGCTCGCGCGCGCGACCCAGGTCGCGCTGCTGAACGCGAACTACATCGCGAAACGGCTCGCGCCGCACTACCCGACGCTGTATACAGGTCGCAACGGGCTGGTCGCGCACGAGTGCATCCTCGATCTGCGGCCGCTGAAGGAAGCGTCCGGCATCAGCGCGGAAGACGTCGCGAAGCGGCTGATGGACTACGGGTTCCATGCGCCGACGTTGAGCTTCCCGGTGCCGGGCACGCTGATGGTCGAGCCGACCGAGAGCGAGTCGCTGCACGAACTCGACCGCTTCATCGACGCGATGATCGCGATCCGCGCCGAGATCGGCGCGGTGGAGGAAGGTCGTGTCGACCGCGACGACAATCCGCTGAAGAACGCCCCGCACACCGCTGCGATGGTGATGGCCGAGAACTGGGAGCATGACTACACGCGCGAGCAGGCTGCGTTCCCGCTCGCGGCGCTCAAGGGGCACAAGTACTGGCCACCGGTGGCGCGCGTCGACAATGTATACGGCGACCGCCACGTGTTCTGTTCGTGCGTGCCGATCGACGCGTTCAAGGAAGACACGCGGGTCGCGGCGTAACGCGCCGGCATCTGATCGGCGCCGCGCTGGCAGCTCCGCTGTTGTCGGGGTGCCGTGTGATCGAAGGCATGTTCTTCTACCCGGACCGCGTGGAATACACGCGGCCGCGCGACTTCGGGCTCGCGCACGAGGACGTGTCGGTCGCCGGGGCAGACGGCAGCCGGTTGCACGGCTGGTGGCTGCCGGCCGCATCGACGGCGAAGGGCAGCGTGCTGCACCTGCATGGCAACGCGGCCAACATCAGCAATCACCTGCCCCTGGTGGCGTGGCTGCCGCCGGCCGGATTCAACGTACTGATGCTCGACTACCGCGGTTTCGGGC
The DNA here is from genome assembly GCA_050258235.1 of Gemmatimonadota bacterium. Lineage (GTDB taxonomy): Bacteria > Pseudomonadota > Gammaproteobacteria > Burkholderiales > Burkholderiaceae_F > JAKOQB01. The sequence goes on along the minus strand of JBLMYK010000123.1, from coordinate 1,088 downwards.
TCTCGGAGGGCAAGCCCACGCTCGACGGCGTGGTCGACGATGCGCTCGCGGCACTGCGCCACCTGCGTGTGCGGCCAGGCGTCGACGCCGACCGACTGATCGTCCTCGGGCAGAGCATCGGCGGGGCGACGGCGCTGCGCATGCTGGCCGCGGATCGGACGGGCGTGAAGCTGGCGGTGATCGACTCGGCGTTCGCAAGCTATCGCGGCATCGCGCGCGACGCGGCGCTGCAAAGCGTGGTGCTGGCGCCATTCCTGCCGCTCGCGCTGCCGTGGCTGCCGCCGCGCGAGCGCGACCCGGTCGCGATGCTCGGGCACATCGACCTGCCGTTGCTGTTCGTGCATGGCACTGCCGATGCGGTGATCCCGTACCAGCACAGCGAGCAGCTGTTTGCTGCCGCGCGCGAACCGAAGCGGCTGATCCGCGTCGACGGCGGCGAGCACATGGAGGCGTTGATGCGCAGCCGCGTGCAGGCCGACGTGCTCGGTGCGATGCTCGAAGCGGTTTCCGGCAGATAGGATCGCGATGGCCGTCAGCGTGTTCGACCTGTTCAAGATCGGCATCGGCCCGTCGTCGTCGCACACGGTCGGGCCGATGCGCGCGGCGCGCATGTTCGCGCTGCGGCTCGCGCACGACGGCCTCCTCGAGCGCACGGCACGCCTGCGGGTCGAGCTCTTCGGCTCGCTCGGTGCGACCGGCAAGGGGCACGGCTCGGACAAGGCTGTGCTGCTCGGACTCGAAGGCGAGGAGCCGGACCGGGTCGACATCGACGGCATCGACGCGCGCCTGAAGGGCATGCGCGCGCAGCGGCGTCTGAAGCTGTGCGGCGGGCACGCGATCGTGTTCGACGCGGCCACGGATCTGCTCTTCTACCGGACGAAGTCGCTGCCGTTGCACGCCAACGGCATGCAGTTCAGCGCGTTCGACGGCGCAGGCGCGGCACTGCTGGCCAGGACGTACTACTCGGTCGGCGGCGGCTTCGTGGTCAGCGAGGAGGTCGCGGCCGACGGAGCCGCGCAAAGGCGCATCGCGCCCGATACCACCGTCCTTCCGCATCCGTTCCACACCGGCAACGAACTGCTGGAGCT
>JBLMYK010000122.1:0-6380 GCA_050258235.1 Gemmatimonadota bacterium | reverse complement strand
TGCCGCGTACCGGCGTCTGCTGGCGACTCGTCCGACCGCGATCAACCTGTGCTGGGCGCTCGACCGCCAGCGCGAACTTCTCGAGCCCGCGACGGCGGACGATCGCGCCGAACTCGCGTGGCACGAAGCCGATCGCATCGCCGACGAGGACGTCCAGCTGAATCGCGCGATCGGCGTCCACGGCGCGCGCCTGATTGCCGATTTGCACCAGCGCACCGGTCGCCCGGTCAACGTGCTGACCCATTGCAATGCAGGCTGGGTCGCCACCGTCGACTACGGCACAGCGCTGTCCGCGATCTATCAGGCGCACGATGCCGGCACCCCGGTGCACGTGTGGGTCGATGAGACGCGTCCCCGCAACCAGGGTCTGCTGACCGCCTGGGAACTGGCCGCACATGGCGTGCCGCACACGGTGATCGTCGACAACGCGGGCGGCCATCTGATGCAGTTGGGACGCGTCGATCTCGTGCTGGTGGGTGCCGATCGGGTCACCGCGCGCGGCGACGTCTGCAACAAGATCGGCACCTACCTGAAGGCGCTCGCAGCGCACGACTGCCGGGTGCCGTTCTACGCGGCGGTTCCTTCGCCGACGATCGACTGGTCGATCGATGATGGCCTGCAAAAGATCCCGATCGAGGATCGCACCGGCGCGGAAGTGCGCCGCCTGCGCGGCCGCACGGCGAGCGGCATCGCCGATGTCGACATCATCGGCGCGGAGACGGCAGTTGCGAACCCCGCCTTCGACGTCACGCCGGCACCGCTCGTCACCGGAATCATCACCGAGCGCGGAATCGCGGCGCCGGCGCAGCTTGCCCGTCTGTTCCCCGAGCAGTGCCTCGCCGCATGAGCGACCTGGAAGACGGCCGCCCGCTGCGCGAAGCATTGATCGAAACCGCGCGCGCGATGAACGCGGCCGGCATCAACGTGAACAAGGCCGGCAACGTATCCGTGCGCTGCCGCCGCGGCGCGAGGCCCGGATTCCTGATCACTCCGACTGGAATTCCCTACGCGCAACTCGCAGCCGAAGACGTCGTGTTCGTCTGCCTCGACAGCGCCGAAGCGATCGGCACCCGCGAGCCGAGCAGCGAGTGGCGCTTCCACCTGGACATCCTGCGCACCCGGAGCGAGTTCAACGCGATCGTGCATACGCACTCGCGTGCGGCCACCGCCCTGGCGGTTCATGGGCGCGGCATCCCCGCGTTTCACTACATGGTCGCGGTTGCCGGCGGCAAGGACATCCGTTGCGCGCACTACGCGACGTTTGGCACGCAGGCGCTTTCGGACCACGCGCTCCAGGCCCTTGCCGACCGCAAGGCCTGCCTGCTCGCGCACCATGGGGTGATCGCCTGCCAAGCTTCGCTGACCGAAGCCCTGCGGCTGGCGATCGAGGTCGAGAATCTCGCGCGCACGTATCTGCACGCCTGCACGCTGGGCGAACCTCCGCTGATCCCCGACGAGGAGATGGAGCGCGTGATTGCCCGCTTTTTGACCTACGGGCAGGTCGGCAGCACGATTTGAGCCCCTCCCCTTAACCCGCTCGTTGTTTTTGGCAGCCACATTGCGGCGCTGCCGTATCCGTCGCGATCGCCTGCTTTCACCGCCTAGCGGGTGACCGACCCGCTCCGTCGGCAAATACCAAGTTCACGCTATCAATTGCGCGAGAATCCTCCCGTCAAAGCGGGATGGAGGCCGGCTGCGCGGCCAACTGTCCCCGGTCCCCTGAATGGAAAGCGTGAACTCACTTTCGGCTGAGGGCAAGCACTGCTTCAGACAGCGCGAACACTATGAAACTTGACTCCGCGAGCCTGCTCGCCCCCGCCCAACAAGGCACCGTCGCCGCCCCGAATCTTGGTGCAGCACAACATCAGCGCGCGCGACGCTACCTGCCGATACGCGCCAAATTCCTCCTGGCGACCACAGTCGCCACCGCCTGGTGCGTGCTTTCGTGGTGGCTGTCGCTTGCCTGGTTCTCGGACCTGAGTGCGGTGCTGAGCCTTCCGGTGGCAGTCTTCCTGGTCGGTGGCATCGCACTGATTCCAGGCTTCATGAACGCGTTCCTGGCCACAAGCCTTGCGCTCGATCGCCGCCCGCCTCGTCGCATCCCGGTCTGCTATCCGCCGCTGACGATCCTGATTGCGGCCTACAACGAAGAGGACTCGATCTACGACACCCTGGTGTCGATCGAGCTGCAGAAATATCCGGCGCCGCTGCAGGTGATGGTGATCGACGATGGATCACGCGATCGCACCGCCGAGCGCGTACGCGCCTTTTGCGCCGAGCACGATGCGTCATGGGTCGAACTCGTGCAGATGCCGCGCAATGGCGGCAAGGCGCGGGCACTGAACGCCGGCCTGATGCGAGCGGAGCATCACCTCGTGGTGACGCTCGATGCCGATTCCTACCTGTTCCGCGACGCCTTGCAGCACCTGGTCGAGCGTTACCTGAGCGATCCGATGGGCACGCGTGCGGTGGCCGGCACGGTGCTGGTGCGCAACTCGCGCGAAAACTGGGTCACCAAGGCCCAGGAGTGGGACTACTTCCACGGCATCGCGGCAATCAAGCGCGTGCAGTCCATGTACCAGGGCACGCTGGTCGCGCAGGGCGCGTTCTCGCTGTACGAGCGCAAGGCGCTGTTCGAAGTCAACGGGTGGTCCGATCGTGTCGGCGAGGACATCGTGCTCACCTGGGCCATGCTGGCGCGGGGCTGGCGCATCGGCCACGCAGAGGACGCCTGCTGCTTTACCCGCGTCCCGGTGACGCTCAAGCAGTTCATCCGCCAGCGTCGTCGCTGGGCGCGCGGCGTCTTCGAAGCGCTGCGCCAGCATCCCGAGATCCTGCGCACACCGCGGCTGACGCAGTTCTTCATATTCTGGAACCTGCTGTTTCCGTGGACGGATCTGGCGTTCACGCTCGGGTTCATCCCGGGAATCGTCGCCGCGGTCGTCTTCGGCAACTACCTGATCGCCGGTCCGATGACGCTCGCGCTGCTGCCGGCGGCGCTGCTGCTCAACATGCTGATGTTCGGCGTCGGCCGCCGCATGTTCGACGCGCAAGGCCTGCAGGTGCGCCGCAATGTCGGCGGCTTCCTGCTGTACGCTTTCGGCTACGCGCTGGTGCTGCAACCCGCGAGCGTGCTCGGCTATGTTTCCGAGCTGCTCAACCTGCGCCGCAGCTGGGGAACAAAATGATTGCTCGCCGCCTTGCGCTGGCGCTTCTGGTCGCCGGCGCCGGCGTCGCGCATGCGCAATCGGCCGTCACGACGGAACTCGCGCACACGCACGACGCCGATGGATTCGCCGACACGCGCGTCGTGGCTGGCTACCTGCCTGTCTATCGCACGCCGCAGGACTTCTGGGGCATCAGCGCGGGCAACGACCATTACACGCAGGGCGGCTGGTCCCGAGACGGCCAGCGCCTGCTCGGGCGCGTGCGCCAGCTTGATCTGCAGACCGGCGCCGGGCTGGCGATCGACGCCGGCGCAGCGCACGCCGCCGGCCGCACGACGTTCGTCGCGGATGCGACGTGGTCGGTGCGGCTCGCGCCGCGGACCGGCATCGAACTGATCGGTGCACGCGACTGGGTCGACACCCAGCTCGGGATCGACGACGGCATCACCTACGACTTCGTCGCAGCCAGCATCGAACAGGGAATCGGCGACCGCTTCAACGTGATCGGCCTGGCGGGGCACCAACGCTTCTCCGACGGCAACGCGCGCAATCACCTGCGCGCGCGCCTCATCTATACCGTGCTGCCGGACTACGGCATCAGCGTGCAGTTGCGGCATCGGCGCTTCAATGCCGACGACACATCGGTGCCGCGGCGCTATTTCAATCCCGGCCGCTACGAAGAGACGCAAGCCGTGCTTGCGCTGCGTCGGCGCCTTGCGTCCTGGCCCGGCTGGATCGTCAACGGTCACCTCGGCGGCGGCCGCGAGACGATCGACCGCACCGAGCGCAAACCCACCACCACGGCCGAACTGCGGCTCGACGGGCCGCTCGACAACGGCTGGCGTCTCGACCTGCATGCGCAGTATCTGCGCAGCGCAGGCGGCGTCGAAGGTATCGACTACTGGTACACGCTCGTCGGCGCCAGGCTGATCGTTCCGCTGAAATAGCGGGGCGCGCCTGGGTGTCCGGCATTACAGCGAGTCGATCCGTTCGACCAGCGCGGCCAGCGCGCAGTCGAGGTTCGCGCGCGCCGCGTCCGACAGCGGCGCGCCGAGTTCGAAAGCGCCACCGCGGATCGCGAGCACGAGCGACGGCGGCGGGTCGCCCACCACGCGCTGGTAGCAGCCCAGCACCTCGCCCGGCGACAGCGCGTGCGTCGTGGCGCTGCTGCCTGCGCGCGCGCACACGCCGAGCCAGGAATAGGGCGCCGGCCCATCCGCACTGGCGTCGACGAAGATGACGGCGCGGCGCCCGATCATGTCGAGCGCGTGTTCGACCTGGAGCTGGAAATCGGTCAGCACCTCCACGTCGGGCCGGCCGAGGGCTTCGAGGCGCCCGGCAAGCATCGGCCCCAGCGCATCGTCGCCCCGGCTCGGGTTGCCCACCGCCAGCACCAGTACCGGCCGCACCCTGGCCCGCGGCTCGATCGTCAGCATCGGTCGCGCGACTCCCGCACGAGCCGATCCAGCGTGCTGCCGTCCGCATCGACCAGTTCCACCGCCAGCGGCATCCTGCCCAGCGCATGCGTCGCGCACGACAGGCAGGGATCGAACGCGCGGATTGCCACCTCGATGTGGTTCAGCAGCCCCTCGGTCAGCTTGCGACCGTCGAGATAGCGCCGGGCGACCTGGCGGATCGCCTCGTTCATCGCCTGGTTGTTGTGCGTGGTCGACACGATCAGGTTGGCGCGCACGACCAGGTCTTCCTCGTTGACGCGGTAGTGGTGGATCAGCGTGCCGCGCGGCGCCTCGATCACGCCGATGCCGCGCTCCGCGCGCTCGCCCGTCGCCATCAGCTCGGTGCCGACGATGTCGTCGTCGTGCAGCAGGTCCTTGATGCTCTCGGCGGCGAACAGCATCTCGATCATGCGCGCCCAGTGATAGGCAAGCGTGGCGTGCACTGGCTGGCTGCCGCCGAAATCGATGAATTCGCGCCGTGCGATGTCGGCGAACGGCGTGCGCATGTGATCGCAGTTCTGCACGCGCGCCAGCGGTCCGACCCGGTACCAGCCCCGTTCGGGGCCGAGCGCGCGCAGGTACGGGAATTTCATGTACGACCACGGCCGCACTTCCTCGACGATCAGATCCCAGTAGCGGCGCGTGTCGAAGTGGTCGGCGAGCACCGCCCCGCTCTCGTCGCGCGCGCGCAGCGCGCCGTCGTACAGATCGAGCCCGCCGTCGGGTGCCACCAGGCTCAACATGTTGGAGCGGAAGGCGCCGAAGCTGTTGTACAGGCTCACGTTGGCCAGGTGCAGCTTGCGCGCCAGCGCGACCGCGTCGCGCGCCCAGGCGATCACCTGGTAGATGTCGGCCAGCAGCGCGTCACGCTCCTCCCTTGTCAGCGCCTTGTTCACGCCGCCCGGCACGGCACCGGTGCCGTGGATGCGCTTGCCGGCAGTGACGCGGATCACCTCCTGGCCGAACCTGCGCAGCAGAATGCCCTGTTTCGCGACCTCGGGGTGTGCGGCCGCGACACCGACGACGTTGCGCTTCGCCGCGTCCGAATCGAAGCCGAACAGAAGGTCGGGCGACGACAGGTGGAAGAAGTGCAGCGCGTGCGACTGCAGGATCTGCCCGTAGTGCATCAGCCGGCGCACCTTCTCCGCGGTCGGCGTCAGCTGCACGCCCACAACCATGTCGAGCGCCTTCGCGGCGGCCAGGTGGTGGCTGACCGGGCAGATGCCGCACAGCCGCTGCACCATCACCGGCACTTCCCAGTACGGTCGCCCCTGGATGAATTTCTCGAAGCCGCGGAACTCGACGATGTGCAGCCGGACCTGGTGCACGTGATCGTCGGCGTCCAGCAGGATCGTGACCTTGCCGTGTCCTTCGACGCGCGATACGGGGTCGATCGCGACGCGCTTCAGGTTGTCGGGGTGGGCTGCGGTTTCGAGTTCGAAGCTCATCGTATGCCGGCGGGAAGCTTGCGGTTCACCACAGAGAACACAGAGAGCGCCGAGGACCGCGAATGCTCCAGCCGAGGCGCGGCATCATGCGCGCGCACGCGGGCAGCCGGACGGGTGCATGCGCGCCGGATTCCCGCTGGCGCAGGAACGACACGAAACGGCACGAGTCGCTCTTGCCTTTTCCTGTGTCCTCCGTGCTCTCCGTGGTTCATATGGACCCTTCCTTCAGTCGTAGTGCAGCAGCGCATGCCCGAGCCTCGGCGTGCGCCCCGACAGCAGGTCGTTCAGGAACTTCCAGATCGCATCGG
>JBLMYK010000121.1:0-6110 GCA_050258235.1 Gemmatimonadota bacterium | reverse complement strand
CGGGCAGATCGATGCGTGCCAGCTGGTCGGCACCCAGGCGGACCAGCGACTCGCCGAGGTCCTGCAGCGCCGACATCTCCCGCTTGCGTTCCGACTTGCTCGGACGCTCGCCGGCGGCCGGGCCGGTCGGGTCTCGTGCGTGCTCGTCGGCTTCGCGCTCGATCAGGGGACGTTTCATCGGCGGCTATGATAACGACCCTTCTTGCAGATCCCCGCCATGAGTTCCCTGTTCGCATGGTCCGACGATCGCCTGCGCGAGCTGGCGGCGAGCGCGCTCGTCCGCGCGCGTGAACTTGGCGCCACCGACGCGTCGTGCGAAGTCACCGAGGCCACGGGCCTGTCGGTGTCGACGCGCAAGATGCGGGTCGAGACGATCGAGCACACGCGCGACAAGGGGCTGGGCGTGACGGTCTACATCGGTCAGCGCCGCGGCAATGCGTCGACCTCCGACTTCGCGCCGGCCGCGATCGCGCAGGCGGTGGAGGCCGCCTACAACATCGCGCGCTTCACCGCCGAAGACGATGCGGCCGGATTGCCGGACGACGACATGCTGGAGCGCGCGCCGCGTGACCTGGACCTGTTCCACCCGTGGGACATCGATACCAGCGCGGCCATCGAGCTGGCGCGCCTCTGCGAGCAGGCGGCATTCGACGTCAGCCCGCAGATCGTCAATTCCGAGGGCGCCAACGTCTACACGAATTCGGGTCACTTCGTGCTGGCCAACACGCGCGGATTCGTCGGCGGATTCCCTTACTCGCGCCATTCGATCTCCGTGACGCCGATCGCCAGGAACAAGGACGGCATGCAGCGCGACGACTGGTATTCGGCGTCGCGCCTGCCTGAGGAGCTTGCGGACCCGCAGTCCGTCGGCGCCTATGCCGCGCGGCGCGCGCTGGCACGTTTGTCGGGGCGCCGCCTGGGTACGCGCCAGTGCCCAGTGCTGTTCGAGGCGCCGTTGGCGTGCGGCCTGATCGGCAATTTCGTGCAGGCCGCGAGCGGCGGATCGCTGTACCGCAAGGCTTCTTTCCTGGTCGACGCGCTCGGCAAGCCGCTGTTCGCCGCGCACGTGACTGTGCACGAGGACCCGTACGTGCCGCGAGCCTCGGGCTCCGGGCCCTTCGATGAAGAGGGGGTGCGCGGCCAGCGGCGCGACGTGATCGCCGATGGCGTGCTGACCGGCTATTTCCTGTCGAGCTATTCCGCGCGCAAGCTCGGCATGAACACGACCGGCAATGCCGGCGGCGCATACAACCTCGAGCTGCGTTCGCGGCTGACCGCGCGGAGCGACGATTTTGCCGCGATGATCCGCAAGCTTGGCACCGGGCTGCTGGTGACCGAAATGATCGGGCAGGGGATCAACTACGTCACCGGCGACTATTCGCGTGGCGCGAGCGGCTTCTGGGTCGAGGGCGGCGAGATCCGCTATCCGGTCGAGGAGATCACGATCGCCGGCCGGCTGCCCGCCATGTTCGCCGGCATCACCGCGGTCGGGGCAGACCGCTACGAACGCGGCGGCCGGATCACGGGCTCGGTCATCGTCGAGGGAATGACGGTCGGCGGGGCCTGAGGACCGGCCCTGTAAGGGAATTGACTATCGCTGTCGGCCCGGCTTTGACTACACTGCGCCCCTGAGTCGGATTCGGGGGGCGCGGTTCACACTCGCGCCGCGCCGGCTTGCAGATTCCCGCTCGATGGACTTTGATCAAAGGAGAGGACAGAACATGCAGCGTCGTTCATTCATGGCCCGTGCGGCCGCAGGTGCCACCGCGGCCGCGGCCGTTGTTGCCGCGCCTGCCGTACATGCGCAAGCGACCATCCGCTGGCGCCTGGCGTCCAGCTTCCCCAAGAGCCTCGACACGATTTTCGGGGCTGCCGATGTCTTCGCAAAGGCGGTCAAGGACGCCACCGGCGGGAAGTTCGAGATCTCGGTTCACCAGGGCGGCGAACTGGTACCGGCATTCGGCGTGGTCGATGCTGTCCAGAACGGCACGGTAGAAGCCGCGCATACGGCCCCGTACTACTTCTTCGGCAAAGACGAGACGTTCGCGTTTGATTGCGCGGTCCCGTTCGGCATGAATTCGCGCCAGATGACTGCCTGGATGTACGAGGGCAACGGCATGAAGCTCCTGCGCGACTTCTACAAGCAGTACAACATCGTCAACTTCCCGCTCGGCAACACCGGCGCGCAGATGGGCGGCTGGTACCGGAAGGAGATCAAGGGCCTCGACGACATCAAGGGCCTGAAATTCCGCGTGGGGGGCTTCGGTGGGCGGGTGATCGCGAAACTGGGCGCAATCCCGCAGAACATCCCGGGCGGCGAGATCTATCCGGCGCTTGAAAAGGGCACGATCGATGCAACCGAATGGATCGGGCCCTACGATGACGAGAAGCTCGGCTTCAACAAGGTCGCGAAATACTACTACTACCCGGGCTGGTGGGAAGGCGGCCCGCAGCTGTCCCTCTACGTGAACTCGAAGGCGTGGGATGCGCTGTCAGCAGAGTACAAGGCGATTCTCACCGCTGCGGCGTCGCACGGTCACGTCTACATGCAGGCGCGTTACGACGCAGTAAACCCGGATGCGCTGAAGCGCCTGGTCGGCTCGGGCACGATTCTTCGACCCATGCCGCGCGCCGTCATGGAGGCGGCGTTCAAGGCTGCGAACGAGGTGTACGCGGATCTGAACGCCAAGAACCCGAACTGGAAGAAGATCTACCCGGACTGGGTCAAATTCCGCAACGACGAGGTTCTGTGGTTCCGGGTGTGCGAGCGCGAATTCGACAACTTCATGTCGGCGCAGAAGCTCTAGGAGCACGTTCCGAAGCAAAAAGCCCCGCCGAGGCGGGGCTTTTTGTTGGGCGATCGTTCTCGCTAGTTCTTCTTCTGCGACTGCTGCAGCTGCCGCTGGATTTCCTGCATCGGGTCCAGCTGTTCCTGCTGAGCGGGTGCCCCGCCCTTGGATGCATCTTCCCCCTGCGGTGCTTCCAGCCCCTTCGTCGCATCAACCGGTGGCGCAGACTCGTCCGGCGGCAAGATGATCTTGACCTTGTTGATGTCGACTTTCTGTTCCTTCTCGAAAGCGCCGGTCACCAGCCCGGGGAAACCGATCACGAGCGCGACCATGATGACCTGGATGCACACGAACGGCACCGCGCCCCAGTAGATCTGTTCGGTGGTGACCTTCGCTATAGGTTTCTTCGTCAGCCGGTCGACATAGTCGTCGTGCGCGGCGACGCTGCGCAGGTAGAACAGTGCGAAGCCGAACGGCGGGTGCATGAACGACGTCTGCATGTTGATGCCAAGCAGCACTCCGAACCAGATCAGGTCGATGCCGAGCTTGTCCGCGACGGGTCCCAACAGGGGAACGATGATGAACGACAGCTCGAAGAAGTCGAGGAAGAAGGCGAGCACGAAGACGAGAATGTTCGTCACGATCAGGAAGCCGACCTGGCCGCCTGGAACGCCCAGCAGCAGGTGCTCGACCCACCTGGCGCCGTCCACGCCCTGGAAGACGAGGTTGAACACGGTGGAGCCGATCAATATGAACACCACGAAGCACGACAGCTTGGCGGTGGTGTCCATCGCCTGCTTCAGCAGTTTCACGTTCAACCGCCGCCGCGCCAACGCCATCACGAGCGCCCCCGTGGCGCCCATTGCGCCGCCTTCGGTCGGAGTCGCAATGCCGAGAAAGATCGTGCCGAGCACGAGGAAGATCAGCGCCAGCGGCGGGATCAGCACGAAGGTCACGCGCTCGGCCATTCGAGACAGCAGGCCGAACTTGAGCAGCTTGTTTGCCAGCGCCAGGAAGAATGCCAGGCCGATGCTGACCAGCATGCCGTAGATGATCAGCTCGTCGGTCCCGACATCCGGGTTGTTTGCCGTGTGCCAGCGATCGAACGCCACCGCCGCGACAGCCGCAATCAGGACCAGCACGCCGAGCGACTTCAGGCCGCTGGAGCCGTCGTCCTCGCGGATCGTCCTCGCTTCGGGCGGGAGCGCGGGAACGTGCTGCGGTCGCAGCAGCGCCACGAGCACGACGTAACCGGTGTAAAGCCCGGTCAGCACGAAACCCGGAATGAACGCGCCCTTGTACATGTCGCCGACGCTCTTGCCGAGCTGGTCGGCCATCACGATCAGCACCAGCGACGGGGGAATGATCTGCGCCAGCGTTCCCGACGCGGCGATCACGCCGGTTGCGATGCGCCGGTCGTAGCCATAGCGCAGCATGATCGGCAGGGAAATCAGTCCCATCGAGATCACCGATGCCGCGACCACGCCGGTCGTCGCCGCCAGCATCGCGCCGACGAACACGACCGCGAAGGCAAGTCCGCCGCGGATCGGGCCGAACAGCTGGCCGATCGTGTCGAGCAGGTCTTCGGCCATCCCGCTGCGTTCGAGAATCAGCCCCATGAACGTGAAGAACGGAATCGCCAGCAGCGTGTCGTTCTTCATGATGCCGATGATCCGCAGCGGGAATGCCTGTTCCAGGTGCGCCGGCAGCACCCCGACCTCGATGCCGATCAGGCCGAAGAACAGCCCGCACGCGGCCAGGCTGAATGCGACCGGGAAGCCGAGCAGCAGGAAGAACACCAGCCCCGCGAACATGATCGGGGCGAAATTCTGCGCGATGAAGGCCATCATTTCCGGTCTCCGTCCGCGGTGCCGATGCGTACCGCCTCATCGGCGATGTCGCGTTCCGCCTTGGCGCGGAGTTCCTCCGCGAGTTCATCTTCGAGCGATTTCTCCACCTTCTTCTTCGTCGGATCCTCGATGAGTCCCTGCAGGAAAGCGATCCGCTTGATCAGCTCGGACACGCCCTGCACCGCCAGCAGCACGAAGCCGACCGGCAACAGAAGGTAGACCGGCCAGCGGATCAGGCCGCCAGCGTTCTCCGACATTTCCTTCGTGACGAACGCGTTGACGAACAGCGGCCAGGCTTCCGTCGCGATCACATAGGTTGCCGGCAGCAGAAAGAAGATCAGGCCGAAGATGTCGATCTTCATCTGGGTGCGCTTGGAATAGCGATGCAGCAGTACGTCGATCCGCACATGCTCGTTGCGCAGCAACGTATAGCCCGCCCCGATCAGGAAGATCGCCGAGAACAGGTACCACTGCACCTCGAGCCAGGCGTTCGAGCTGACGTCGAAAGTCTTGCGAATGATCGCGTTGCCGGCGCTGATCAGCACCGCTATCAGCACGAACCAGATGATGATCCGGCCGATGCGCTCGTTCAGCCAGTCGATCGCGCGTGAAAGTCGCAGCAATGCCTGCATCGGTCCCCCTGTCCGTGGAACTTAACCCCCAACCTCGGCCGGGCGATTCTATCGGCGATCCTTCCGATCGGGGGCATCCGATCGTTGAAGCCGCCCTTAGCGCTGCTCCAGACGCTTGCGCCAGCGCCCGGCCTGCTCGGCGACCTGCGCCGGGGCCGTACCGCCCGCGTGGTCGCGCGCGGCCACCGATCCCTCGACCGTCAGCACGTCGAACACGTCGGCGCCCGTTGCCGGCGCCAGCCGCTGCAGTTCATCCAGTGGAAGCTGCGACAGATCGCCGCCGCGCTCGGTCGCCAGCCGCACCGCGCGGGCGACCGCTTCATGAGCGTCGCGGAACGGCACACCCTTCCGGACCAGGTAGTCCGCGAAATCGGTCGCCGTGGAGAACCCTTCCTCGGCGGCGCGGCGCATCGCTCCCGCATTGACTTCCAGGCCTGCGAGCATCTCGGCGAACGCGCGCAGCGTGTCGAGCACCGTGTCGACCGTGTCGAACAGCGGCTCCTTGTCTTCCTGGTTGTCCTTGTTGTATGCGAGCGGCTGGCCCTTCATCAGCGTCAGCAGCGCCGTCAGGTGGCCATATACGCGCCCGGTCTTCCCGCGCGCCAGCTCGGCCACGTCGGGATTCTTCTTCTGCGGCATGATCGACGAACCGGTCGTGAACCGGTCGGGCAGCCGCACGAAGCCGAAGCGCGGATTCATCCACAGCACCAGTTCTTCACTCAGGCGCGAAACGTGCATCATCAGCACGGCGGCCCCGGCGCAGAATTCGATCGCAAAATCCCGGTCGCTGACCGCGTCGAGCGAGTTCTCGCACACGGCCTCGAAGCCGAGCCTTGCGG
>JBLMYK010000120.1:0-7980 GCA_050258235.1 Gemmatimonadota bacterium | reverse complement strand
CCACGCCGATGGCGCCGACGATGATCGGCGCCAGCACCAGCGAAGGCCAGTAGCCGATGCCCAGCTTGTTCAGCAGCAGGTAGGCACAGAAGGCGCCCAGCATGTACTGCGCGCCATGCGTTAAATTGATGATGTTCAGCAGCCCGAATATCACCGCGAGTCCAAGCGACAGCAGCGCGTAGAACGAGCCGTTGATCAGCCCGATGAGCAGCTGGCCGAACAGCGCCTGGGTGGGAACGCCGAAGATCTGCATCGCGCGTGCCTGGGGGTGGTCGGACGAGGCGGCCGCTCAGGCCCTCACTTCTTGACCAGCGGGCAGTCGCCCTGGTCGATCGGGCGGAACGCCTGGTCGGCCGGGATCGTGGCGCGGATCTTGTAGTAGTCGTACGGGCCCTTGGACTCCGACGGCTTCTTGACCTCGACCAGGTAGGCCGGGTGGATCTTGCGGCCGTCGGCGCGCACCGTGCCCTTGCCGAACAGCGGATCGTCGGCGGGCAGCGCCTTCATCTGCGCGACCACCTTGGCGCCGTCGTCGGTCTTGGCCGCTTCGACCGCCTTCAGGTAATGCAGGATCGACGAATACACGCCCGCCTGCACCATGGTCGGGTACTTGCCGTCGTTGGCCGCGGCGAACCGCTTGGCCCAGGCGCGCGTGCCGTCGATCAGGTCCCAGTAGAACGCATTGGTCCGGATCCGCCCCTGCGCGGTCTGAAGTCCGAGACCGGGGCTGTCGGACAGGAACACCAGCAGGCCGGCCAGGTTCTGCCCGCCCTTGACGATGCCGAACTCGGCGGCCTGCTTGATCGAGTTGATGGTGTCGCCGCCCGCGTTGGCCAGGCCGATGATCTTGGCCTTCGACTGCTGCGCCTGCAGCAGGAACGACGAGAAGTCCTGCGTGTTAAGCGGGTGGCGCACCTTGCCGAGCACCTTGCCGCCGCTGGCGAGAACGACCGCCTCGGTGTCGCGCTCCAGCGCGTGGCCGAACGCGTAGTCCGACGTCAGGAAGAACCAGGTGTCGCCGCCCGTCTTCACGATCGCACCCCCCGTGCCGTGCGCCAGCATCCAGGTGTCATAGGTCCAGTGCACCGTGTTCGGCGAGCAGGCCTTGCCGGTCAGGTCGGACGACGCAGCACCCGAGTCGATGAAGGCCTTGCCCTTTTCGCGCGTCACCTGGTTGACTGCCAGCGCGACGGCGGAGTTCGGCACGTCGAAGATCGCATCCACCTTGTCGGCGTCGTACCATTGGCGCGCAATCGCCGAGCCGACGTCCGCCTTGTTCTGGTGGTCCGCCGACACGACCTCGACCTTCAGGCCGGCCTTCGAGTTCTTCTGGAAGTCCTCGACCGCCATCTTGGCCGCGACGACCGAGCCCGGACCGCCGATGTCCGCATACAGGCTCGACATGTCGCTCAGCACGCCGATCTTGACCATGCCGTCGGAAATCTGCGCCTGTGCGGCACCGACGCCGAATGCCAGCGCGGCGCCGACCAATGTGGATAGCAGTTTGCGTTTCATCGTGTCTCCTCTTCAGCAAAGTGTCCGGAAACGAATGGGCCGGTCACACACCCAGGTACTCATGCAGCAGTTCGGTCTTCGATGGCAGCTCGGCGGCCGTGAATCCCTCGACGATGCGCCCGCGCTCCATCACGTAGAAGCGATCGGCGAGCGGGGCGGCGAAGCGGAAGTTCTGCTCCACCATCACGATCGTCAGGCCCTTTTCGCGCAGCATTCGGATCGTGCGGGCGAGCGCCTGTACGATCACCGGCGCCAGTCCCTCGCTGATCTCGTCCAGCAGCAGCATCTTCGCGCCGGTGCGCAGGATGCGCGCCACCGCCAGCATCTGCTGCTCGCCGCCCGAAAGCCGGGTGCCGGGGCTGGTGCGCCGCTCCTTGAGGTTCGGGAACATCGCGTAGATCTCGTCGAGTTCCATGCCGCCGCTGGCCACCGCGGGAGGCAGCAGCAGGTTCTCCTCGCACGAAAGGCTGGCGAAGATCCCGCGCTCCTCGGGGCAGTAGCCGATGCCGAGCTGCGCGATCCGGTGCGGCGGCAGTGCGACGGCTTCGACGCCGTTGATCATGATCGAGCCCGAGCGCCGGCCGACCAGGCCGAGAATGCTCTTCAGCGTGGTCGTGCGTCCGGCGCCGTTGCGGCCGAGCAGCGTGACCACCTCGCCACGGTTCACCAGCATGTCGACGCCGTGCAGGATGTGCGACTCGCCGTAGAACGCGTGCACGTCGGACAGGCGGAGGAATTCGCGGCCGTCGCGTTCGTCAGCCATGCGCACCCTGCAGTTCGACGTCGGCGCTGCCCATGTAGGCCTCGAGCACCTGCGGATTCTTCGATACTGTCTCGTACGGCCCCTCGGCGATCACCTGGCCCCGCTGCAGCACCGTGATCACGTCGGCGATCTTCGCCACCACGTTCATGTTGTGCTCGACCATCAGGATCGTGCGGTTCGCCGCCACCGCCTTGATGAGGCCGGTAACGCGCTCGACGTCCTCGTGGCCCATGCCCTGCGTGGGTTCGTCGAGCAGCATCAGCTGCGGCTCCATCGCGAGCGTGGTGGCGATCTCCAGCGCGCGCTTGCGCCCGTACGGAAGCTCGACCGTCACGATGCCCGCCATGTCGTCCAGGCCGACCGTGCGCAGCAGTTCCATCGCGCGCGGCGTGAGTTCGTCCAGCGTGCGTTCGGACTTCCAGAAGTGGAACGAAGTGCCCAGGCCGCGCTGCAGGGCGACGCGGACGTTTTCCAGCACGGTCAGGTGCGGAAAGGTGGCGGAGATCTGGAACGAGCGGATCACGCCGCGCCGCGCGATCTGCGCCGGCTTCTCACGGGTGATGTCGTGCCCGTTGTAGACGATCGAGCCCGTGGTGGGCTGCAGGAACTTCGTCAGCAGGTTGAAGCAGGTGGTCTTGCCGGCGCCGTTGGGGCCGATCAGCGCATGGATCGTGCCGCGCCGCACGCGCAGGCTGACGTCCTGCACGGCGACGAAACCCTTGAATTCCTTGGTGAGACCGCGCGTCTCGAGAATCGTGTCCTGGGCGCTCAAGCCGACGCCTCCAACAAGCGCAGATTGTCCTCGCGGGTCGCCACGCGCGGGCGGGTACCGTGGCAGTGGTGCCCGAGCATGGCGTTGGCCGCATCGTCGTAGGTCTCGCGTCCGCTGCCCATCCGGGAAAGTCCGGGCGGCGGGCCGAAGCGTTCGCATTCGGCGCGCGCCGGCCTGATCGCGCCGAATGCGAACGGGACCTGCGTGATGTACTTGATGACCGTCATCCGGAAAGCCCGAGCCGTGCGCCGTGGCCCGCAACTGTAGCCAAGTTTTGGCGGATTGGGGCCGTTCCGGCTGCTGCCTGCAACCCTGTCAGAGGGCGGCAGCGCCGAACCAGTGCTCGAACCGGGTCTCTTCCGGATACGGGAAGACGTCCTCCAGGTGCCCCGCCTGGATACGCTCCTTGCGGCTTTGCCAGAACTCGGGCGTGAACAGATCCGCGTGATACTTCAGCAGCGCGGACTTGATGCGCGGGTCGCCGAGCAGGAACGGCGCCCACTGCTCCGGGAACACGTCGTGCTTGCCGACGTGGTACCAGGGCTGGTCCGACATCTCGTCCTCCTCGTTGCGCGGCGGCGGCACGCGGCGGAAGTCGGTGTCGGTCATGTACTCGATCTCGTCGTAGTCGTAGAACACGACGCGGTTCAGGCGGGTCACGCCGAAGTTCTTGTACAGCATGTCGCCCGGGAAGATGTTGGCCGCGGCGAGGTCCTTGATCGCCTGGCCGTATTCGCGGATCGCGTGGTCGACTTCGGCGTCGGACGCGTGCATCAGGTAGATGTTCAGCGGCGTCATCCGGCGCTCGATGTACACGTGCTTGATCAGCACCGTGTCCGGCGTCAGTTCGATCTGGTTGGCGCAGAAATTCAGCAGCTCCTGGAGCAGCGCGGGCGAAAAACGTGCGCGCGGCAGCTGCACCTGCGAGTACTCCCAGGTGTCGGCCATGCGGCCGACGCGGTCGTGCATCTTCACCAGCTGGTACTTGCTCTTGATCTGCTCGCTGTCGGTTTCCTTCGGAAACGGGATCACGTCCTTGATCATCTTGAACACGTACGGATACGACGGCAGCGTGAACACCGTCATCACCAGCCCCTTGATCCCGGGCGCGATCACGAACTGGTCGGTCGAATGCCGCAGATGGTGCAGGAAGTCGCGGTAAAAGAGCGTCTTGCCCTGCTTCTGCAACCCGACCATCGTGTACAGCTCGGAGGCCGGCTTGTGCGGCAGGATCGAGCGGATGAACTCGACATACGCGCTCGGCGCTTCCATGTCGACCAGGAAGTACGCGCGCGTGAAAGAGAACAGCGTGGCAAGGTGCTGGCCGCTGAACAGCACTGCATCCAGGTACAGCTGGCCTCGCTCGTCGCGCAGGATCGGCACCGCGAGCGGCGTGATGCGCGTGCCGTTGATGATGCGGCCGACGATGTACGCGCCCTTGTTGCGGTAGAACAGGCTCGACAGCACCTGGATCTGGCAGTCGGGCTCGACGTGGAACGGACGCGTCAGCGCGTTGGGCGCCTCCCCCCGATCGTGTGCGTCGCATACGGCGCGGATCACCCGTCGGATGTCGCGCTCGACATCGATCCAGGGACAGGCCAGTCCGTAATCGATCAGGATCCGCCGCAGCGTGGCGCGCAGCCCCGCATTCTTCCCGCCACTCGCCGGGTAGTAGCTGCGATACGACGGCGGATCCGAATCCATGTAGTCGGTCGCCACCCCCGGCCGCACGAAGATGAAGGCGTTGCGGAAGTAGTCCCGGTGCAGCAGCTTGGCGCACACGGAGTTGAAGAAGGTTTCCGCGCACTCGGGCTGGCGGTGTTCGGCCAGCAGCGCCACGTAATGCTGCTTGACCGCCTGCCACAGTGCGTCGCGCTCCTCGTCCTTCAGCGCCGCAAGGTCGAAGTCGCCCTCGATGCGCACCGACGCCTCGATCACGCGCTGGTCGTAGAACGCGATTCGCTCGCGCGCCGACTCGCGCATGCCGAGCCAGTCGCCGTTCTCGAACCGCTGCTTCGCCTGCTGGGCGGCGTAGCGGAACAGCCGGTAGTGGCGATCGAAGCCCTCGAGGATCGCGCGCGCGATCGCGCCGGGCTGCGGCATCGAGTGATCGAAGCGCGCGCCGAACGCGGTGGCAGCCAGATCGTCCATCACAAACCGCGGCGGCGAGAGGTCATGACGTCACCGCGTGGCGCGGCGTCAGCGCCAGCCACACCGCCAGCGCGCCGAACGCCGTGCCGAGGAACCAGCGCTGCGTGCGCAGCCACAGCGGGCGTGTGGCAAACCAGGCGGACAGGAAGCCGGCCAGCGTCACGAGCGCACCGTCGACCAGCGTGCCCACCGTGATGTGCACCACGCCGAGCACCAGGCTCTGCGCCAGTACCGAGCCGGCCGCCGGATCGACGAACTGAGGGAACAGGGACAGGTAGAACACCGCCACTTTCGGATTGACGGCGGCGGCGACCATCGCCTGACGGAACAGCACGCGATCGGGGGCGGGCGGCAGCGGCTGCGCCTCGAACGAGATGCCGTTGCCGCGCACCGTCGACCACGCCAGCCACAGCAGGTACGCCGCGCCGGCGAGCTTGATCGCATCGAATGCGGCCGGAATCGCCAGCAGCAGCGCCGACAGCCCGAACGCCGCGAGGAACAGGTGCATGAACACGCCCGCCGCCACCCCGAACAGGGAGAAATAGCCGGCGCGCCTGCCCTGCGCCAGCGTGCGGGACAGCAGGTAGACCCACACCGGTCCGGGAGTGAGCGCGAGCAGCAGCACCGCGAACGCGAACAGGCCGAGCTTGGCGATGCTGAGTCCGAGAAGGGTCATCCTAAGGCTGCGTGCAGGAGTTCGAGTCTTTCCGGGGCCATCGGCAGGTCCTCCGATGGCTGTCACCGGATTGTCGCGCACTCGCGCGGCCAAAGGCATCCGTCCGGTGTCGAGCGCGCGCCATCCTTCGCGGGCGCGTCGTCGACCGAGGCAGCGTCAACCGCGCGGACCCTCGACGTCGAACAGCATGCAGGTCGTCGTGCCGTGCGAATACAGCCTGCCGTCGGCATCGACCAGGCGCCCTTCGGCGGTCGCCATGCGGCGCCCGCTCGCGATCACCTTGCCTTCCGCACGCACCGGCCCCGTTTTGTCGGTCAGCGCGCGCACGCAGTGGATCTTGAACTCGAGCGTGGTGTACGCGCGCCCCACCTCGCACAGCGTCTGCACCGCGCAGGCCATCGCGGAGTCGAGCAGCGTGCCGTGCCAGCCGCCGTGCACGGTGCTGATCGGGTTGTAGTGGGCGAACCCCGGCAGGCCCAGGAACACGGCGCGTCCCGGCTCGACTTCGAGCAGGTAGAAGTCGAGCGTGCGCGTGATCGGCGGGTCGGGGATCTCGCCGCGCACGATCCCCTGCAGGAACCCGAGGCCACTCAAGCGGCCGAGGATCGCCGGGTCGGCCACGCCGGGCTGAGCGGTGCGCGCGCGCAGGGTCTCCATCTGTGCCAGCCAGGGATGCATCGGAATCTCCTTCACTCGCGGATCCTTGCATAGCTCACGACATCGATCGGCGTTCCGGCCTTCAGCACGCTCTTGCGCAGCAGGCCCTCGCGCTCGAAGCCGTTCTTCTCAAGCACGCGCATCGACGCCGGATTGTCCGCGTGCACCTTCGCGAACACGCGCGTTATCTCCGGACGGGCGAATGCCTCCCCGACCAGCGCGCCGACGATGCGGCTGCCGACGCCGCGATTCCAGAACGCCTGGCCCAGCCAATAGCCGACCTCGCAGCTGCAGCGCGCCGCGCCGCTGCCCGGATGCACGCCGCAGCCGCCGACCCCCTCGTCCTGCCATGCGATCGCCCAGTTGTCGCCGCCGAAGTCGATGTGTCCTCGCGCGACCCAGTGCCGCGCGATCTCGATCGTGTACGGATGCGGGAAAGCATCGCTCATGTTCCGCCACACGCGCGGATCGTCGGCGTGGCGAACGAGCGAGTCGGCATCGCCATCGCGCCAGGCGCGCAGCGTCCAGCCGGGCAGGCCGAGTTCGATCGTCGGCAGGCTCATCGTCGGCGGCTCACGGCAGGCTGAACTCGCGGCGCCATTCGGCCAGCTTCGCCAGCGAAACGCCGATGCCGCCGCAGACTTCCACCAGCACGCGGCCGAAGCGCGCAAAGCGTTCCGGATGCACGTCGAGCGCGGCGAGCGTGGCCCCGCACGCGGGCTCGACCAGCACGCGAAACTCGTCGGCGAACTTTAGGCAGGCCGCGATCGCCTGCGCGTCGCTGACTGTCAGGGGGACGATCTCATGCTCGCGCGCCAGTTCGACCGCGCGGGCGCACACGCGCTTGGCGCCGAGCGAGGTCGCGATCGAGGTCAGCGCCGGCAGCATGACCGGCGCGCCCGCCTCCAAGGCCGCCGCGAAGGAGGCTGCGCCTTCGGTTTCGACGGCGATCACCGGCACGTGGCGCAGATCGTTCCGTTGCAGGCCCTGCACGATGCCGGCCAGCAGGCCGCCGCCGCCGACGCAGCAGGCGACCGCATCGAACTCGATGCCGTCGGCGATGCACTCGTCGATCAGCGTCGCGTGGCCGTCCCAGATGTCCGGGTCGTCGAATGCGTGCAGGTAAGCCGCGCCGCGCTCGCGGGCGAGCGCCATTGCGAATTCGTTCGATTCGTCCCACACCGCGCCGTGCACGATCACGGTGGCGCCGATTGCCGCAATCCGGTCGCGCACGCTCGCGAGCGTGGACTGCGGCACCACGATCGTGGTCGGTACCTGCAGCTTCGCCCCTGCGTGCGCGGCGGCAAAACCGGCGTTGCCGCCCGACGGGCACACCAGTTCCTGCGCGCCGCGCGCCACCGCGCGTTCCGCCGCCAGGCCGATGCCGCGCAGCTTGAACGATCCCGACGGCTGCAGCGCGTCCATCTTCAGCGCCAGCGGCCGCGC
>JBLMYK010000119.1:0-2672 GCA_050258235.1 Gemmatimonadota bacterium | reverse complement strand
CGGCCTGCCCTACCGGATTCTGCACGTCCCAGATCACCCCGCCGATCGGCTGCCAGTACGCGAACACCGCGATCAGCGCCAGGCTCGCGAACAGCACGAAGGTGCTGCGCTCGACCGGCTTGGGCACGATCCGTGTCCACAGCCGCTTGAAACCCGGGCGCGCCATCACACTGTGCTGCACTGCGAAGACGCCGAGCAGCAGCGCGTCGACGAGAAGCGCCGGGACCAGTGGCCCCGCCGGCGTCGCGTCGATGGACTTCGGCACAATGAAATTCCCGACGAAACCGATGGCGTACAGGAAGGTTCCGAAGAAAATGGCGTAACAGATGACGCCGTAAATGAATGCCGCGATTCTGTTCATGATGACTGTCTCCTCGAAGGATGGTTGATGTGTCGCCCGGACGCGCGCCGCGCGTCCGGGCGCCGGATCACATGCCGATCAGCCGCGCGTCGTATCCGCGGCGCAACACGGCGCCGAGAATATTCTGCGAGCTGACAGTCTGCGGGTCGTAGTCCACGAGCACCAGACGGCGCGTGCGCGCGCTCACCTGCACCCGGCTGACGCCATGGATGCCGCCGATTTCGCTTTCCAGCTCATCGCCGCGTCTGCGACTGAGCACCTGCTTCAAATCCACCACCACGTTGGCCTGACTCGTTTGCATGACACTTGTCTCCTGTTCAGATCGATGTTTGATTGGGTCGGTCGTCCATCGCCGGTTGAACCTGCCCGCCTGCAGCGGCGCTCTGCTTTTCTGTCAACGCGGACCGCCTCTGCACGGGACGAACTCTAGGCCCGGTATGTATCGGCATGATTTCGCACCCGGGGATTTTTGTTGCCGGTTTGTATCGACGTGTTGCTATAATCCGGGCGTTGATCAGATCGGACCCGGGAGAAAGCGTGGAGAGCAAACAGCGCGTTCTGGTCGTCGACGACGAGGCCGAGATCCGCGAGATGCTGGCCGAGTACCTCGCCTCCCACGGATTCGAGGTCATGACGGCGGACGGCGGCAAGTCCATGCGCGAGCTGCTGGCGAAGCAAGTGCCGGATGTGGTGCTGCTGGACGTGAACCTGCCGGGAGAGGACGGGCTCACGCTGGCGCGCTACGTGCGCGAGCGATTCGATCTCCCGATCATCATGGTGACCGCGGCCGACGAAGTCGTCGACCGGGTGGTCGGGCTCGAGGTCGGCGCCGACGACTACCTGACCAAGCCCTTCGACCCGCGCGAGCTGCGCGCCCGCATCAAGAGCGTGCTGCGCCGTTATCAGCGCGCGGAATCGGAACAGGAACCGCGCGCGGCCAAGGAAACCGGGTCGCGGCGCGTTGCCTTCGGGCGCTGCACGCTCGACCTCGACACGCGCCAGTTGCTCGACGACCGGCGCCAGGAAATCCCTCTCACCAGCATGGAATTCGACCTGCTCAAGATCTTCGCCGAGCGCCCCAACCGGGTGCTGTCGCGCGACCAGATACTAAACCTGACGCGTAACCGCGACTGGGACCCGTTCGACCGCAGCATCGATATCCGCATCGCGCGCCTGCGCAAGAAAATCGAGTCCGACCCGGACAAACCGCAGACGCTCAAGACGATCCGCGGCGCCGGTTACATGTTCGTCCCGAACCCGGACTGAATTCCGCCCGGGGCAGAAGTGACGTTTTGTTTCATTTGTTTCAGGTCTGTAACACCGTCTTGGCGGCGCCCCGGGCGCGGGTACACTAGCAATTAAGCCAGCGCCACGGCGACAACAGAGGAAGACGCATGACGACCAAGTCCCAACCGATAACGGACAACAAGGACGGCTTTCTCGTCCTGCAACAGATCCTCGACCACGCCACCGCCGTGGTGTACGTCAAGGAACGTGACGGTCGTTATCTGTACGTCAACCGGCGGTTCCTGCAATTGTTCGGCCGGCGCGAGGCCGATGTCATCGGCCATACCGACGCGGAACTCTTCCCTCCCCGGATCGTGGCCGAATTGCACCGCAACGACGAGCTCGTCTTCGCGCGCAACGGCCCGATCGAGTTCGAGGAACAGGTGCCGCAGGACGGCGCCGTGCATACCTACATCTCGCTCAAGTTCCCGCTGCGCGACGGCCGCGGCGCGGCGTATGCGGTCTGCGGCATCTCGACCGACATCACCGAACGCAAGCGCACCGAGGAAGTGCTGCGCCAGTCGGCGCTCGGCGTCTCCGGCGTGAGCGACGACAACATCTTCGCGGCGCTGGTGAGCTGCTGCGCCAATGCCCTCGGCGTGGACTACGCCTACATCGCACTGCCGGACAATCCCGGCCGCATGCGTACCATCGCGCTGTACGCCCAGGGCCGCATCGTTGACAACATCGAGTACGATCTCGCCGGCACGCCCTGCGCCGACGTCGTCGGCCGGCAGTTCCGTTTCCATCCGCGTGATATCCGGCGCCTGTTTCCCGGCGACAACATGGCGTTGCGCCTCGGCGTCGAGAGCTACGCGGCTTATCCTCTGACCGATTCGAGGAACCGCGCGCTCGGACTGATCGGGGTCATGCACAGCCAGCCGCTCGCGGACGACCGGCTGGCCGAGTCCATGCTCAAGATATTCGCCGCGCGCGCGGTCGCCGAACTGGAACACGAGCAAGGCGAGGCCGCGCGACGCGCGTCCGAGGAGGCGCTGCGCGCGAGCGAGGAGCGCTATCACAC
>JBLMYK010000118.1:0-3477 GCA_050258235.1 Gemmatimonadota bacterium | reverse complement strand
CCGGCACCGCCGAGCCTTATTTGACCTCTTGAATGCGGCGAATATTGTCAGCGCCGTATTGCTTGGCGAACTCGGCCCACACCGGCGTCATCGCGCGCCGGAACGCATTGCCGTCCGGATTCGTCACCACTTGCATGCCGGCCTTGCGCAGTTCCTCGATGCCGCTCGCCTCGTCGTCATTGACCTTCTTGCGCTGCGCCGCGCTCGCCGCCTTGCCCGCCTCCGTGAATGCCTTCTTGTCGGCATCCGACAGCTTGTTCCACAGCGCCGGCGACACCAGGATCATCGCCGGCGAATAGACGTGTCCGGTCAGCGACAGGTACTTCTGCACCTGCGCAAACTTGGCTGAAAGGATCACCGGAATCGGATTCTCTTCCCCGTCGACCGTCCCCTGCTGCAGCGCTGTGAACAGTTCGGGGAAAGCCATCGGTGTCGGCTGCACCCCGATCGACTGGAATGCCTGGATATGCACCTTGTTCTGCATGGTGCGGATCTTCAGCCCCTTGACGTCGTCCGGCGTGTTGATCGGGTGCTTGCTGTTGGTCATATGGCGGAAGCCGTTCTCCGTCCATGCCAGCGCGATCAGGCCCTTGGCCGGGAACTTCGCGCGCAGCTCATCGCCGATAGGGCCATCCAGCGTCTTGCGTGCATGGTCGTAGTCGCGGAACAGGAACGGGATATCGACGATGTTGATTTCTGGGACGAAATTGCCGATCGGGCCCGTTGAGGTGTTGACGACGTCGAGCGTGCCGAGCTGCACCGCCTCGATCATCTCGCGCTCTCCGCCCAGCGCGGAGTTCGGAAACTGCTGGCACCTGTAGCGGCCGCCGGTGCGTTTCTCGACCTCTTCGCAGAAGACCGTCGAGCCGACGCCGTAATGCGATGTCGGTGACGTGGCATAGCCGATCTTGATCGTCGTCTGCGCCCGGGCCGGAACAAACGCCGCGGCAACCAGCAGCGCAGCAACGAAAGCAATACGGGTCAACTTCATCATCTCTCCTTCGTTCGAGGCGCCGAAAGTCTCCGCAGCACACCCACCCTTGTCAAGCCGTCACGAGTGCGCGACATCGATGCGCACCGACTCAGATCGAAGAGTCTCGCCGCGCGACACGCACCGATGCGTCTCGCTCGACCGTCTGCGCCAGACGCGAGTAAGCCAGCGCGGCATCCCGGTAGTGCTCTCGCGCCGCGGCCGGGTCGTCGGTCAGCTCGGCCAACTGCGCGCGCGCAATCGACGTCTCGGGGTGCGGCAGGATCGTCGCGCTCTCCTTCAGATACTTTGCCGCCTTTCCCCACAGTTGCTCGCGCATGCACAGGCGACCAAGGCAGCGCAGCAGCACGGCGTCGTTCGGGTGCTCCTGGAGCCAGGCTTCGCAATTCTCGATCCGCTCCCGATACGGAGGCGCGTCGATCTGGCCGTAGGCGTCGATCAGCCGCGGGTCCCACGCATGAGCGAGCGCGTCCTCCAGCAGCGCCGCCGCGCTGGCGCCGCGCTCGAGGGCGGCGAGCCAACGCGCGGCGTCGGCCGCGAGTCCGGGTTCGCGTCGATCCTCCGTCGGAATGCGGCTGATTTCCGCCTCGAGCAGTCCCGCATCGTGGCGCTTTTCCATCAGACGCGCTCGATAGCCGACCCGCTTGTAGCGCGCCGCCAGGACCTCATGCAGCGCGTTGCGCTTCGCCAGCGCACGCACGCTGCGCAGCAGCTCGTCCCAGCGGCCGGCCTGGGCGTTCGCCGCCAGCGCAATGCGCGCCGCATGGATGTGCCGGCTGCCTCCTGCCTGCACGCCGCGGATTGCCTCCAGTGCCCGCTCGTTCTCCCGGCTCTCGGCCCACATCTCCGCACCCGACACCAGGCGCGCGGTCTGCACGCCGCGATCCGCCGCGGCCGCCTGCAACCAGGCGTCGCGCCGGTCGTATTCCTGCATCCGATGAGCCGCGCGCGCGCCGATGAGCGCCGCCAGGCCGGCGCTATCCGCTGACGATTGTGCGGCCCTGGCCGCCCGCTCGGCGCGCGCGAAGCGACCTTCCATCAGCGCCACCAGCGCCTCCTTCAGCGCGCGCTGCCCGCCCAGAATCTCGCGGCGCTCGCGATAAAGCGCCACCTGGCGCGGAAAATCGAACGCCCGGTGCGCGACGTACGCGATCACATAGACCACGAGCGCAAACACCACCGACAGCAACAGGTACAGGTTCAGGGACAGGTCGATCCGGTAGGGCGGCACCAGGATCGCGACGTTGCCGTCGTTGAACTGGGCGGCGATCGCCAGCGCAGCGGCGATCAGCGCGAGCAGCAGGGCCCAGATCAGCGACTTCATCGGAACCTACCGCTTCGACGGCGGCGCGGAGCGCAACGCCCGCAGCGCGGCGAGGCTGTCGCTCAGCGAAGGAACATCGACTGCGAGCGTCGTCTGCGCAACCTGCCGCAGTTGTGCCAGCGCCTCCGCCGGTCCGGCCGCGCGCGCATCGAAGTAGCGGCGGATCGTCGCCTGCGCGTCCGCCAGGTCGCTGCGGAACAGCCGGTCGTTGCGCGCGAGCAGCGCCTGCCGCGCGCTCAGCAGCCTCAGCTTCAGGCGCTCCCGAACGAGTTGCTGCTGGCTCGACGACAGCAGCAGCGCCTCAGGAGTCTCGACCTCGCGAATGCGGATCAGGTCGCCGAACTCCAGCGCCACCCACGCGCGGATGCGGTCCCAGGCTCCGGCCGGAGCAGCGGGCGGCGCGCTCTTCGCCGGTGTGGCGGCACGTGCGTGTTTCGCCTCGGACAGCAGCGGCCAGCCGTCGACCGATTGCAGGATCTGATCGAGCTTCAGCGCCAGCCCGGTGAAATCGACCTGCGGCACGGCGCGCAGTTTCTCGATGTCTCGCTCCAGCGCGCGGCGCATTCCGAGATACTGGGGACGGTCGACCTGCGTCAGGCGCATCTGCGCCGCCTGCAGCGCAGCTAGCGCCGTGGGCACGTGTCCGGATATCTGCAGCTCTGCGGACGCCAGCGTGACGAGCCGCTCGATGTCGATCAGCGCCGCTTCGTCCCGCATGCGTGCAACGTCGCCAACCAGCTGTTCGAGCGAATCGCGTTCGGCCTGCATCGCCTCCACGGCCTGCCTGAGTTCCTCGACCTGCCGCTGCGCGTCCTGCGCGTCCCGGCGCGCCTGTGCGATCGCCGGCGCCGTATCGCGCGCCAGCTGCGCCGTCTGCTCGTGCAGTTCGCCGATGCTGACCAGCAGGCTCCGATAGGCGATCACGCCGCCGATCGCGATCGCCGCGAGCGCGACCCAGACCCACAGGCGCGCGCGACGCGGCGCCGCGCTTTGCGCCGCGGGTGGAACCGGGGATGGTGCGGAGGGCGGGGGAGATGACTCGTTCATCGCAGCTGCACGGCGGCGCGTCGACGCGCCGTGCAGCCGATTCTACTGACGCGCCGCGCTGTCCCGAAGAGCAGCGAGAATCGGGTCGGCGTGCAGCGATGCCAGCCGCACGCGG
>JBLMYK010000117.1:0-7639 GCA_050258235.1 Gemmatimonadota bacterium | reverse complement strand
TGCACGCGGTCGATCTCGCGCGTGCGCTGTCGATGCGCGAGGCGATCGTTCCGCCGCTGCCGGGCACGTTTTCCGCAGTGGGCCTGCTGGTCAGCGACGTGCGCCTCGATTACGTCAGCGCGCTCGGCGGCGTGCGCAGCGACTGCGCCGATTTCGCCGCGCTCGAGCGCGCGTACCGCGCGCTGGAGCGGCAGGCCGCAGCCGATCTCTCCGAGCAGGGATTCGGCCCGGCGGCGCGCAGCCTCGTCCGCTATGCCGACCTGAAGGTGGTCGGCCAGACCTACGAGCTTTCGTTGCCGTTGCCGAACCCCGGAGCTTTCGACGCCGCCGGGATGAATGCGCTGCTCGACGCGTTCGCCGGTCTGTACCGCGAGCGCTACGCGTTCTTCTTCGACGGCGAACCGATCGAGATCGTCAATCTGCGCGTCGTCGCGCTCGGTCGCAACGCACCGATCGAGCTGCCGCGCCTCGCGCCGGGCGGGGACACGTCGATCGCGCAGAAGGGCATGCGGCCGGTCTACTTCGAGTCGCTCGGCTTCGCGCCGACCGCCGTGTACGAGCGCGACCGGTTGCGTCCGGGCATGGTTATCGCGGGGCCCGCGCTGATCGAGGAGGAGACCTCGTCGACGCTGATTCCGCCCGGCACGCATGCCAACGTGCTCGACGATCTCGGGCTGGCGGTGCCGCTCGCGCAGGAGAAGCAGGAATGACCGACGTCATCACGATGCAGGTGATCCGCTACGGCCTCGAGCAGGTCGCGGACGAGATGGGCAACACGCTGGTGCGCACCGGCCGCTCGACGATCATCACCGAGATCAAGGACATCTCCTGCGTGGTCACCGATGCGCACGGCCAGACGGTCGCGCAGGCGCATCACAACCCAAGCCTGCTGGCCGGCTTCGAGATAACGATGCGCGAGCTGGTCAAGGCGTATCCGCCGCAGCGACTCGCGCCCGGCGACGTGATCATCACAAACGATCCGTATCGCGGCGGCCAGCACATCATGGACCTGTATGCGATCGCGCCCGCGTTCCATGAGGGCAAGCTGATCGGCTTCGTCGGCAACATCACGCACCACTCGGATCTCGGCGGCGTCGCGGCCGGCGGCGTGGCCGGCGGCGTGCGCGAGATCTACCTGGAAGGCCTGCGCCTGCCGATGGTCAAGCTGGTCAAGGCGGGCCAGGAGGACGCCGAGATCGTCGGCATCATCGCCAACCAGATCCGCGTGCCGGACAAGACGCTCGGCGACATCCGCGCGCAGGTGTCGTCACTGATGGTTGGCACCGAGCGCCTGGGACGCATGTTCCGCCGCTATGGCGAGCAGACGATGCAGAGCGCCTGCGCAGAGCTGCTCGACTACTCGGAGCGGCGCATGCGCCATGGGCTCGCGTCACTGCCGGCGGGCACGTACGAGGCGGAAGACTTCATCGACGACGATGGCGTGAACGATCGTCCGATCCGCATCCACGTGAAACTGACCATCGGCAACGGGGAGGCCATCGTCGACCTGACCGGCAGCGATCCGCAGGCCGAAGGCAATACGAATTCGACCGTCGCCAACACGCATGCGGCTGCGTACTACGTGATGATCGCGGTCGTCGATCCCGGCATCCCGCCCAACTCCGGCTGCTACCGGCCGATCAGGGTGCTGACGCGCAAGGGAAGCATCGTCGATCCGTTGCCGCCGGGCGCCGTCGCCGCGCGCACCAACGCGTCGCAGAAGATCGTCGAGGCGATGCTGCGCGCGCTTGCGAGCGCCGTGCCAGAGCGCGTGACGGCGGGCTCGCATGGGCAGATCAGCACCTGCGGCTTCGGCGGCCGGCATCCCGACACGGGCGCGCCATTCATCTACACCGACATCCAGGGCGGCGGATCCGGCGCGCGTCCGTATCGGGACGGGCGCGACGGCCAGGACAGCCACCTGCCGCGCTTCATGAACACGCCGGTCGAGGTTCTGGAGCGGCAGTTCCCGGTTCGCATCGAGCGCTACGAGTTCATCTGCGATTCGGGCGGGCCCGGCACCTATCGCGGCGGGCTGGCGCTGAGGCGCGACATCCGGCTGCTGGCCGATCGCGTCAGCTTCGCGCGTTACGGCGACCGCCACAAGTTCGCGCCGCAGGGACTGTTCGGCGGGATGGCGGGATCGTGCGGCTCGATCGTACTGAACGAGGGCAGCCCGGCCGAGCGGCGCATGGCATCGAAGGGGCTCGATACGTTGCGCGCCGGCGATCTTGTCAGCGTGCGCCTGCCGGGCGCCGGCGGCTACGGCGATCCGCGCCGGCGTGACCGCGCGCAGGTGGTGGCCGATCTGCGCGACGGCAAGATCAGCCGCGCATCGGCGCTGCGCGACTACGGACTCGACGAAGCGGATTGCGAGACATGACGCCAGCGCGTCGCCGCATCGTGCTGTCGCTCGAGCAGGCGCTGTCGCTGCCGCACGCGACGCTGCGCTTCGTGCACAAGGGCTGGCGCGTGATCCGCATCGAACCGACTCCGCACGCAGGCGCACTGCCGGGCGATCCGAACCGCTATATCGGCAAGCGCATCGTTGGCGACGACCGGCGCAGCTACTTCGTCGCGCAGAACGTCGGCAAGGAAGCGATCGCGATCGACCTGCGCCATCCGGAAGGCCAGCGGCTGCTGCAGCGCCTGATCACCGCACTCGCGGTCGACGTCTTCTGCTGCAACACGATTCCCCGGCGCTACCGGCAACTCGGCATTGATTACGAGACGCTTGCCGCGCTGAAGCCCGATCTGATCTGGGCCGGCATTTCCGCAATGGGGCCCGACTACCCCGACGTGCCCGGCTACGATCCGGCGATGCAGGCCATGGTCGGATTCATGGAACTCACCGGCGAACGCAGCGGTCCGCCGACCCTGTGCGGCGTGCCCCTGATCGACCTGAAGGCCGGCGACGACCTGTATGCCGAGGTGATGGCGGCGCTGCTCGAACGCGCCGATACCGGCCGCGGGCGCGCGATCCACGTGTCGATGCTGCAGTCGGCCGCGTCGTGGCTCGTCACCACGCTGCCGCTGCTGAACTTCGAATGCGACGAGTCAGAGGTCAGCCGCGCCGGCAACGAGCACCGCAAATTCATTCCGACCAATGCCTATCCGACCCGGGATGGCTTCGTGTTCGTCGCGATCGGCAACGACCTGCAGTGGCAGCGGCTGACGCAGATTCCGAAGTTCGCCGCGATCGCCAACGACGCGCGCCGGACCAACGAGGGCCGACATCGCGAGCGCGCTCGCATCCACGCCGACATCGCCGCGGTGACGCGCAGTTTCACGCGCGCGGAGCTGATGGAAGACTTCCGGCGCGCCAACATTCCGCACGCGCCGATCCAGACGATCGCGCAGGTCGCACAGATGGAGGCAGTCGCGCGCAAGATGACGACCAGCACGATGCCCGATGGCCGCACGCTGCGGCTGCAGCCGCCGGCGGTGGACCTCGACGGTCCGACCCAGTTCGCGTTTCCGCCACGCTACGCCGAGCACACGCGCAGCGTGCTGCGCGAGGCCGGCATCGGTGACGAGGAATGCGACGCACTCGTCGCCGACGGCGCGATCGCGGTCGATCGGCAGCCGTCCTGACGACGCCCTTCGTCCTCCACCCGACGATGCTGCGCTACCAGACCATCCCCGTCACGCCGTTCCAGCAGAACAGCTCGATCGTCTGGTGCGACCGGACGATGGCCGGCGCGGTGATCGATCCGGGAGGGGAGATCGCCCGCCTGCGCGCCGCCGCCGGGCGGCTCGGCGTTCGTCTCGAGCAGATCCTGCTGACGCATGCGCACATCGATCACGCGGGTGGCGCGGGTGCGCTGGCGCGCGAACTCGCGGCTCCGATCATCGGTCCGCATGCGGCCGACCAGTTCTGGATCGACGCGTTGCCGCAGCAGTCGGTGATGTTCGGCCTGCCGGCGGCCGAGGCGTTTGCGCCGAGCCGGTGGCTTGCGGACGGCGACTGCGTCCGCGTCGGTGAATGCGAGCTCGAGGTGCGGCATTGCCCCGGGCACACGCCGGGGCACGTGGTGTTCCACAACGGACAGGCGCGTCGCGCGTTCGTCGGCGACGTGCTGTTCGCCGGCAGCGTTGGCCGCAGCGATCTGCCGGGCGGGGATCACGAAACGCTGATCGCCAGCATCGTCGATCGGCTGTGGCCGATGGGGGACGACACCGTGTTCATCCCCGGCCACGGCCCGGAAAGCACGTTCGGCCGCGAACGGCGCAGCAATCCCTTCGTCGGCGGGACCTGAGGCCGCGCTGCGCGGATCAGCCGTGCAGCGCCTGGTACTTCGCCATCAGCTCGTCCTTCGATTCCTGGAAGTCCGGGTTCGGCACGATGCAGTCGGCCGGGCAGACCAGCATGCACTGCGGCTCGTCCTCGGCGCCGACGCACTCGGTGCACTTGAGCGGATCGATCACGTAGATCGGGTCGCCGACTGCGATCGCCTCGTTGGGACAGGGCGGCTTGCACGCATCGCAGGCGGTGCAGTCCTGGTTGATCATCAATGCCATTGCAATGCTCCTGCTGCTACGCGGCGGCGCGGCTTTGCAGCTCCGCCAGCTTCTCGTGCCGGAATGCGCCCCACAGCGCGGCGCCGATCGCGCCGGCATAGATCGAATCCGGGTGGCTGATCGCCTTCACGTTGACCTTCTCGTTGACCATCTCCTCCCGGATCGCGGCCAGCAGCCCGCTGTCGAGCGCCAGGCCGCCGGTCAGCAGCGCCGTGCCTTCCTTGATGCCGGTGACCTTCAGCAGCTTCACGATGCGCGACGCCATCGACAGGTGGATGCCCTTGAGGATGTCGGGCGTGGCGATGCCGCGCGAGACCATGTTGATCACGTCGGTCTCCGCGAGCACTGCGCAGATCGAGCTGACCTTCTCGGGGTTCTTCGAGCTTTCCGACAGTGCGCCGATTTCCTCGACCGCGACGCCGAGGTAGCGCGCGATGTTCTCCAGGAACTGGCCTGAGCCGGACGCGCACTGGCTCGTCATCTTGTACGACAGCACCTTGCCGCGCTCGTCGACGTAGATCGCACGGCCGTTCAGCGCGCCGACGTCGACCACCGCGCTGATGCCGGGGTGGAGGAACACGCCGCCGCGCGCGTGCGTGGTCATCGAGTAGAAGTGGCCGGTGGCGAACTTGACGTTCTCGCCCTCGCCGGTGGTGGCGATGTAGTCGATGTCATTCGCGGCCAGCCCGGCGTCCGCAAGCACCGCGTCGCGGCCTTCCGCAGCCAGCGTCAGCGGGTCGCGGCGGCGGATGCGCTCGCAGCGCTTCGCGAGCCACTCCTGCCTGCCGCCCTCGACGCGGAACAGCACGCTCTTGACGGCGCCGGAGCCGATGTCGATGCCGATCGTCGTGATCATTGCCGTGCCTCCGCGGATTTCCCCTCTTCAATCACCGCGCGCCACGCGAACGTGGCGCCGCCGAGCGCGCCGGTGTAGATCGAGTCGGGGTTGATGTTCAGGGTCATTGCGCCGTAGTTCTCGGTGACGAGTTCCTTCAGCGCCTTCACCGCGGCCTCGTTCTTCGCCACGCCGCCGGTGAAGGTGAATTCGTTGCGGATGCCGCCCGAGCGCGCGAGGATCGACATCGCGCGCAGGATGATCGCGCGATGCAGTCCGGCCATGATGTCCTCGCGCTTGTCGCCGAGCGACAACCGATCGCGCAGTTCGGCGCCGGCGAACACGGTGCAGGTCGAATTGATGCGAATCGTCTTGGTCGACTTCATTGCCATGGGTCCCAGTTCGTGCAGACCCATGTTCATCTCGTCGGCGATGTAGCCGAGATAGCGTCCGCAGCCGGCGGCGCAGCGGTCGTTCATCTGGAAACTCTCGACGATGCCATTCTTGTCGACCTGGATCGCCTTGGTGTCCTGGCCGCCGATGTCGAGCACGGTCGCGGTGCCCGGGTGCATCATGTGCGCGCCCAGGCCGTGGCACAGGATTTCGGAGCGGATGTGCTCCTTCGAGAACGGCAGCCGTGCGCGTCCGTAACCGGTGCCGACGGTGTAGGTTTCTTCCAGCTCGGTGTCGAGAATGCCCTTGATCGGCGATTCGACCTGCGCGCGGCGGGCGGCGGTTTCGGGTAGCACGACGAAGGTGCGTTCGAGGGCCGCCAGCAGATGGCGCTTGATCGAGTCGCCATAGACGCGGTTCTCGACTTCGATGATCGAGCGGTCGAACAGATTGAGCAGGAAGTCGTAGCGCACGCCCGCTTCCTTGGCCACCGTCTCACCCGTGGCGAGATACTGGCTGCCGGCGATGTCGCGGAAGAAGTCGCTCTTGCGCTTGGCACCCGGCGCAAAGAGCAGGGGTGCTTCCGTGGCCAGCCGCTTGAACACTTCGGTCAGCGCCTCACCGACCGCTGCGGTTGCATCACCGAACTTCGCGGTTGCCAGGCTGCGCTGGCAGGTCTGGTCAAGGTCGGCGAGTTGCTCGAGATACTGCTCGGAGCGAAAGTCGCGCTCGAGCTGGCCGAGGAAATCATCGAGCGCGCCGTTGAGTGCTTTCGTCTGCGCCAGCGCCTCGCGGAACAGATGGAAGCGGCTGTTGACGAGCGCCTCCTGCTTGGCGATCGCTGCGGCCGTGTCGTAGTTCGAGCGCGAGTTGGTGATGCCGCGCCCGAGGATGTTCTGGTTCTCGTCGATCACCACGGCCTTGGTGGTGGTCGAGCCGAGATCAATGCCGATGAAGCAGCGCATGTCGTCCCCCGCCCTAGTGCGCTGCCGCGATCGGGATGACCGTCGAGGACGACCCGGCTGCGGTGCGCTTCTGCTTGACCATCTGGAAGTAGCTCTCGAGCCGGTTCTTCACGTTGGCCGCCGAGAAGTAGCGCGGGTCGACGAGGTCGGTCTCGATGAACGCGGCCGGCTTGCCGGTGCGCTTCTCGACTTCGCGCAGGATCAGGAGCTGCCCGGCCGAGAAGCTGTTGCAGCTCTTGATCGAGTTGATCAGCAATCCGTCGGCCTGGTACTGGTCGATGTACTTGCAGATCATGTCGATCCGCGACGGCAGGTTCAGGTTCGTGTAGCAGCCGAGGCAGTACTCGGCGAGCGACTCGAGCGGGTGGTCGGCATCGTGGCGGAAGCCGAAGTCGTAGAGCCCGCCGACCTTCGCGTAGGTGGAGGCGACGACCACCGCGCCTTCCTCGTAGAACATCTTCCAGAAGTCGCGGAAGCTGGTCCAGTTGGGTGGGCCCTCGACGACGAGCCGGTATTTTTCCTCGCCCATCTCGCCGTCGGGCGTGACCGGGCCCTTGCCCTCGCGCACGCGCTGCTCGATCTCGCCGCGCAGCACTCGGTAGTACTGCGTCGCCTCGGGCGTGCCGCGGAATGCGGTGAAGATCGGGCCGATGTAGTAGACCGCGCCGAAGTAGCCGTCGATCGGCGAGGGACGGTTCTTCGCCGACTGCAGCACGGCGACCAGGTCCTCCTCGGCCTTCTGCGATTCCTTCATGTACTGGCGCAGGCGGTCGATGTCGAACTTCACCCCGGAGACGCGCTCCAGCGTCGGGATCACGGTCTCCTTCAGCTGCTTGACCACGTAGTCGCGCATGTTGGGCGCGATCTTGCCTTCGCCCTGGTACGGCACGTGCAGCATCACCGTTTCGCAGCCGTACTTGTGGCG
>JBLMYK010000116.1:0-5832 GCA_050258235.1 Gemmatimonadota bacterium | reverse complement strand
TCACGACGCGCGAGCCGGAGATCCTGAACACGGTCGCCGAGGGCTTGGCGCAGGGCGGCCCGGCGCCGGGCACCGACCAGTCGAAGTCGTCGGTTGGAGTGCCGATCATCGGCAACCGCGTGCTGGGGCGCCTGACGGTCGAGAACCACGAGCGCGAGCACGCGTTCGGGCCGTCGGAAGTTCGGATGCTGCAGACCATTGCTACCTCGATGGGTGTGGCGCTGCAAAGTGCGCGCCTTTTCGACGAGACGCAGCGCCTGCTGAAGGAAACCGAGCAACGCAACGCGGAGCTGGCCGTCATCAACAGCATCCAGAAGGGCATCGCCGGGTCACTCGACTTCCAGGGCATCGTCGACCTGGTGGGCGACAAATTGCGACAAGTGCTGAAGAGCGAGGATGTCGGCATTGCATGGTTCGAGCCTTCGACCGGGCTGCTGCACAGAATGTATGCCATCGAACATGGCAGACGCCTGAACATCGCACCCCGGCGTCCGTCGCCGGGTGGCCCATGGATGAAGATGGTCGAAAGCCGCATGCCGGTTGTGCTCAATAGCTGGGCGGAGATGGATGCCGCGGGCATGCCCACCGTGCCCGGTACTGACCGAGCGCGCTCGTTGCTGCGCGTGCCGGTGATCGTCGGTGACCGCGTGTTGGGGTTCATCGATACCGAGGACCACGAGCGCGACAACGCCTACGGCGAGTCTGAAATCCGGCTGATGCAGACGATCGCCTCGTCGATGGGCGTGGCGCTGGAAAACGCGCGTCTGTTCGACGAGACTCAGCGCCGCACGCGCGAGGCGGCGGCGCTAGCCGAGGTCGGTCGCGACATCTCGTCGACGCTCGACGTGACCCGCGTGATGGACCGCATTGCGCACCACGCCAAGGAACTGCTGTCCGGCGAGTCCAGTGCGATCTTCCTGCCAGATGCGGATTCAAGGAGCTACCGCGCGATCGTAGCCATCGGCGACATTGCGGAGGAGCTGAAGGCCACCGAGATCGTCGTCGGCGAAGGAATCATCGGCAGCCTGGTCGCAAGTGGCAAGGCTGAGTACATCAACGACACCGCACACGATCCGCGTGCGATCCAGATCGCTGGCACGGAGAAGATCGAGATCGACGAGCGACTGATCGTCGCGCCGCTCACCAGCGGCAGTTCCGTCGAAGGCGTGATGGCCGTGTGGCGCACGGGCGGCACGCCTTTCGGCGACTCTGACCTGCAGTTCCTGGTCGGCCTGTCGCTTCAGGCCACCGTTGCAATCCAGAACGCGCGGCTCTTTGCCGCGGCTGAGCGACGGGCGGCTGAACTCGCCACCGTCAACACCGTGTCGCGCAAGCTTGGCGAGGAACTCGACGTCGACGCATTGGTTCAGCTGGTCGGCGAAGAGATCTGCAGCGTGTTCAAGGCGGACATCGCCTACGTGGCGCTGCTCGACCGCGCGACCGGCACGATCAACTTCCCGTACCAGCACGGCGACACGCTGCAGCCGCTTAAGCGCGGGCAGGGCCTGACCGGCAAGATCATCGACAGCGGCCAGCCGCTGATGCTGAATGCGGACGTGGACCGGCGGCGCGAGTCGCTCGGCGGCGAGCGCATCGGCAAGGTGGCGCAGTCCTATCTTGGCGTGCCGATCCGGGTGGGTGGAGATTCCGTCGGCGTACTCAGCGTGCAGAGCACGAGGCGGGAGGGCGTCTACCAGGACAGCGACCGTCGGCTGCTGGAGACGATCGCTGCCAACGTCGGCGCCGCGCTGCAGAACGCACTGCTGTTCGACGAGACCAAGGAGGCGCTGGAGCAGCAGAAGGCTTCGGCCGACATCTTGCGCGTTATCAGCGGTTCGGTGTCAGACACGCAGCCGGTGTTTGACAAAATCCTCGATAGCTGCAAGCTGCTGTTCGGTGGCGACGAGCTCGACGTGCTGCTGGTGGACGAGCACGATCGCCTGTACGTGGCGGCCTATGTCGGCAAGGCGCGCGAAACGATCGCGGCCACCTTCCCGGCGCCCGTGGCAGGATCGGCTCCTGGCCGGGCGATCACCGAGCGGCGCGTCGTGCAGTACGCCGACGTGCTCCATGCGCCCGACATCCCGCCGGTCATGCGCCGCATGGGCAAGCTCGTCGGCTACCACTCGGTGGCCTTCGCGCCGATGCTGTGGGAAGAGCGCGGCATCGGCGTGGTCGGCGTGGCGCGCTCGCGCGGCGCCTTCAGCGACAAGGAACTCGCGCTCCTGCAGACCTTCGCCGACCAGGCGGTCATCGCAATCCAGAACGCGCGGCTGTTCAACGAAACCAAGGAGGCGCTCGCGCACCAGACCGCCGCCGCGGAGGTGCTTCAGGTCATCAGCAGTTCCGTGTCGGACACGACGCCGGTATTCGCAAAGATCCTGGCCAGTTGCCAGCATCTTTTCGAAGGCAAACAGGTCGGCCTGAACCTGGTCGACAGCGATGGACTCATTCGTATCGGTGCCTACCAAGGGCCGCAGCGCGAGGCCTTTGAGCGCATCTTCCCGCTGCAACCCGACCGCACTTCGGGATCCGGGCGTGCAATTCTCGAGCGGCGTGTTCTGAGTTTTGCCGACGTGACGGTGGACGAAGATGTTCCCGCTTCGACTCGCGCGGGCTGTCGGATCATCGGCCTGCGGGCCGTGATCTTCTGTCCGTTGTTGTGGGAAGGACGTGGTATCGGTGCAATCTTCGTCGGGCGCGAGGCACCCGGCCAGTTTGGCGACAAAGACATCGCTCTGCTCAAGACTTTCGCCGACCAGGCGGTGATCGCGATCCAGAACGCGCGGCTGTTCAACGAGACCAAGGAGGCGCTGGAGCGACAGACCGCGACCGCCGAGATCCTGCGCGTGATCAGCGGGTCGATCACCGATACCCAGCCGGTATTCGATGCGATCGTGCAGAGCTGCCAGCGCCTGTTCGGCGGCAAGGCGGTCGGACTCGTGATGCCCAAGGGGGAAATGGTCGAAAGCGTCGCCTTCGCCAGCGACGGCATCGCCGCGGGCGACGGCGGCTTCCTGAAGCCCTGGCCGCTGGATCGCGGTAGCGGTGCCGGCGCCTGCATTCTCGAGTCGCGTGTCATCGCTGTCGCGGACACTACGGCGGCTGCAAAGCAGTTCTCGCGCATGCCTCAGCTTGCGGTAGCGCTTGGGTACCACTCCGCATTGTTCGTACCGCTGCTGCGCGAGGGCAAGGCGATTGGGTGCCTCGCTATCCTGCGCGCTGCTACCGGCGACTTCGATGCGAAGGAAGTCTCGCTGGCCCAGACGTTCGCTGACCAGGCCGTGATCGCGATCGAGAACGCGCGGCTCTTCAACGAAACCAAGGAGGCGCTGGAGCGACAGACGGCCACGGCGGAAGTGCTGCGTGTGATTTCTGCCTCGCCGGCCGATGTGCAGCCTGTCCTCGAGGCCGTCGCCGATCGTTCGGCCGCGCTTTGTGAGGGGGCTTGGAGCACTGTGTGGTTGGCCGACGGGGACAAGCTGGTCGCCAAGGCTGCCTCGGCCGGAGCGACGGGGCGGCCGATCGATCTGCCGCAAACGCAGCCGGTGCCGATCAGCCGCAGCGTCACCAGTGGCAGGGCATTCCTCGAACGCCACTTCGTCCACGTCGAGGACATCGTGCCGCTCCTCGACACCGAGTACCCCGAAACACGCGACAACCAGAACCGCTTCGGATTCCGCACCATCCTGTCGGTGCCGATGCTGAAGGAGGGACGGTCGATCGGCGTCATCGGCCTGTACCGGGATCGCGTCAAGCCATTCACTTCGGCGGAGATCGCACTGGTGCAGACCTTCGCCGACCAGTCCGTGATCGCGATCGAGAACGTGCGGCTGTTCAACGAGACGCAGTCGGCACTGCAGCGCCAGACGGCGAGCGCCGACATCCTGCGCGTCATCAGCCAGTCACCCACCGATGTGACGCCGGTGTTCCAGGCTATCGCCGAGCGGGCGCGTCTGCTATGCCGCGCGGACTGGGGCGCGACGACGCGCGTCGAGGGGGGCCAGGTGCACCTCAACGGCGCCAGTGGCCTGAGCGACGAGGCAGAGTCGGCCATGCGGGCGCTGTTTCCGATGGCCGTGGAGGCCGCGCCGCAGAACATTCGCCGCGCGCTGATCGAGCGCTGCGCGATCCAGATTCCGGACGTGCTGCTCGACTCCGACTACCCCAATCCGGGCAGCACGCAGCGGATCGGTTTTCGCAGTGTGATGTCGGTGCCCTTGCTGCGCGATGGACAGGCGCTGGGCACCATCGGCGTCGGCCGCCGCGAGCCGGGGGAGTTCCCCAAAGGCTCGGTCGAATTGCTGCAGACCTTCGCCGACCAGGCCGTGATCGCGATCGAGAACGTGCGGCTGTTCAACGAAACCAAAGAGGCGCTGGAGAGGCAGCGCGCTTCAGCCGAGGTACTGACCGCAATCAGCAGTTCGATCTCCGATGCCAGGCCGGTATTCGAGGTCATCCTGCAAAGCTGCCAGCGGCTGTTTGCCGGCGACACCGTCGGGCTGACGTTGCTTCGTGACGACGGCATGCTTGACGTCGGTGCCTACAGGGGGCCGGGGGCGGAAGAGATGGCACGCCGCTTCCCGCGTCCGCTCGCGCGCGATTCGGCGTCGGGTTTAGCAATTCTCGATCGCCACGTTCTGTCATACGCCGATGTGGAGGTGGACGACATGCCGGACGTCGCGCGGGAAAGCTGCCGCGCGATGGGGCTGCGCTCGGTCGTGTTCGCTCCGATGATGTACGAAGAGCGCGGGATCGGCGTGCTGTGGGTTGGTCGGACCTTTGCCGGCGCGTTCGCCGATACGCAAATCGCATTGCTCAAGACCTTCGCCGACCAGGCGGTGATCGCGATCCAGAACGCGCGCCTGTTCAGCGAAACGACGGAGGCGCTGGAGCAGCAGCGCACCTCGGCCGAGGTGCTGAACGTGATCAGCAACTCGGTCTCCGACACCGCTCCCGTGTTCGATGCCATCGGCAAGGCCTGCCAGAAACTCTTCGGCAGCGACCAGGTGGTGATCTCGCTGGTTCGCGACGACGGGCAGGTCGAACACGCGTCGATGGCGACATCGCCCGGTTGGTCGCCTGAAGTCGTGGAGCGCGCCTGGGCGATGCTGAACCGCGGATTTCCGCGGCCGCTCGCGAAGGCGTACCAGTCCTACCCGATCCGCAAGCGGCATGTCGTTCACTACCCCGACATGGTCAACGGCCCGGCCGTGCCCGAAGCGATGCGTCAGATGGGCCGCGACGTGGGCAACTTCTCGATGCTGATCGCGCCGATGCTGTGGGAGGGCAAGGGCATCGGCACCGTCCACGTCGTCCGGCAGCCGCCGCGGCCGTTTTCGGAGAAGGAACACGCGCTGCTTGCGACATTCGCCGACCAGGCGGTGATCGCGATCCAGAACTCGCGCCTGTTCAATGAGACGAAGGATGCGCTGGAGCAACAGAGAGCCTCGGCCGAAATCCTCGCGGCAATCAGCAACTCCATCGCGGACACGGCGCCCGTTTTCGAGACCAT
This sequence comes from Gemmatimonadota bacterium, assembly GCA_050258235.1. GTDB lineage: Bacteria > Pseudomonadota > Gammaproteobacteria > Burkholderiales > Burkholderiaceae_F > JAKOQB01. Next base: position 317 of record JBLMYK010000116.1, on the reverse strand, counting down.
CCTGGAGCGGTGCGAGCAGCTGTTCGCCGGCAAGCTTGTCCAGATCAACCTGATCAGCGAAGACGGGCATGTGGATCTCGCCGCCTACCACGGTCCGAACCGGGACAAGATCCAGCCGATGTTCCCGATGCCGTTGGACGACTCGAGTGCGACCGGCATGGCGATCCTCCGCCGCGAGGTCCTGCACTTTCCGGACATCGACGCCGACGACAGCGTTCCCGACCGCGCCCGCAAGGGATGGAATGCGCTCGGTCTGAAGGCGGCCATCACCGCGCCGATGCTGTGGGAAGGTCGCGGGATCGGCGCAATACATGTCG
>JBLMYK010000115.1:0-9578 GCA_050258235.1 Gemmatimonadota bacterium | reverse complement strand
GAATCGCCGCGCAGTTGACCGCGACGAAGGGCTTGCCGCGCCGCTCGCTTGCCGCGTGCAGCGCCTTGGCGAGGTACTCCTTGCCGGTACCGGTCTCGCCGGTGATCAGCACGGAAACCGGCGAGTTGACGAACCGCGCCGCGCGTTCGATCTGGCGTTCGAGCGCCGCGTCGCCGCCGGTAAGCGCGGCCAGCGGTCCGGGCAACCGGCTTCTGCTCGGCGGCTCGACTGCGGTGGCGAGGCGCGCCGGGGGCGGTTCGGCGCGCATGAAGAGCAGCCGCCCGCTCACCGTGGTCAGCGCGCGCTGATCGCTCGGGCGCGAGGCGACGAAGCGGCCGAGCTCCTCGAACCGCGCGTTGAAGAGCTGCGCGAACGGCAAGCCGATCGCCGGGCCGCGCGCTTCGGCTTCGAGCAGCAGTTGCGCGCGCCGGTTGTGGCCGATCACGCGCCCGGCGCTGTCGAGCGCGATCAGGAATTCGGGGTTCGCGTCGACGAATTCCGGCGACGGATTGAGCTTCAGGATCCAGTCGCGCTGGAACCACGCGAGGAAGTTGGCGTTCTCGACGTGGTGCGCATAGACCTGCACCAGTTGCAGCGCCAGGTGCTGGCTGCTCTTGGCCTGCGGCGAGACGAGCGCGGAGATGTCGAGGATCGCCTTCAGTTGCCCGAACGGATCGAACACCGGCGCGGCGGTGCAGGTGAGCGGAATGTGGGTGGCGTCGAAGTGATCGTCCTGGTGCACGGTCAGCGCCTCGCGCGTTGCGATCGCGGTACCCACACCGCAGGTGCCGGCGTGGTGTTCGCTCCAGTCCGAACCGAGATACAGGCCCGCGCGGCGCAGGCTCGTGTCCAGCTGCAGATCGCCGATGAAATCGACCGTGACGCCGCGCTCGTCGGTCAGCAGCACGCAGTAGCCCATGCCGGCCACCTGCCGGTACAGCGTCTCCAGCCCGTGGCGCGCGATGCGCAGGAAGTCCTCGATCCGCTCGCGATGTTCGCGCACCAGATGGCCGGGCAGGATCACTGCCTCCTGCATGCGCGTCGGGTCGAGCCGATGCTGGTGCACGCAGCGTGTCCACGACGCGCGGATCACTTCGTCCGGGCTGTGCAGCGCCGCGAGCGCCGGCGGCAGTTGCCGGCCATCGGCGGCGAGATGGATCACGCTTTCGATGTGCTGCTGCTGGCGCGGGTGCATCCGGGTCTCCCTGGCCGCTTGAACCGGGGCGATGACTGTACGCCCGGCCAACGACGGGCGCCGCGTTCTCCCGCCGATGAGGGAGTCGGAGAGGCCGCCGCCCGGCGGCGGCCGGGGCGACGAGGCGATTGCCGCTACTCGTCGCTGTATTCGGCTTCGAGCAGCGCGGAGTGCGCGGCCGCCAGCCGTGCGATCGGCACCCGCGGGCCCGAGCACGAAACGTAGTCGAGTCCGGCGTGGTGGCAGAAGCGGATCGAGGTCGGATCGCCACCGTGCTCGCCGCAGATGCCGACCTTGAGATCCGGCCGCTCGGCGCGGCCGTTGGCGATCGCCAGCTTCATCAGTTCGCCCACGCCCTTGACGTCGAGCACTTCGAACGGGTTGTCGCGCAGCAGGCCCGCCTCGTAGTACAGCGGCAGGAACTTGTTCTCCGCGTCCTCGCGCGAAAACGAGAAAGTGGCCTGGGTCAGGTCGTTGGTGCCGAACGAGAAGAACTCGGCCGTCTGCGCCATCCGTCTGGCGCGCAGGCAGGCGCGCACGACCTCGATCATGCTGCCGAACTTGAGAGGCACCGCGCTGCCGGACGCTTCCCCGACTTCAGCGTGGATGCGCCTGACCAGCGTGCCGATGCGTTTCAGTTCCTCGACCGTCACCACCTGCGGCACCATGATCTCGGGCAGCACCTGCACTCCATCGCGCAGGCACTCGGCCGCCGCTTCCAGCACTGCGCGGATCTGCATCTCGTAGATTTCGGGATAGGTCACACCCAGCCGCACGCCGCGGTGACCGAGCATCGGGTTCACCTCGGCCATTGCCTTGACCTTCGCCAGCACGTCGGTCTTGTGCGCGATCAGCTCTTCGGCGCGGCGCGATTCCTTGAACTCGCTCACGCCGCCGAGCAGCTTGCCGAGCGCATCGCCGTACCTGTGCTGCAGGCGCGGATCCAGCAGCTTCAGCGTCTCGGGCATTTCCTCCAGGCTCGCGATCGCCTCGCGGAAATGGCGCAGGTGCGCGATCTCAGTTTCCAGCTGTGCCACCGTCGGCAGGAACTCGTGCATCGGCGGGTCGAGCAGGCGCACCGTGACCGGCAGGCCATCCATGGCCTTGAAAATGCCCTTGAAGTCGTCCTTCTGGAACGGGCGCAGCCGTTCGAGCGCGGCAACACGCGCCTCCTTCGAATCGGCCAGGATCATCTCCTGCACGATGTGCAGGCGGTCTGTCTGGTTGAACATGCGCTCGGTGCGGCACAGACCGATGCCTCGGGCGCCCCAATCGCGTGCGCGCTGCGCGTCGCGCGGCGTGTCGGCGTTGGCGCGCACCAGAAGGCGCGCGGACTCGTCGGCCCAGTCGAGCAACGTGGCCATGTCCTTCGAGAACTCGACTTCGACGGTGGGCACTTCGCCGAAGTACACGGCGCCGGTCGAGCCATCGATCGTGATGACCTGCCCTTCCTTCAGCGTGGCCGGGCCGACGCGCGCGACCTTGTTGTGCACGTCGACGACGATGCTCTCGGCCCCCGACACGCAGGGCTTGCCCATGCCGCGCGCGACCACCGCCGCGTGCGAGGTCTTGCCGCCGCGCGAGGTGAGAATTCCCTGCGCGGCGAAGAAGCCATGGATGTCCTCGGGCTTGGTTTCCTCGCGCACCAGGATGATCTTCTCGCCGGCCCTGCCGCGCGCTTCCGCGGTGTCGGCATCGAACACGATCATGCCCGCGGCGGCGCCGGGCGACGCCGGCAGGCCGGTCGCCAACGGACTGCCTTTGAACGACGGGTCGAGCCGCGGCACCATCAACTGTTCGAGCATCGTCGGCGCCACGCGCAGCAGCGCGCGCCTGCGGTCGATCAGCCCTTCGCGCGCCATCTCCACCGAGGTGCGCACCAGTGCCTGGGCGTTCATCTTGCCGTTGCGCGTCTGCAGCGCCCACAGCTTGCCGCGCTCGATCGTGAACTCGAAATCCTGCACTTCGCGGTAGTGCTTCTCCAGCGTCGATGCGAGCTGCATCAGCTGCCTGTGCTGTTCCGGCATCTCTTCCGCCATCGCGGCGATCGGCTTGGGCGTGCGGATGCCGGCAACGACGTCTTCGCCCTGCGCGTTGATCAGGTATTCGCCGTACACGGTGGCTTCGCCGGTCGCGGGATTGCGCGTGAAGCCGACGCCGGTGGCGGAATCGCTGCCGAGGTTGCCGAACACCATCGTGCAGACGTTGGCCGCGGTGCCGTTCGCCATATGCGGCGTGATCTTGAACTGCTTGCGATAGTCGACCGCGCGCTTGCCGTTCCATGACCGGAACACGGCGGCAATCGCGAGATCGAGCTGCCGGTACGGATCGTCCGGAAACGGACGGCCGGTGTGGGCGCGCACGATGTCAAGATACCGCTGCACGAGCTCCTGCAGGTGCTCGGCGGTGAGATCGAGGTCGCTGCGCACGCCGGCCTCCAGCTTCAGCGCCGCCATCGCACGGTCGAACACCTCGTCGGGCACACCGAGCGCGACCTTGCCGAAGAGCTGGATCAGGCGCCGATATGCATCCCAGCCGAAGCGCGCATTGCCGCTCGCGGCGATCAGGCCGGCGAGCGAATCGGCGTTCAGGCCCAGGTTCAGGACGCTGTCCATCATGCCGGGCATCGAAAGCGCCGAGCCCGACCGCACCGATACGAGCAGCGGATCCATGCGCCCGCCAAAGCGGCGTCCGGTCGCGGCTTCGATCTGCGCCATGTGGGCGCGCACCTCGTCCATCAGCCCCGACGGAAACTGGTCGCGCTCCAGGTACGCGAGGCAGGCGTCGGTGGTGACCGTGAAGCCGGGCGGCACCGGCAGTCCGATCCGCGTCATCTCGGCGAGGTTTGCGCCCTTGCCGCCAAGCAGCATCCGGTCGCTGCCGTCGCCCTCGCTGAAGGAGTAGATCCACTTCCTGATCGTGGTCACCGCAGCCTCCTGTACGCATCACGCGATCAGCATCGCACCTGGGTTCGCGCCGCGCGTTGACGATCCGCAGCAAGCGCACGATCCGCGGCGTCGCGGGAGCAGAAACAGCGACGGCGCCCGCAGGCGCCGTCGCTGAGCCGGGGCGATGTCGTCAGTGCACGTGCTGCGACAGTTCGCCAGTGCGGTACTTGTGCGCGATCTTGTCGAGCGCGACGGGCTGAATCTGTCCGGCGCGCCCTTCGCAGCCGAACTGCTGGTAACGCTGCTTGCAGATCGCCTTCGCTGCAGCGCGCGCGGGCTTTAGGTAGTCGCGCGGGTCGAAGCTCGACGGATTCTCGGCCAGGAACTTGCGCACGGCCGCCGTCATCGCAAGGCGGATATCGGTGTCGATGTTGACCTTGCGCACGCCGTGCTTGATCGCCTCCTGGATCTCCTCGACCGGCACGCCGTAGGTCTCCTTCATCTGGCCGCCGTACTTGCGGATCTCCGCGAGCAGGTCCTGCGGCACGCTCGACGATCCGTGCATCACCAGGTGCGTGTTCGGGATGCGCCTGTGGATCTGCTTGATGCGCTCGATCGCCAGGATGTCACCGGTCGGCTTGCGCGTGAACTTGTACGCGCCGTGCGAGGTGCCGATTGCGATCGCCAGCGCGTCGAGCTGCGTCTTCTTGACGAAGTCGGCCGCCTGGTCCGGGTCGGTCAGCAGCATCTCCTTCGTCATCGTGATCTCAGCGCCGTGTCCGTCCTCCTTGTCGCCGCGCATCGTTTCCAGCGAACCCAGGCAGCCCAGTTCGCCCTCGACCGACACTCCCAGCGCGTGTGCCATGTCGACCACTTTCTTCGTGACTTGCACGTTGTAGTCGTAGTCGGAGACGGTCTTGCCGTCCTCGCGCAGCGAACCGTCCATCATCACCGACGAGAAGCCGAGCCGCATCGCCCCTTCGCATACCGCGGGGCTCTGGCCATGGTCCTGGTGCATCGCGACCGGGATGTTGGGGTAGCTTTCGACTGCGGCGATGATCAGGTGCTTGAGGAAGTTCTCGCCCGCGTACTTACGCGCACCGGCAGACGCCTGCATGATCACCGGCGCGTTCACCTCGGAGGCTGCCTCCATGATCGCCTGCACCTGCTCGAGATTGTTGACGTTGAAGGCGGGCAGCCCATAGCCGTTTTCTGCGGCGTGGTCCAGGAGCTGACGCATCGATACGAGTGCCATCGGAATTCTCCAGTTGCGGTCGGTTGGTCAAGCTGAAACGGGTTGACACGATTCTAGAGGGTGGGCCGCAGCAGGGTGCCCACCGACGCCCGCCGCCTGACGCAGGTCAGTGCAGGCCGCGCAGCAGTCGGCGCTGCGCCTCCTCCAGGACCACGTCACGCCCCGCCCGGAGGTCGGCCAGCGTCGGCACCACGCGGACCGCGGGCATTGTCGGCCGCCCTTCCATGTGCGCGCCGCGCGCGGAGACGAAGCCCGTCTCGCTGACGCGCAGCCCGCCACCGTCGGGAAGCACGTACTCGGCCCGCACCCCGACGACACAGCCGCAGGTTGGGTCGCCGACCAGCAGCGCATCGCGCTGTTCCGCCAGAGTCACCGCGGTCAGCTCCGCAGCACTCGCCGTGCGCGAATCCACCAGGACCGCGAGCGGCTGCAGCAGCGGCGGCCCGACGCCGCCGGCGCGAACGACGCCGCTGCCCTGTTCCGTCGTCCCGGACTCGCGGCGCAGGCTGCGCATCACTTCGCGCGATTCGGGCAGGAAGCGCCCAGCGAACCAGCGGTAGAACTCGAACAGCCCGCCACCGTTGCCCCGCAGGTCGATGATGACGGCGCGCGCGAACCTCGCATCCTGCAGCGCGCGTTCGACCGCGTAGCGCACCTCCGGCAGGAAGCGGCTGAACCGGATCAGCGCGACGCCACCGTCGAGCATGCGGAACTCGGCGCTCGGCGGTCGCGGCGCGAGCGTGGCCGCCACCGTCGCTTCGGCGATCGAGCCGCCATCGCGTTCCACCATGAAACGGACCGGCGACAGATGCGGCGGTGATCCCGCTGCTCCGCGTACCTCTCTTGCCACCGCCCGAAGCACGCGCTCGCGCTCGCCGTCGGCACCGGTCGGCCGCGCCTCGCTGAATCCGTCGAACGGCGCGTCGGCGGCCTCCGCGTCCGCCAGCGTCGAGGTGCTGCGCGCACGCCGAAAGAATCCTGCGTCGAGACGCGTGCCGTTGACCGCGCGAATCACGTCGCCCGCCCGCAGCCCTGCCAGCGCAGCCGGCGATTCCGGCTCGACTTCGATGATGGCCACCTGCTGTTCGATCCAGCCGAGATGCAACCCCATGCGCGGCGACACGAATCGCCGGCGGTCGACCGTCTCGCGTGCTGTCAGCACCTGCGTGTGGGAATCGTGCAGGCTGCGCACCATTGCCTTCAGCGCCGCGTAAAACTCCGCGTCGCTGCGCGCTGCTTCGGCGCGCGGCACGAACTGCCGCCTCGCGCGTTCCCAGTCGACGCCATTGAACTTCGGATCGTAGAAGCGTTCGTCGATCAGCTTCCAGACACGCATCGCGGTGTCGCGACGCACCGATTCCGCCGCGTAGGTCGCCGACAGCGCGGTCGTCGCCGGGGCAGCGACGCTGGCCGGGATATCGGTGATCGGGCCGATCGGCGGTCGCGTCGGAAACTGCGCGCAGGCGGCGAGCAGCAGCGCCGCGGTGACGGCCGCCGAGCGCGCCGCCTCGAGCCAGCGATGTCCGGCTTGCTTCACGCCTGCGCCGCGCGCGGTATCAGCGGGCCGGGCACCGAGTCACCCGTATCGGGCGCACGACTGTCGATGCGGCGGTGCCGGTCGCGCATGTCCCTTACAGATGTTCTCCGACCCGCACGATTTTGAGCGTGTTCGTCCCACCGGCCTGCCCCATCGGCTCCCCGACCGTCAGCACGATCAGGTCGCCCCGCTTGACGCGGCCGCCTTCGAGCAGCTGGCGCTCCGCCTCGGCAAGCGTGGCATCCCGGTCGCTCGACATCGACAGGTGCATCGGATACACGTTGCGATACAGCGCGAGCCGGCGCTGGGTTGCCACACTCTGGGTCAGCGCATAGATCGGAATGTCGACGTCGTGCCGGCTCATCCACAGCGCTACCGAACCGGACTCGGTCAGCGCGCAGATCGCCGCGCAGCGCAGGTGATAGGCGGTGAACAGCGCGCCGTAGGCGATCGACTGGTCGACGCGCGCAAACGTCTGGTCGAGGAACTGGGTGTCGAGCTCGACTTCCTGCGAGCGATCCGCCGCCTCGACGATCGACGCCATCGTCTCCACCACCTCGACCGGATACTTGCCCGCCGCGGTTTCGGCCGACAGCATCACCGCGTCGGTGCCGTCGAGCACCGCGTTGGCAACGTCGCTGACCTCGGCACGCGTCGGCATCGCGTTGACGATCATCGACTCCATCATCTGCGTGGCGGTGATCACGAGCTTGTTGGCGTCGCGCGCCATCTTGATCATGCGCTTCTGCAGCGCGGGTACTGCGGCATTGCCGACTTCGACGGCGAGATCGCCGCGCGCAACCATGATGCCGTCGGACGCGTCGAGAATTTCCTTCAGCACCGGAATCGCTTCAGCGCGTTCGATCTTTGCGATCACCTGCGGCCGCACGCCGAGGCGCTCTCCCGCGATCATCGCCAGCCGCCGTGCCATCTCGACATCGGTGCGGTTCTTCACGAACGAGACGGCGATGAAGTCGGCGCCGCATTCCATCGCGGTCTCGATGTCGCGCACGTCCTTCGCGGTCAGCGCGGGCGCCGACAGCCCGCCGCCCTGCTTGTTGATGCCCTTGTTATTGGACAGTTCGCCGCCGATCCGGACGACGGTGTGGATCTCGCTCCCGGTCACGCGCTCGACGTCGAGCACGATCAGGCCGTCGTTCAGCAATAGCACGTCGCCCGGCCGAACGTCGCGCGTCAGATCCTTGTAGTCGAGGCCGGCGCACTGCGCCGTCCCGAGCTCGCACTCGGCGTCCAGCACGAACGGTGCTCCTGCGACCAGCTCGACCTTGCCGTTCTCGAACTTGCCGACGCGGATCTTAGGGCCCTGCAGATCGCCCATGATCGCGACCTCGCGACCGAAGGCCCGGGCCGCCTCGCGAACGAGCCGGGCGCGTGCAAGGTGATCGTCCGCCTTTCCGTGCGAAAAGTTGAAGCGAACCACATCGACGCCCGCAGCCAGCATCCGGCTCACGACGGAAGGGTCGCTCGAAGCCGGCCCCAACGTTGCGACGATCTTGGTACTGCGCGGCATCCGCTCAGCCCCGGGCGCGCTGTTCGAGCACCTCGATCGCCGGCAGCGTCTTGCCTTCCAGGAATTCGAGAAATGCGCCGCCCCCGGTCGAGATGTAGCTGACTCGATCGGCGATGCCGTACTTGGCGATCGCCGCCAGCGTGTCGCCGCCACCCGCGATCGAGAACGCGCCGCGCGCAGTGGCGCCGGCGATCGCCAGTGCGAGCTGGTGCGTGCCGTTGGCGAACGCGTCAAACTCGAACACGCCCACCGGCCCGTTCCAGATGATCGTGCCCGCCTCCTGGATCACGTGCGTCAGGCCCAGCGCACTCGACGGCCCGATGTCCAGGATCATCTCGTCGGGCTGGACGCTGTCGGCACGCGTCACGCGCGGCGCTGCATCGGCCTTGAACTCCTTCGCCACGACCACGTCGATCGGCAGCGGCAGCGTGCCGCCCTTTTCCGCCAGCGTGGCCAGGACCTTCTTGCACTCGGGAACCAGATCCGCCTCTGCCAGCGACTTGCCGATCGGCATCCCTTCGGCCAGCAGAAAGGTGTTGGCGATGCCGCCGCCGACGATCAGGCGGTCCACTTTGGCGGCCAGGTTGTTCAGGATCGTCAGCTTGGTCGAGACCTTGGAGCCGGCGACGATCGCCACCAGCGGCCGCTTCGGATCGCCGAGCGCGCGGCTCAGCGCCTCGATCTCCGCCGCCAGCAAAGGGCCGGCGCACGCCACCTTGGCGAACTTCGCGATGCCGTGCGTGGTCGCTTCGGCGCGATGCGCGGTGCCGAACGCGTCGTTCGCGTACACGTCGCACAGCCCTGCCATCTTCTGCGCCAGCGCGTCGCTGTTCTTCTTTTCGCCCTTGTTGACGCGGCAGTTCTCCAGCAACACCACGCTGCCGGGCGCGACCGTCACGCCGTCGACCCAGTTGGAAACGAGCGGCACGTCGCGGCCGAGCAGCTCGCCCAGTCGGCGCGCGACCGGGGCCAGCGAATCTTCGGGCTTGAATTCGCCTTCGGTGGGGCGCCCGAGGTGCGAGGTCACCATGACCGCCGCGCCGGCGTCGAGCGCCATCTTGATCGCCGGCACCGACGCACGAATGCGCGTGTCTTCGGTGATGTTACCGGCGTCGTCCTGCGGCACGTTGAGATCGGAGCGGATGAAGACGCGTTTGCCGCGCAGTGCGCCT
>JBLMYK010000114.1:0-6062 GCA_050258235.1 Gemmatimonadota bacterium | reverse complement strand
CTCACCTTCCACAGCTCCGGAAACAGCACTACGTCCAGCATCCGCCGCAGGTAAGCCACGCCGCTCGTGCCGCCGGTGCCGCGCTTGAAGCCGATGATCCGCTCCACCGTCGTCACGTGCCGGAAGCGCCACTGCCGGAACGCATCCTCCAGGTCGACCAGTTCCTCGGCGAGTTCGTACAGCGACCAGTGCTCGTCCGGTGCGCGGTAGACCGCCAGCCAGGCCTGTTCGACCGATGGCGCAAACGTCCACGGCTGCCGCACGTCGCGCTCCAGCACGGCGGCGTCGATCGCATGGCCGCGCCGCGCCAGCAGACGAATCGCCTCGTCGTACAGGCTCGGCGCCGCCAGCGCCTGCTCCACTGCTGCCTGGATATCGGCACGATGTGCGTGCGGCTTGAGCATCGCGGCGTTCTTGTTGCCGAGAATGAACTCGATCTGGCGGTACTGCCACGACTGAAATCCCGAACTGGCCCCCAGATACGGCCGAATTGCGCTGTATTCGGACGGCGTCATCGTCGACAGCACGTCCCACGCGTGCACCAGCTGCTCCATGATGCGCGACACGCGTGCCAGCATCTTGAATGCCGGCGGCAGGCTCTCGCGGCGGATCGCCTCGCGCGCGGCCGCCAGTTCGATCAGCGCAAGCTTCATCCACAGCTCGCTGGTCTGGTGCTGGATGATGAACAGCCACTCGTTGTGGTCGCCGGACCGCGGCTGCTGCGCGCCGAGCAGCCGGTCGAGCTGCAGGTAGTCGCCGTACGTCATCGTGCCCGCGTAGTCCATCTGCGCGCCATCGATGGCGGGGTCGAGTGGAGCCTCGGGCCTGCGATCAGGTGTTCGTGACATTCGCAAGAAATCCGCTGACCACAGAGAGCACAGAGAGCACAGAGTGAAGTTCTGATCGCTCTTCTCTGTGCCCTCTGTGATGAATACTCATCACGTCACTGCCTTCGGCTGCCTGAATTCAGACCGGTCCCAAGCGCGGGTGGCGAGGATATCGCGCAGGACCTGCACCGCGTCCCACACGTCGACGTAGCGCACATACAGCGGCGCGAAGCCGAAGCGCAGGATGTTGGGCGCGCGGAAGTCTCCGATCACCGCGCGCGCGGAATGCCCGATCAGCGCCTGCATCACCGGCCATGCCTGGGCATGCGCGAAACACACCTGGCTGCCACGCTGCGCGGCTGCGCGCGGCGACGCCAGCGCAAGCCCCATGCCCGCGCACTGCTGCTCGACCAGCCGCACGAAAAGGTCGGTCAGTGCGATCGATTTCGCGCGCAGCGCGTCGACGCCGGCGGCGAGCACCGTCTCCACGCCGATCTCCAGCGCGGCCAGCGCGACAATCGACGGCGTGCCGACCGCGAAGCGGTCGATCGACGGCGCCGGCGCGTACTGCGGGTCGAAGGCAAACGAGGCGCGATGGCCGAACCAGCCGGCGAGCGGCTGTGCGAACGGATTGTCGGCGAGCGCGTTCAGATGCCGCTCGGCCGCGAACGCGAACGCGGGCGCGCCGGGGCCGCCGTTCAGGTACTTGTAGCCGCAGCCGACCGCGAAGTCGGCGCTGCAGCCGTTCAGGTCCACGGGCACTGCGCCGGCCGAATGCGCGAGATCCCAGATCATCAGCGCACCCGCGTGGCGCGCGCGCCGGGTGATCGCCGCCAGGTCGTGCATCGCACCGGTCTGGAAGTTGACGTGGGTGAGCAGCGTGACCGCGACGGTGTTGTCGATCGCTTCGGCTACCTCGTCGAAGTCGACCAGCTTCAGCTCGTAGCGGTCGCCGAGCAGCGCCAGCAGCCCCTGCGCGATGTACAGGTCGGTCGGAAAATTGCTGCGCTCGGAAAGCACCACGCGCCGTTCGCGTGCGCGCACCTGCGGCCGCGCCTCCTGCAGTTTCAGCGCCGCCGCCAGCACCTTGAACAGGTTGACCGAGGTCGAATCGGCGCAGATCACCTCGTGCGCATGCGCGCCGATCAGGCGTGCGATCTTGGCGCCGATGCGCCGCGGCGCCTCGGTCCAGTGCGCGTCGTTCCACGAGCGGATCAGGCCGTCACCCCATTCGCGCTCGACCACCTCGCGCAGGCGCGCCAGGGTGGCGCGCGGCAACGCGCCGAGCGAATTGCCGTCCAGATAGATCACGTCTTCGGGCAGCGCGAACGCGTTGCGGTGTGCCGCGAGCGGATCGCTTCGATCGAGTGCTTCGCATTCCTGGCGCGTCATGCCGGCCTCACAGTTCGCGCAGCACCGCGCGCACGGGACTCGCGTCCAGCCCCTGCCAGCGCAACGGCAGCGCGATCAGCTCATAGTCGCCTTCCGCCACCTCGTCGAGGACGATGCCCTCGAGGATCGCCATCCCGTGCCGCCGCACCACCTGATGGCTGTCGAGCGTCTTGCTTGCTTCCGGGTCGAGCGACGGCGTGTCGATGCCGACCAGGCGTACGCCGTGCTCGTGCAGCAATTCGATCGTTGCCGGCGCGATTGCGGCAAAACCGGGGTCCCAGGCTTCGATCGGCGCGCGCCGATAACTGCGCACCAGCACGCGCGGTGGAGTCCCGGCCAGCCGCTGCGCGACATGATGCGGTTCGATCAGCGCGCTGCCAATCGCGTGGATCACGCGGCACGGGCCGAGGTATGTGTCGAGTGCCACTTCGCCGATCGACGCGCCGGCATTGTCGTAATGCAGCGGCGCATCGGCGTGCGCGCCGGTGTGGGGCGACATCGATACCTCCGACACGTTTACCGGACAGCCGGGTCCGAGCTTCCACGTCCAGCGCAGGGCAAACGGAGAGTCGCCCGGAAATACCGGAAACCCGGGGCGCACCGGCGGCGAGATGTCGTACACGCGACGCATGGCGGCGCAGATTACCGGTTCAGGTCGAGGTACATCATCGTCTTGTCGAAGTAGCGGCCGTCGATCTTCATCGCGCGCGGCTCCCGTCCACACTCGACGAACCCGGCATTGCGGTACAGGCGCACCGCGTGGTCATTGCTGCTGGTAACCGTCAGCACCAGCGCTTCGAGGTGGTCGATCGCGCGTGCCTGCGCGATGCAGGCCTCGATCAGTGCGCGGCCCACGCCCTGGCCCCCGTGCTCGGCGGCGACGTACATGCCGATCACGTGACCCTGGTGGCGCAGCTTGCGCCGCGCCTCCAGTTGCAGTCCGACCGCGCCGATCAGGGTGCCGGTCGCATCGAAGGCGCCGAGGAAGAAGCCATCCGCGCCGCCGACGCGCTGCGCGGCCCAGTCGGCCGGTTTCAGCACTTCTTCCTCGTAGCTCGAGCGGAATGCATCCGGGTGCTCGCGCAGCGCGCGCAGGCGCAATTCGCGGTACTCGGCCGCGTCGGTCGGAGTCAGTCGGCGCACGATCATGCGGCGCGATTCTAGGTAATCTTCGCGGATGGCCGAACAGACTTCGAACACCGACATCGTCGTGATCGGCGCCGGCATCGCCGGTGCGTCGATCGCCTATGAACTGGCCGCGTCGCGCAGGGTGGTCCTGCTGGAGCGCGAATCGCAACCGGGTTATCACACCACCGGGCGCTCGGCCGCGATGTACGCGCCGGCATACGGCAACGCTGCCGTGCGCGCGCTGACGCGCGCCAGCCAGTCGTTCTACGACGCGCCGCCGGCCGGATTCTCCGCCGTCCCGCTGCTGATCGCGCGCGGCATGCTGTTCATCGGCACCACGGAGCGCGCGACCGAGGCGCGCCAGATGCTGGCCGAGCCGCAGCTGGCGCGCATCCTCAAGACGCTCACGCCCGATGAAGTGCTCGCGTGGATCCCGATCCTGCGGCGCGATGCCTGCGTATATGCGCTGCTCGACATGACGTCGAAGGACATCGACGCGCACGCGCTGCACTGGGGCTACCTGCGCGCGTTCAAGGCGCGCGGCGGAGAGACGATCACGAACGCCGAGGTGCGCGCGCTGCAGCGCGAACCGGGCGGCTGGCGTCTGGATGCCGGCACGCGCGTGCTGCGTGCGCCGATCGTGGTCAACGCGGGCGGCGCGTGGGTCGACGAGATCGCGCAACTGGCAGGGCTCGCGCCGCTCGGCATGCGCCCGCTGCGCCGCACCGCGCTCACGGTCGAAGTGCCGCCCGCCATCGACATCGCGCGCTGGCCGGCGGTGATCGAGATCGCCGAGACCTTCTACTTCAAGCCCGACGCCGGCCGTCTGCTGATCTGTCCGGCGGACGAGACGCCGTCGCCGCCGTGCGATGCCCAGCCGGAGGAAATCGATGTCGCGCTCGCGGTCGACCACTTCGAGCGGGCGACGACACAGCCGGTCAAGCGCGTGATCCGCAAATGGGCCGGCCTGCGGACCTTTGCGCCCGATCGCTCGCCGGTGGCGGGCTTCGACCCGCGCGCGCCGGGCTTCTTCTGGATGGCGGGGCAGGGCGGCTACGGATTGCAGATGGGACCGGCGCTGGCGCGCGCAGCCGCGGCGCTCGCGCTCGAGCTGCCGTTGCCGGCAGACATCATGGATGAAGGCGTCGAAGCGGCAGCGCTGTCACCGCGGCGGCTGCTGGAGTCTGGCGCTTGATTGACCGCCGCACCGCGGTCCTGCTGACGCTGCCGCCGCTGTTCTGGGCCGGCAATGCGGTGTTCGCGCGCCTGCTGGTGGGGCAGTTTCCGCCGCTGGCGCTTTCGTTCCTGCGCTGGTTGGTGGCGCTGGCGATCTTCCTGCCGTTTGCGTGGCGCGCGCTGCTGGCGCATCGACAGGCACTGGCCGCCGAATGGAAGACCATCGCGCTGCTCGGCGTGCTGGGCGTCGGTTGCTACAACACGTTCCAGTACCTGGCGGTGCAGACGTCGACCGCGCTGAACGTCACGCTGATCGCCTCGTCGACGCCGATCTTCATCCTCTCCGTCGGCGCGTTCTTCTTCGCCGAACGCACCCGCGGCGCGCAGTGGCTCGGCGCCGGTCTGTCGCTGCTCGGCGTGCTGATCGTGCTGACGCGCGCGGAGCCCGCCAACCTGCTGCGGCTTTCATTCGTCCCCGGCGACCTGATCATGCTCGGCGCCAATCTCACCTGGACCTTCTACACCTGGTTGCTGCGAAAGCACCGGCCCGACCTGCCCTTCGCGCCGCTGCTCGCGGTGCAGATGATGGTCGGCGTGATCGCGATTGCGCCGCTGGCGGCAGCCGAGTCGTTGCTCGGCACCGCGTCGATCCAATGGAACGCGACCACAGTCCTCGTGCTGCTGTATGTCGCGCTGCTCGCGTCCATTGTTTCGTACTCCTGCTGGGACCTCGGCATCAAGCGCGTCGGCGCGGTGATTCCCGTGTACTTCGCGAATCTCACGCCGCTGTTCGCGGCGGGCCTGTCGACCGTGCTGCTGGGCGAGGCGCCCCATCTGTATCACGCGGTCGCGCTGGCGCTGATCGTGGCGGGGATACACCTCGCCAGCCGCCGCTGATCGGACGGCAGGTTCTCGTCGCTACGAGCGCCGGCGCAGCGTGCGCGGCAGCGGCGCCTCGGCCAGTTCGGTGACGTAGCGGCCGTCGTGGAAGATCAGCGGCGTGCCGTGTGCGATCTCGAAGCTCTCCACCCGCCCGACGAGGATCACGTGGTCGCCTTCCTCGTACTGGCTGCGGTTGGCGCACTCGAACCACGCCACGCAGCCGTTGAGCCGCGGCATCCCGCTGTCGGTCGGGGTCCAGCGTGCGGTGGCAAATCTGTCCTTGCCGCTTGCGGCGAAACACTTGGCCAGTTCGAGCTGATCGGCCGCGAGCACGTTGACCATGTAGCGCTTGCAGTAGCGAAAGGCATCGAACGCCGAAGCACGCAACGCGAGGCTCCACAGCACCAGCGGCGGGTCGAGCGATACCGAGTTGAACGAATTCACCGTGATTCCGGCCGGTTCGCCGGACGACGCACGCGTCGTCACCACCGTGATCCCGGTGGCGAACTGCGACAGCGCGCGGCGATAGGCGTCGGGTCCCTGGGCTTTGGCCTGCATGACCGCGCCGATTCTACGGGCGCCGCCGGGGACCGACGCACTCATCTGCCCCTCGACAAGAGGGGTTCTCGAGGTGACAGCTGTGCCGGCGACGCTCCG
>JBLMYK010000113.1:0-4280 GCA_050258235.1 Gemmatimonadota bacterium | reverse complement strand
ATCTTCCTCACCAGCACGGGCGGCGGTGTGATCGCGGTGAGCCAGCTTGCCGGCGCATCGATCGGCGGTCGCGCGGCGGGAGTTTTCGGTCCGGTCACTGCGCAGCTGCAGGCCGCGTACTGGCGTCTGCACGAAGATCCGAGATACGTGGAGCCCGTGCGCCAGGCGTCTTAGCTCGGGGCAAATCGCCGGCGCCCGGCCCGTCCTGGCGCTCCGGCAGGCCCGCTCGGCGCGGCGTTGCACATCCGCGCGCCTGCCCGTATCCGACGTCTGTCTCCGCCTCGTTGCGTCGCCGCGCGCGATCTCGACCCGCATCGCGGGATTCGGATTCAGAAGGTTTAAGGCACTCCTTCAGGCGCCTAAAGGACTGAATCGAGGGGCGCAGCGCACAGTTCGTCCGTCGTCAACGCAAACCTGCCTGGCCCCGAACGAACCTGAAGGAGACGCAAATGAACCGTGACTTCCGCCCCAGCTCGACCCTGATCCGCACGATCTTCGCCGCTGCCGCCATTCTCGCCACCGTGCTGGTCGCCGGGTCGATCGACGGCCTGGTCGGCCACTACCAGGCCGAGACGCTGCTCGCGAACGTGTCGACGACGATCGTCGCACAGCGCTGAGCCGCAATCCCCTTTGACGCGACGCCGCCTGCGTCCGCAAATCGGCGGCACCTGCACTCGGCCGGCCGCCCCGGACGGTGCGATTCATAGGAGCACGGCGATGAAACGCTTCCTCACCCAGATTGGTGCGACGACCGCGCTGCTGGCCAGTGCGACGTTGATCCCCACCGTTGCCTTGGCGCAGAACCGCTGCGACCACCCGAGCGGCATGATCGACAAGCGCGCGTGCGCCAAGGCCGCAGAAGGCCCGGACGCGCTGCGCAGCTTCGTCTCGCGCACGCGGATGATCTGGAGCCTGTACTACTGGGACTATGCGCCGCGCGACGAGCCGACCGCTGCGACGAAGACGGCTCCCGAGGCCGCACCCCAGGCCGCAGGCGGACCAGAAAAGGTTGCGGCATCGAACCGCCCGCAATGATGCAAACCAACGGGGCGAGCCACCCGCCCGCCCCCGCCGACCAGGAGGATGCGATGCCGAAGTACGTGATCGAACGCGAATTGCCCGGCGCCGGGAAGCTTTCCGCGCAGGACCTCAGGAACATTTCGCAGAAGTCATGCAGCGTGCTGGAAAAGATGGGTCCGCACATCCAGTGGATGCACAGCTATGTCACCGGCGACAAGATCTACTGCGTGTATGTCGCGCCGAACGAGCAGACAGTGCGTGAACACGCGGAGCGCGGCGGCTTCCCGGTGAACCGGGTCTCGCAGGTGACCACCATGATCGATCCGGTCACCGCTGAGTAAGGCAATCGCGGACACGGCGCCGCGGCCCGTCACGGTCTTCGCCAGATCTCGCTCAACGGCCGCGCGATCCAGTCGGCGCTCATGCCCTCGTCCATCCACGCACCGATTCCCTCGGCATCGCCCGCCGCGAGCGAGTTCGCGGGATCGACCGCGAAGCGGCGGAATGCCGCGACCAGGTTCAGGCGTGCCGGGTCGCCGGTCAGCAGCCAGGCGCCCGCCTGCGTTCCACCCAGCCGCGATACGTAGCCGAGTTCCTCCAGCGCCATCAGCAGTCGCTCGGCTTCGTCCGGTGCCGTGCGCACCGCGCGCGCCAGCGTTGCCAGCGGAATGCGGCCGTCGTTGTCGCCGCGGCTGCGCGCATCGTGCAGCGCGCGCAGCAGCGCCACCGCGGTGATGAATGAATTGCCCGCGCGCACCTCGTCGGCAAATCGCGTCGCGCGCAGCATCGGCGCGGTCGCCGCGATCGCGGCGCCGAACAGGATGACCAGCCACGACAGGTACACCCACATCAGGAACAGCGGCAGCACCGCGAAGGCGCCGTAGATGTTCGCGACCGTTCCGGCCTTGATGTACCAGGCGAAGCCGTCGCGCATCAGTTCCCCCATCACGGCGGCGACCAGCGCACCAACCGCGGCGTCGCGCCACATCACCTTGCGATTCGGCACCACCACGTAGGTGGCGGCCACCGCGCTGACGCCGAGGACAAAAGGCGTCAGCTCCAGCACCGCACGCAACGCGGCCGGCAACTGCGTGGTCCAACCGGCCGACATGGACATCACGTATGAGGTGGCGCTCAGGCTGGCACCGATCACGATCGGCCCCAACGTCAGCAGGCTCCAGTACAGCAGCACGCGCTGCACCAGCGGCCGGCGCCGCTGCACGCGCCAGATGTCGTTGAAGATGCGGTCGACCGTCAGGATCATCGACAGCGCGGTGAACACGAGGAAGATCAGGCCGAACGCCGTGAGGCGGCCGGCCTTGGACGCGAAGTCGTTCAGGTAGCGGAGGATCAGCGGTGCGTACTGCTCCGGCAGCAGCCCGCGCAGCAGGTCCTTCTCGAGCGAGACGCGAAACTCCGCGAACAGCGGAAACGCGGTGAACAGGGATAGCGCCACTGCAAGCAGCGGCACGAGCGACAGCACGGTGGTGAAGGTCAGACCCCCCGCGACCTGTGCCAGTCGCACGTCGTAGGCGCGCCGCAACGCGAAGCGCAGCACGTCGCGCGCCCGTTGCAACTGCGGCCCGAAACGCCGCTGCCACTGGTCGACGCGCAGCAGCGCGCGCAGGGTGTCGACCACAAATGCCCGCGCCCGCGCGATGACGGTCAATGCCATGCGGTTCCTGTGATAATCGCCGGGCGCATGGTAGCCGCTCGATGCCCAGGCGGCGCTAGCTACGAGAGCGAATTGGAAATCCTGGTCCTGTACTACAGCCGGCATGGCGCAACGCGGAAGCTGGCCGAGCACATCGCCACCGGCATCGACTCGGTCGCGGGTGTGCATGCGCGCCTGCGCACCGTGCCGCCGGTCGCACCAGTCACGCAGAGTGCCGCGCCGCCGGTGCCGCCGCACGGCGCTCCGTACGTCGAACTGCGCGACCTCGAGGAGTGCGCCGGCCTGGCGCTTGGTTCGCCGACGCGCTTCGGCAACATGGCGGCGCCGCTGAAGCACTTTCTCGACGGCACCAGCGGGCACTGGCTGGCCGGCACGCTGGCCGGCAAGCCGGCCGCGCTGTTCACCTCGACCTCGTCGCTGCACGGCGGACAGGAGAGCACGCTGCTGTCGATGATGATTCCGCTGCTCCATCACGGGATGCTGATCGTCGGCCTGCCGTACACGGAGCCGGAGCTGATGACGACCACGACCGGCGGCGGACCTTATGGCGCGAGCCACATCGCGCGCCAGCAGGGCGCCGCGTCGATCAGCGACGAGGAGCGCCGGCTGGCGATCGCGCTCGGCCGCCGCCTGGCGACGGTCGCAGCCAGGCTGAAATCATGACGATGCCCCTGACCGATGCGCAGCGGCTGGCCGCGAAGCTGGCGCTGGCGAGCTGGCTGCTGCTGATGGTGCTGTCCGTGCTGTGGGAGTGGCAGCTCGCGCCGCTGCGCGACGGCGGCTCGTGGCTGGTCTTGAAAGCGGTGCCGCTGCTGCTGCCGCTGCGCGGCGTATGGCGCGGCGACGCGTATGCGATGCAGTGGGCGCTGCTGCTGGTCCTGCTGTACCTGTGCGAGGGCCTGCTGCGAAGCTTCGACCCGCCACCGGCCGCCTGGCTGGCGTGGATCGAGACGCTGCTGGCGCTGCTGTTCTTCGCGTCCGCGGTCGTCTATCTGCGGCCGTTCAAGCGCGCAGCGCGCGCCCGCGCTGCCGGATCGAGCCACTCATGACCCTGACGGATCAACTCCGGTCGATCGTCGGCGCACACAACGTGCTCGTCGATTCGACCGAGATCGCGCCCTACGTGACCGATTGGCGCAAGCGCTACACCGGCGCCGCGCTTGCGGTAGCGCGGCCCGCATCGACCAATGAGGTCGCGCAGGTCGTGCGCGCCTGCGTGGCGGCGCGTGCGCCGCTGGTCCCGCAGGGGGGCAACACCGGACTCGTCGGCGGTGGGACGCCCGACGCCTCGGGTCGTTCGGTGGTCGTGTCGCTGGCGCGGATGAACCGCGTGCGCCACATCGACACCGCCAACGATGCGATCACAGTCGAGGCCGGCTGCGTGCTGCAGAACGTGCAGCAGGCCGCACGCGCGTCGCAGCGGCTGTTTCCGCTCTCGCTCGCCGCCGAGGGGAGCGCGACCAGCGGCGGCAATCTGTCGACCAACGCGGGCGGCACGCAGGTGCTGCGCTATGGAAATGCGCGCGACCTGACGCTCGGCCTCGAGGTCGTGCTGCCGTCGGGCGAGGTCTGGGACGGGCTGCGC
>JBLMYK010000112.1:0-4387 GCA_050258235.1 Gemmatimonadota bacterium | reverse complement strand
GACGCGCTGCGCCGCCGGCGAGCCCCAGCAGGTGTGGCACCACACCTCGCATTTGTCGCGCAGGCCTTTGACCTCGACGTTGAACGCCTCCACCCACTGCTCGGGCCTGATCTTCTGGCTCGGGTCGCCGATCATCTGGTGGATGGCCGGCTCCTCGATTTGCACGATCGGCGCGCCGGCATCGGCCAGCGAGTGGTATTCCTTGTTCAGCGCCGCCGACAAATCCATCAGCAGCTCGAAGCGATCCTTGTAGTGCTCGTTGACGAGCATCAGCGCCAGGATCTGCGCGGAGATCGAGCCGAGCTTCACCGGCCGGTCGGTCATCGGCGCGATCGCCTTGTAGGCGCGGTCGAGTTGCAGCGCGGTCTTGCCGATCTTGGCCGTGACCGGCGGCGTCATGCGCGTCTCGATCACCTCCCACATCAGGTCGCCCGGGCCCTTGTCGGCCATGAAGCCGGCCGGCGGCACTTCCACGCGCGGGGCGCCGATGCCCTCGATCCGCTCGGTGACGTAGGACACCCAGGAGCGGCCGGCGACGTCGTCGTCGAGCCTGGTGTCGCCGTCCACGAAGATGTCGACGCCGGCGCGGTGCTGGGCGGCCACGTGGCAGGCGAGGCAGTCGAAATGCTGTTCCCGGTAGGCCAGCCGCGAGAAGCCCTGCGACAGCGGAATGCCGCGCAAGTTCTCGGTGTACCAGCTTGGGCGGGGCAAGGCCCCGGTGGTGGTGGTGAGCAGGGCCTTGCCCCTACTGACGGTCAACATGGTCACCCCCGCGCGACCTAAGTGCTTGATTACGCTAGACTGGACATTCCGCCGCTGGAAACGTCAAGCTCATCCCATGGCTGTTGCCAACGAAGTTTTGCAGGTCATTCAACGCCTTACCCCCCTGACCGAGGTGCTGGGGCTGATCGACGTCGAGGTCAAACCTGTCGTCCAACGCACCCTCGACGTCGTCGCCGCCTTCGCCCGCACGCTCGCCACCGATACGGCAGCGCCGGCACGCCCGACAGCGGCGATCGCGTTGCATGACGGCTGGGCCCTCGCCGCCGACGCGACGCTCGGCGCGAGCGGCTTTTCACCGGCGCTGCTGCCGCAGCTGCCGACGCGGGTCGAAGCCGGCCAAGCCATGCCGCCCGATACCGACAGCGTCGCGCCCATCGACGCGGTGAAGAAGACCGCGACCGGCGCCGAGGCGCTGGTCACGCTCAATCCCGGCGACGGCGTGCTGGCGTCCGGCGGCGACTGCGATCCCGCGATTCCCTTGCGCCGCGCCGGCGAGCGCCTGCGCGCGACCGATCTCGCCGCCTTCGCCGCCGCCGGTCTCGCCCGCGTCACCGTGCGCGAGCCGCGCATCCGCGTGCTGCCATTGCGCGGCAGCGGCATCATCAATGCCGCCGCGCGCGTGGTGGCGTCCGACATCGAGCGCCGCGGCGGCGCGGCACGGCTCGACGAGGCCGGCCGCAGTCTCGACGTCGCGCTGGCCGCGGACAACCTCGACGCGATCGTCGCCATCGGCGGCACCGGCAGCGGACGCAACGACAGCAGCGTGCATGTGCTGGCGCGCGAGGGCCGCGTCGCGGTGCATGGGCTGGCGCTGGCGCCGGGCGAGACCGCCGCGCTTGGCTTTGCCGGCGCGCGGCCGGTGCTGCTGCTGCCGGGACGGCTCGACGCCGCGCTCAGCGTTTGGCTGGTGGTCGGACGCAGGCTGTTGGAGCGACTTGCCGCCAGCACGCACAAGGAGAGCGAGCCGGCGGAAACATTGACGTTGGCGCGCAAGGTCGCCTCCACCGTGGGACTTGCCGAGCTGGTGCCGGTGCGGCGCACGCCGGATGGCCAGGCCGAGCCGCTGGCGACGCGTTATCTGCCGCTGTCTTCGTTGACGCGCGGCGACTGCTGGCTGCTGGTGCCGGCGGAAAGCGAAGGCTTCGCCGCCGGCAGCGCCGTGCAAGTCAGGCCGTGGCCATGAGCAGGGGACGATGAGCGAACAGCGCGGGATGCAGCCGGAGGAAGAACTGCTTGCGCGCGTGCGTGCCGCTGCGCGCCAGGAGCAGTTCCTCGAGGTGTTGTCGGCCGAGGACGCGCGCACACGCTTCGAGCGGCATCTCGATATTTCGCCGCTTGAACCGGAAACCGTGCCGCTGGCGGCGGCGCTTTCGCGCGTGCTCGCAGCCGACGTGGTGGCGGCGGTCGACGCGCCGCCGTTCGACCGCTCCAATGTCGACGGCTTCGCCGTGCGCGCGGCCGACACGCTCGGCGCCAGCGACGGCAATCCGAAGATTCTCCGCCTCAATGCCGAGGTGATCGCCTGCGGCGACGCCCCCACCGTCACCGTCGGCGGCGGCACCGCCACCACCATCGCCACCGGCGGCATGATGCCGCGCGGTGCCGACGCGGTGGTGATGATCGAGCATACCGAGCTGATCGGCGAGGGTGCGCCCGGCATCGAAGTGCGGCGCACGGTGGCGCCAGGGCAATTCGTCTCCTATGCTGGCTCCGACATCGTGCGTGGCGAGACGCTGCTGCGGCGGGGCGCGCGTATTGGCTCGCGCGAGATCGGCATGCTGGCGGCTTGCGGCCTAGCACAAGTCGCGGTGGTGCGCCGCCCGAAAGTGGCGGTGCTGTCGACCGGTGACGAGCTGGTGGCGCCGGGAGAGCCGCTCAAACCCGCCGGCGTTTACGACAGCAACGGCGCCATCATTGCCGCCGCCGTCGCCGAAGCCGGCGGCGAGCCGGTGAGTTTCGGCGCCTTTCCCGACGACGCGGCGGCGCTGGAAAAGGCCGTACGCGACGCCTTGGTGCAAAGCGACATGGTGGTGCTGTCCGGCGGCACCTCGAAAGGCGCCGGCGATCTGTCGCATTCCATCGTCTCGCGCCTGGGCAGCATCGTGGTGCATGGCGTGGCGCTCAAGCCCGGCAAGCCGCTTTGCCTCGCCGTCGCCGGCAAGACGCCAATTGTGGTGCTGCCCGGCTTTCCCACCTCGGCGATCTTCACCTTTCATGCCTTCGTCGCGCCGGTGATTCGCGCGCGCGCCGGCCTGCCGCCGGAAGCGGCGCAAACCATCGCCGCGAAGGTGCCGTTGCGCGTCGCCTCCGAGCTCGGCCGCAAGGAATTCCTGCTGGTGTCGCTGGTCGAGGCCGGTGACGGGATGGTGGCGTTCCCGACCGGCAAAGACTCCGGTGCAGTGACCAGCTTCTCGCAAGCCGACGGCTTCATCGAGATCGACGCGCTCGCCGCCTCGCTCGACGCCGGCAGTGCGGTGCGGGTGACGCTGATCGGCAGAGCCGCGCGCGCACCCGACTTCGTTATCATGGGCAGCCACGACATCGCGCTCGACGCGGTCGTGGGCTGGCTCAACGAGCGCGGCCTTGCTGCACGTGTGCTGGCGGTCGGTAGCCTCGGCGGCGTGGCGGCGGCGAGCCGCGGCGAATGCGACATCGCGCCGGTGCATCTGATCGATCCGAAGAGCGGACAATATAACGTGCATCTCACCGGCCCGGGGCTGACGCTGGTGCCCGGCTGGCAGCGCATGCAGGGCATCCTGTTCCGCCCCGACGATGCGCGTTTCGCAGGCAAGAGCGCCGCCGAGGCGCTAAAGACCGCGCTCGCCGACGCTTCGGCGCTGATGGTGAACCGCAATGCCGGTTCCGGCACGCGCGTGCTGCTCGACAAGCTGCTCGATGGTGCGCGGCCGCCCGGTTATGCCAACCAGCCGAAGTCGCACAACGCCGTCGCCGCGGCGATCGCGCAGGGACGCGCCGACTGGGGCCTCGCCATCGAGCCGGTGGCCAAGCTCAACGGCCTCGGCTTCTTACCCGTGGCGCCGGAGCATTACGATTTCCTCATCGTCGAAAGCCGGCGCGAGCGGCCAGCGGTGCAGGCCTTTCTCGCCGCGCTGCGCGATCCCGTCGTGCGTGCGCGTATCACCGCGCTCGGCATGCAGGTGGCGGAATCCTGAAATCCTATGGATATCATCATCCGCAACGCGCGGCTGTCCAACCGTCCCGGCGAATCGCTCGACATCGGCATCGCCAACGGCCGCATCGCCGCGATCGAGCGCAACATCGCGGCCGATGCTCCCGTTTATGACGCCAAGGGCCTGCTTGCCTGTCCCGGCCTGATCGAAAGCCACATCCATCTCGACAAGTCGCGCATCATCGACCGCTGCGCGCCGCAGGAACGTGCCAAATTGAGCCCGGTATTCGGCGTCACCCCGGTCAAGAAAACAATGACGGTCGAGGACGTGCACGCGCGCGCGGCGGCGACGCTGGAAGAATGCATCAAGCACGGCACAACCCGCATGCGCACGCAGGTCGAGGTCGATCCCGGCATTGGCATGCGCGGCTACGACGGCGTCGAAGCCCTGATCGCCGAATACAAATGGGCCAT
>JBLMYK010000111.1:0-3609 GCA_050258235.1 Gemmatimonadota bacterium | reverse complement strand
TGATGCGGCGGAATCCTTCGGCCTCGCACTGGGTAAAGAAATTGCCGTTGGAGACGAACAATCCCATCAGCTCGGTATTCGCCTGGGGCTGGATCGAAGTGACGATGCGCAGCGTGGCGCGGTCGCCGATCCCGTCGATGCTCAGGGTTCCGTCCTGCACGCGATGCCGGTCGGTGCCGAGCCTCAGTCCGTCGAGCTCGATCGATTCCAGCGCCACGTCCTCGCCGTCGAGCAGCAGGGGGTCGGTCCGCCCCGGCTCGCGGCGCCTTACCTGCAGCGTTGCGGTGACACGCGTCAGCTGCGGATCGAGGTCGAACTCCAGCGCGACCGAGTCGACCAGGAAATCGGGCGGCCGATAGTCGGCGCGCCGGATCGTGACACTCTGGTCGTTGCGCATCGCCGCCGTTCGACTCAGCCCGCGGACTGGCGTTCCGCCCGCGCCGCATCAGCGGCAGTCGGGAACACGAGCGGGGCGGGCATGTGCGCGGCGCCGGTCATTGGCGGGCGGTTCCGCGTTGCCGCGAGAGGGTTCGATCGAGCGCCTCGATGAACTCGGCCGCGACGATCGGCTTGGTCCAGTAATCGAGGAAACCGGCCTGCAACGCACGCGCGCGATCGTCTGGCATCGCATCCGCCGACAGCACCACGCATGGCACGGAACCGTTGACGGCGGCGCGCAGCCGGCGCAGAAGCTCGATGCCGTCCATGTCCGGCAGCCGCATGTCGATCAGGGCAAGGTCGGGCAGGGCCGACGCGGCGACCTGAAGCCCTTCGATTCCGCTCGCGGCTTCCAGCAGGCGAATCCCGGGGCGAAGGGCAATCAGCTCGCGCACCAGCTCCCGATTCGACCGGTTGTCTTCCACGTACAGCACGGTTGCAGCCGATGCCGGACGGCTCGAAGCATCCGTCGCCATCCCACCCGGCGACGACACGGCGGGCAACTCCTCCTCGACCGGCAGGCGGACGCGGAACTCGCTGCCCTCACCACTGCGGCTCGAGACCTCGATCCGTCCGCCCATCAGCTCGACGAGCCGGCGCGTGATCGTCAGTCCGATACCGGAACCCTCGATCGACGACGTCTCGAATCCGAGCCGGTTGAACGGCTGGAACAGCTGCGCCAGCTGCTCCTCGCTCATGCCGTGGCCGGTGTCGCGCACGCTGATCTGTGCCTCGTGTCCGGCGCGGCCGATCGCAATGTCGATGCGGCCGCCATCGCGGTTGTACTTGACGGCATTGGAAAGCAGGTTCAGCAGCACCTGCTTCAGTCGCGTGGGGTCGGCGCGCACGGTCGCCGGAGTCAGCGCATCGAAGTGCAGATCGATCGCGATATTGCGCTGCGCGGCGCTCGACGAAACAAGCTCGACGCTCTCGTCGACGGCGCCCGCCAGCGGGACCGACGTCAGCGACAGCGACAGCTTGCCCGCCTCGATGCGCGACAGCTCCAGCACCTCGTTGATCAGGTTCAGCAGGTGCCAGCCGGCGCTCTCGATCTGCCTGACCCGATCGGACTGCACCGGCGTCAGCGGATTGCCGCGGTCGAGCCCGAGCACCTGCGCGAAGCCGAGGATCGCATTCAGCGGGGTGCGCAGTTCATGGCTGACGCGCGACAGCAGCTCGCTCTTGGCCTGACTCGCGCGCTCGGCTGCCTCCTTGTCCCGCAGCGCAGCCTCCGCCGCGCGCTTGTCGGTGACGTCCCAGCTGACGCCGATCATCCGCACCGGCACGCCCGCCAGGTCGCGTTGCACGCGGCCGCGCGACGCGATCCAGCGTGTGCGGCCGTCCGGCAGCAGAACACGGAACTCGACGTCGCATTGACCGGTCTGCGCGATCGCCTTCGAGACGATCGACTGCGAATGCTCACGGTCTTCGGGGTGCACGAAGTCGCTCCAGACCCGGCCGCCGCACTCCTCGCGCCGGCGCCCATACAGCGCGTACATCTGATCGTTCCACACGCTCGTGTCGGCGAGGAGGTCCCAGTCCCAGATGCCGAGGCCGAGCGATTCCGCTGCCAGCTGCATGCGGTCGTACAGCAGGTCGCGTTCCCGTTGCACGCGACGACTCTCGGTGACGTCGACCGAGGTGCCGACGACGTAGATCGGTTTGCCGCTGCCGTCGCATCGACGGACACGGCGCGTGAAGAGATGGCGCACGGCGCCGTCGGGCAGGCGGATCCGGTACTCGGTATCCACCGGCTCGTCGCTTTGCAGCGCCCGGGTTCGCGCCGCATGCATCAGCGGGCGGTCCTCCGGGAGGACGATCGCTTCGATCTGCGCGGAGGTCGGCATGGGCCCCTCGGGATCGAAGCCGTACATGACGCTGATCTGCCGGTCGAACCGGTGCACCGAGCCGTCCGCGGCGACCTGGAAGAAGCCGATGCTGGTCGCCTCGCCGGCCAGCCGCAGCCATTGGTCGAATTCGCGCAATTGGCTCTGGGCAACCTGGCTCGCCGTGATGTCGATCGTTGCGCCGAGGATGCGCGTCGGTCGCCCTTCGGTGTCGCGCTCGGCGATGCCGCGCGTGTTCAGGTGGACGATCTGGCCGTCGGCCTTGACGAGGCGGTACTCGAACTCAACCGCATGCGTGACCTGCTGGATACGCTGCCAGGCCGAGAGCACCACCGCCCGGTCGTCGGGATGCACCATCCGGACCGCGACATCACGCGGCGGCGGACCGTCCGCGGCCTGCAAACCGTACAGCGCGTACATCGTCGGATCCCAGCGCGCTTCGCCGGTCAGCAGGTTGCGCTCCCAGGTCCCGATGCCGCTCGTTTCGGTAGCCAGGCGCAGGCGCTCCATTGCCTCGTGCAGCGCGCGGGCGGTGCGCCGGGATTCCGAAACGTCGATTGCCACGCCCGCCAGGCGCGCCACCCGACCGTCGCCGGTGCGTTCACACGTCGTGCGGATAAGCAGCTCTCGCTCGACGCCATCGGCGCCGCACACCCGAATCTCGAATTCGCCCGCAGGCCCGGCACGAAGAAGTTCCTCGCGCCGCTGCCAGAACCGGGTGCGGTCGTCGGGATGGATCCACTGCTGCAACTCTTCGAACTTTGGCGGCGTTGTTGCGGGCGGCAGGCCGAACAGCCGGAACATCTGCGGATCCCAGTACGCTGCGCCGGTTTCGACGTCGCGTTCGTAGATGCCGACACCCGTGCTGGCCGTGGCCAGTCGCAGGCGCTCTTCGCTGCGCTTGCGCTCCGTGATGTCGATCGTCAGGCCGAGCACGCGCCGTCCGTCGCCTGATGCTGGAACGCTGATGGCGCGCGTGTAAAGCCAGCGCTGCTCACCGTCCTTGCGCCGGATGCGGTACTCCAGTTCGTAGGGCGAATTTCCGTCAGCGAGCTTCTGCGCGTGCCGATGCTGCAAGTCGCGGTCGTCGGGATGGACGAAGCGCTCGCGCCATTCCTCGCGGCTCGGCACCGGTTCATCCGGCGCCAGCCCATGCAGTCGCCTCATCGCAGCATTCCACGATGCCGCCCTGCTGCTGACGTCCTTCTCGAACATGCCGATGTCACCCGCCGACGCCTGACGGAGAAGCAGGCCAGCGAAGCAGACGAGTGGCTGCGGTTTGCGAGCGAGGCGATCGACATCGGCATGTTCGAGAAGGACGTCA
>JBLMYK010000110.1:0-5994 GCA_050258235.1 Gemmatimonadota bacterium | reverse complement strand
GCTCGCGCGCATGGTCGCGCTGCTCGAACGACCGACCTCGGGATCGCTCGAGCTGCTCGGGGTCGATGCGGTGGACCCGCCGCCCGCGCGTCGCGTCGAGTTGCGCCGCTCGGTGCAGATGGTGTTCCAGAACCCGTACGGCTCGCTGAATCCGCGCAAGAAGATCGGCGCGATCCTCGAGGCCCCGCTGGAGATCAACACGGAGCTGTCCGCGACCGAACGCTCGGAGCGGGCGCGGGCGATGCTGGCCAAGGTCGGCCTGCGGCCCGAGCAGTACGTGCGGTACCCGCACATGTTCTCGGGCGGGCAGCGCCAGCGCATCGCGATCGCGCGCGCGCTGATGCTCAATCCGGCGCTCGTCGTCGCGGACGAGCCCGTCTCCGCGCTCGACGTTTCGGTACAGGCGCAGGTGCTGAACCTGATGGCCGACCTGCAGGACGAACTCGGGCTCGCGTACCTGTTCATCTCGCACGACCTCGGCGTCGTGCGGCACATCGCGCACGAGGTGCTGGTGATGTATCTGGGGCTGGCGATGGAGCAGGGGCCGAAGGCGCTCGTCTTCAGCCGGCCGCTGCACCCGTACACGCAGGCGCTGCTGGCGTCGGCCCCCGGACTCGATCTGCGCGACCGCAGCGCGCGCGCGACGCTGAAGGGCGAGCTGCCGTCGCCGCTCGACCCGCCGCCGGGCTGCGTATTCTCGACGCGTTGCCCGCACGCGACCGAAGTCTGCCGATCGGAGCGCCCGCTGCCGCGATTGCTCGACGCGCGGCGGGTCGCCTGCCATCATGCCGAACGCTTGCTGGATCATGGTCGTGCTGACGCCGACCGAACCGGGCTGCCATCGGCGCAGCCTCAAACAACCGGAGGTAAACAATGAAGAAGTCCGATTTGCACAAGGCCCCGCGGCTGCGCTCGCTTGCCGCAGCGATCGCGCTGCCGGCACTGGTAGCGGCGACACCGCTCGCCGCCAAGACGCTGGTGTTCTGCTCGGAGGGCAGCCCAGAGAACTTCTATCCGGCGGTCAACACGACGGGCACCTCGTTCGACGCCAACAGCCAGATCTACAGCCGCATCGTCGATTTCGAGCGTGGTGGCACGCGCGTGGTGCCCGGACTTGCCGAACGCTGGGAGATCTCGCCGGACGGCAAGGTGTACACGTTCCACCTGCGCAAGGGCGTCAAGTGGCACAACCAGCGCGCGTGGAAGCCGACGCGCGACTTCAACGCCGACGACATCATCTTCAGCATCGAGCGGCAGTGGAAGGAATCGAACCCGTACTTCAAGGTCACGAGCCCGAACCATTCGTACTTCAACGACATGGGGATGCCGAAGCTGATCAAGTCGCTCGAGAAAGTCGACGACTACACGGTGCGCTTCACGCTCGAGCACCCCGAGGCGCCGTTCCTGTCGAACCTCGCGATGGAGTACGCGGGCATCCAGTCGAAGGAATACGCCGACGCGATGATGAAGGCCGGCACGCCGGAGAAGATCGACCAGGAGCCGATCGGCACCGGGCCGTTCTACCTCGTGCAGTACCAGAAGGACGCCATCATCCGCTACAAAGCGTTCCCGCAGTTCTGGGGCGGCAAGGCCAAGATCGACGACCTGGTCTTCGCGATCACGCCGGACGCGTCGGTGCGGTGGGCAAAGCTGCAGAAGGGCGAATGCCACGTGATGCCGTATCCGAACCCGGCCGACCTCGACGCGATCCGCAAGGACCCGAACGTCACCGTGCTGGAGCAGCCGGGACTGAACGTCGGCTACCTCGCGTACAACACGACCAAGAAGCCGTTCGACGACGTGCGCGTGCGCAAGGCCGTCAACATGGCGATCAACAAGAAGGCGATCATCGACGCCGTGTATCTGTCCACCGGCGTGCCGGCGAAGAACCCGATTCCGCCCAGCATGTGGTCGTACAACGACGCGATCAAGGACGATCCGTACGATCCGGCCGCGGCGAAGAAGCTGCTGGCGCAGGCCGGCTATCCGAATGGTTTCTCGACCGACCTGTGGGCGATGCCGGTGCAGCGGCCGTACAACCCGAACGCACGGCGCATCGCGGAGCTGATGCAGGCCGATCTCGCCAAGGTCGGCATCACCGCCGAGATCAAGAGCTTCGAGTGGGGCGAGTACCGCAAGCGGATGCAAAATGGCGAGCACCAGATGGGGATGCTCGGGTGGACCGGCGACAACGGCGACCCGGACAACTTCCTGTACACGCTGCTGGGCTGCGAATCGGCCAAGACCAACGGCAGCAACGTCGCCAAGTTCTGCTACCAGCCGTTCGAGGAACTGGTGCTGAAGGCGAAGACGCTATCGGACCAGAAGCAGCGCAGCGACCTGTACATGAAGGCGCAGGTGATCTTCAAGGAACAGGCGCCCTGGTTCACGATCGCGCACGCGGTGCAGCTCAAGCCGGTGCGCAAGGAAGTGATCGATTTCAAGCTGTCGCCGTTCGGACGCCACACGTTCTACGGCGTCGACATCAAGGAGTAGGGCGGTAGAAGACGCCGGCAGTGCGCCGGCGTCTTGCCTCACGTGTGGCGTGCCTTTCTCAAAGCCGGCGCGCCACGCGAAGCTCCCGGCGCCATACTGCGCCTGCGCCGAGCCGATCGAAGAATGATTTTCTGTCAACACCCTTCCCAGGAGACACCCATGAAGCTGGTTCGCCGTGAATTGCTGGCGCTATGCGCCGTCGTCGCACTCGGATGCGGAGGCCTCGCACGCGCGCAGGACGTGATCCGCGTCGGTACCGATGCGACCTTTCCGCCGTTCGAGTACTCGGAGAACGGCAAGCGCACCGGATTCGACGTCGACCTGATCGAAGCCATCGCGAAGACGCTGAACAAGAAGGTCGAATGGATCGACATCGACTTCAAGGGCCTGATCCCGGGCCTGCTGTCGAAGCGCTTCGACGTCGCCGCCTCGGCCATCTACATCACCGACGAGCGCAAGAAGGTGGTCGACTTCACCGATCCGTACTATCCCGGCGGCCTGGTGATCATGACGCGCAAGGGCGACACCAGCATCAAGGGTCCGGAGGACCTGAAGGGCAAGAAGGTCACCGTGCAGGTCGGCACCAAGTCGGTGGGCTTCCTGAAGGACAACTTCCCCGCGGTCGAGCGCGTCGAGGTCGAGAAGAACCAGGAGATGTTCCAGCTCGTCGAGATCGGCCGCGCCGACGCCGCCGTCACCGGCAAGCCCGCGGCGAAGCTTTACGCGCGCACGCGCGGCACGCTGCAGGTGCTCGACAAGCAGCTGACCGTCGAGGAATACGGCTACGCGATCCGCAAGGACGAGCCGCAGCTGCTGCGCCAGTTCAACGACGCGCTGAAGAAGCTGAAAGCCGACGGCACGTACCAGAAGCTGGTCGACAAGTACCTGTAGCGGGCCACCGCAGCCGGCATGGATTTCGATTTCACGCCCGTCTGGACGGGCTGGCGCGAACTCGCGCACGGAACGCTGGTCACCGTCGAGGTGACGGCGGGCGCGATCGTGCTCGGCTGCGCCTTCGGCCTGCTGATCGGTCTCGGCCGGCTGCAGCCGGCGCGGCGCCTCGTTTACGGTATCTGCAGCGCGTACGTGTCGTTCATCCGCGGCACGCCGCTGCTGGTGCAGCTGTTCATCTGGTTCTTCGGGCTGCCGCACTTCGGCATCAACCTGCCGGCCTTCTTCTGCGGCGTGGTCGGCATGGGCGTGTACAGCGGCGCGTACGTGTCCGAGATCGTGCGCGGCGCGATCCAGTCGATCGACCGTGGGCAGATGGAAGCGGCGCGTTCGCTCGGCATGCCGTACCGGATGGCGATGTGGCAGATCATCGTCCCGCAGGCGGTGATCCGGATGATTCCGCCGCTTGGCAACGAGTTCGTCGCACTGATCAAGAACTCGTCGCTGGTTTCGCTGCTGACGATCACCGACGTCATGCACGAAGGCCAGAAGATCATCAGCACGTCGTACCGCTCGCTGGAGGTCTATCTCGCGATCGCGCTGGTGTATTTCGTGCTGACCAACCTGACCGGACTGGCGCTGCGGATCGCGGAGCGCAAGCTCGGCGCCGCGGGAGCGGTGCAGTGAACGCAGCCGGTCAGCCGATGATCCGCGCGCGCGGAATCACCAAGTCGTTCGGCGCGCTGCAGGTGCTGTGCGGCGTGAACTTCGAGGTGATGCCGTCGCAGGTGAAGGTCATCATCGGCCCGAGCGGATCGGGCAAGAGCACGCTGCTGCGCTGCTGCAACGGGCTGGAGGTCGCCGACGGCGGCACGATCGAGATCTGCGGCCAGACGCTGGTCGACCAGGGCCGCATGCTGCACGAGGCCGAGCTGAACCGGCTGCGCACCCAGGTCGGCATGGTGTTCCAGTCGTTCAACCTGTTCCACCACCTGAAGGTGCTGGACAACCTCGCGATCGGCCCGCGCAGGCTGCTCGGCCTGGCGCGCGACGAAGCCGAGGCGCGCGCGCGCGAACTGCTCGACAAGGTGGGGCTGGCGGCCAAGGCGGATGCTTATCCGGCAACGCTGTCCGGCGGGCAGAAGCAGCGCGTGGCGATCGCCCGCGCGCTGGCGATGCGGCCGAAGGTGATGCTGTTCGACGAGCCGACCTCGGCGCTCGACCCGGAACTGGTCGGCGAGGTGCTGCAGGTGATGAAGGACCTGGCGCGCGAAGGCATGACGATGATGGTCGTCACGCACGAGATGGGCTTCGCCCGCGAAGTGGCCGACGAGGTCGACGTGATGGACCACGGTGTCATGCTCGAGTCCGGCCCGCCCGACCGGATCTTCGATCGGCCGCAGCACGCGCGCACGCGCGAGTTCCTGCAGGCGGTGCTGACGAAGGCCTGAGAGGTCGCGGTTGCGGCCGCGGATTCTCTCACCTCGGCCTACTGCAGTTCGCGGAACAGCCTCCCGAAGCCCTCGACGCGCGCCGGAGCCACACCGGCCACGCGCAGCGCAGCCCACAGCGCGATCGCGATCGAGTCATAGATTGGAATGCCGAGTTCGCGCTCCAGCGCATCGGCGATCGTCGCGCCATCCATGTTCGTGCAAAGGACAACGACCGCTTCGGGCGCGGCGCGGGCGACCTCACGGATCATTGCGGCGGTCGTCGCGGGCGAGATCGTCGCGAAATCGAAGTTCACGCGGATGCTGCTGTGGCGCTCGGCGATACAGGTGTAGCCCTCACGGCCGAAATTGGCGGCGATCGCAGCCTGTACGTCGTCGGTGTACGGAGACACTAGGCCGAAACGCTTCACGCCGGTCGCCTTGAAGACTTCGTCCAGTGCCAGCACGACGCTACTGGCGCGCGTGGCGGTGCGCGCCTCGACTGCAGCGCAAAGCTGCCGGTCGCGCTCGAAGCCGAGCCAACCGGCCGAGGTGCCGTTCCAGCAGATCGTGTCGCATTTCGCATCGGCGAGCAGATCGGCCGCGGCGAGCATCGGGGACAAGTCGAACTGACCCAGCGCGCGCGCGCTCAGCCCGATCTCGGTGACGCGGAAGCGGCCGAAGTGCGCGGTGACATCGGGCAGGCCGGCCAGCATGCGCGCGGTCACGGGCTCGAGCGTCGTGTTCGACGACGGCGTCAGCATGCCGAGGCGCACGCGCCGGTCCAGGCTCACTTGAGTGCCGCCTCCAGATCGACCGGCGTTTCCTCGGTCACCGTAAGGTCGAGGCCCTCCTCGACGTGGTTCAGGTGCTCGACCATCAGGTTCGCCACGCGTCTGCCTTCGCCGGCCGCGATCGCGTCGACGATCTCGCCGTGTTCATCGCCGAGGCAATGCGGCACCGATGGCTTGTCGTACAGCGCGATGATCAGGCAGGTCAGCGTCGCCAGTTCGCGCATCGCGCGCGCCAGCGAGGCATTGCCGGCCATCTCCGCGAGCAGGATGTGGAACTCGCCCGACATGCGCACGATCGCGCGCACGTCGTTGGCGGAGCGCGCGTGCTTCTCCGCGGTCACGTGCTGGCGCAGCCGGGTGACCAGTGCGCGCCGGTCCGGATT
>JBLMYK010000109.1:0-8903 GCA_050258235.1 Gemmatimonadota bacterium | reverse complement strand
CCCATCTGCAGGAAGAGGAAGCGCAGCATCGCGCGCGCTGGGCGGAGCGGCACGGCCGCGAGCACGAAGCGATCGCCCCGCTCTATACGATTCTCGATGCGCTCAACGTCCAGGACTCGTTTGGCCGGATCGCCGTCTACGGCACGCCGCTGCAGATCGCGCCGGGCATCCGCGCAACCTTTCTCGATGCCGGTCATATCCTGGGGTCAGCGAGCATCCTCCTCGAACTGGAGGAAGGTGACGCGCGCCGGCGCGTGCTGTTCTCGGGCGACCTTGGCAATTCGGGCCGTCCGCTGCTGCGTGACCCGACGCCGCCGCCGCCGGTCGATGCCGTGGTTCTGGAGACGACCTACGGCGATCGCCTGCACAGGCCGCTCGCTCCTTCGGTCGAGGAGATGTATGCGGCCATCGCGGATACCTTCGAGCGCGGCGGCAACGTGATCATCCCGACGTTCGCGCTGGAGCGCGCGCAGGAACTGCTGTACTACCTGCGCGCCGGCATCGAGCAGCACCGCCTGCCGCGCACGATGCTGGTGTTCCTCGATTCCCCGATGGCAATCTCGGCGACGGCCATCTTCGAGCGGCATCGCGGCTTCTACGACGAACGCACCGCGGAACTGTTCAGGGAACACCGCGACCCCTTCGACGTCCCGGGCCTGCGCTTCACCCGCGAGGCGGCCGAATCGATGGCGATCAATCGAATCGTCGGCGGAGCCGTGATCATGGCCGGCTCGGGAATGTGCACCGGCGGGCGCGTGCGGCATCACCTGAAACACAATCTCGCGCGCGAGCGCTGCAGCGTCGTCTTTGTCGGCTTCGCCGCGCAGGGCACGCTGGCGCGCCGGATCATCGACGGTGCCAAGAGCGTGCGCATCTTCAACGAGGAAATCGCGGTGAGGGCGCGCATCTACACCATCAACGGCTTTTCGGCCCATGCCGACCAGGCGGAGCTGCTTGCGTGGCACGGCCACTCGCAGGCGGCGCGGACCTTCCTGGTGCATGGCGACGAGCCGGCGATGCAGGCGTTCGCGCTGCGCCTGCACGACACACGCGTCGAGATGCCGGTGCTGCACCAGCAGTTCGAGCTCTGAGCTACGCTTCGCGTACGCGAAGCGACGGCCCAACATGAAGCTCAAAGCGATCGTCCCAATCTTCGCGCTGATCGTCGCCGCCGCAGTCGCGGCCGCATGGTGGTATCAGCGCAACGAGAATGCTCCCTCAACCGCGCTGCAGCTGCACGGCAACGTCGACATCCGGCAGGTGGAGCTTGCGTTCAACGGCAGCGAGCGCATCGGCCAGGTGCTGGCGCGCGAGGGCGATCGCGTCAGGAAGGACCAGGTGCTGGCGGTGCTCGACACCGAGCGACTGCAGCAGGCCGTCGCGCAGGCGGCGGCGCAGGTCGGCGCCCAGCAGCAGGTCGTCGCCCGCCTGGTCGCCGGCTCGCGGCCGCAGGAGATCCGCAAGGCGCAGGCCGATTTGCAGGCCGCCCGCGTGGATCTGCGCAATGCACGCAGCACCTATGAACGCGACCAGGAACTGGCGGGCAAGCATTTCATCTCGCAGCAGCAGGCGGACAACTCGCGCGCGGCGGCCGACGCGGCCGAAGCGCGCCTGAACGCCCTGCAGGAGGCGCTGCGGCTGGTGCAAGAGGGCTCGCGCAAGGAGGACATCGCGGCTGCGAAGTCCACGCTCGCCGCGTACGAGGCGGCACTGGCGCTCGCGCAGCGGATCCTCGCCGATGCCAGCCTGCGCGCGCCGGCCGACGGCGTGATCGAGAAGCGCATCCTGGAACCGGGCGACATGGCCTCGCCGCAGAAGGCCGTGTTCACGCTGGCGCTCACCGATCCGCTGTGGGTGCGTGCGTATGTCTCGGAGACGGATCTCGGCAAGCTGCACACCGGCGTGCGCGCCGAGATCACCACCGACAGCTTTCCCGGCAAGCGCTACCGCGGCTGGATCGGCTTCATCTCGCCGACGGCGGAGTTCACGCCCAAGTCGGTCGAGACGCGCGAGGTGCGCACTGCGCTCGTGTACCAGGTGCGAGCCTTCGTGTGCGCGCACACGGACGAACTGCGGCTCGGCATGCCGGCCACCGTCACGGTCGCGCTGGATCAGCCGCCGCCTGCCGCCGGCGCCGATCCATGCAAGACCGGTCAATGACTCGCCTGTCGGTTTCGCGCCGGCCCACCTGCCGAGGATGAACGCTCCCGACGCGGCGCCGGTGGCGCTCGAGGCGAGATCCGTCGCCAAGCAATTCCACGCCGGCGGCCGCGAAGTGCAGGCGCTGCGCGACGTGAGCTTTAGTGTCCGCCACGCCGTCGTCTCCGGACTGGTCGGCCCCGACGGCGCCGGCAAGACGACCCTGATGCGGCTCGCGGCGGGACTGCTGATCCCCGCCTCGGGCAGCATCACCGTGCTTGGCATGGATGCGAGCCGCGATTCGCTGCGCGTGCAGTCGGTGCTCGGCTACATGCCGCAACGCTTCGGCCTGTACGAAGACCTGAGCGTGCGGCAGAACCTCGACCTGTACGCCGATCTGCAGGGTGTGCCGCACCGCGAACGGAAGGATCGCTACGCGGAACTGATGCGGATGACCGGGCTCGCGCGCTTCTCGGACCGCCTTGCAGGGCGGCTGTCAGGAGGAATGAAGCAGAAGCTCGGGCTCGCCTGCACGCTGGTGCGCGCGCCGCGCCTGCTGCTGCTGGACGAGCCGACGGTGGGCGTCGATCCGGTGTCGCGCCGCGAACTGTGGGCGATCGTCTATCGCCTGGTGCGCGACGAAGGCATGAGCGTGCTGCTGTCGACCGCGTACCTCGACGAAGCCGAACGCTGCGACGAGGTCGTGCTGCTGCACGAAGGCGGCGTGCTTGCCGCAGGCGCGCCGGCAACGCTGACCACGCGCATGCAGGGTCGCGCGTTCGCTCTGACGGCTCCGGGCGCGAGCAAGCGCGACGTCCTTGCGCAGGCCACCGCGCTGCCGGGCGTGATCGACGGCGTGATCCAGGCCGAGCACGTGCGGCTCGTCACCGGTCAGGCGCAGACCCCCGATATCGGCACCCTGCTCCGGTCATTTCCGTCCGCGCGCATCGAGCCGGTGCCGCCGCGGTTCGAAGACGGCTTCGTCGCCCTGCTGCGGCCGACACGTACCACTGCACAGTCCTTGTCCACGGCGGGCACACCGGTCGCCATGGACAGCGCAACCGGCGAAGTGATGATCGAAGTGCACGACGTCAAGCGCCGCTTCGGCGACTTCTATGCGGTCAACGGCGTCTCCTTCGACGTGCATCGCGGGGAGGTATTCGGCCTGCTCGGCCCGAACGGCGCTGGCAAGTCCACCACCTTCCGCATGCTGTGCGGGCTGCTTCCGGCGTCTGCCGGCACGCTGCGCGTTGCCGGCGTGGATCTGCGGCGCGCGGCTGCGGCCGCCCGCGCGCACATCGGCTATATGTCGCAGAAGTTCTCGCTCTACGGCAACCTGAGCGTGCGCCAGAACCTCGACTTCTTCGCGCGCGTGTATGGGCTGTCGGCCAACCGCCGCAGCGAGCGGATCGACTGGGCGCTGGCGGAATTCGAACTCGCCTCGTACGCCGAGTCGACCAGCGCCGACCTGCCGCTCGGCTACAAGCAGCGCCTCGCGCTTGCCTGCGCGCTGATGCACGAGCCGGACCTCCTGTTCCTGGACGAGCCACGTCCGGGGTGGATCCGCTCGCGCGGCGCGAATTCTGGGGCCGGATCAACGCGCTGGCCCGCGCGCGGGTGACCGTCCTGGTCACCACGCATTTCATGGAAGAGGCCGAGTACTGCGATCGGCTCGCGATTCTTGCCGCCGGCCAGTTGCTGGCGGTCGGCGCACCGGGCGAGATCAAGGCGTCTCAGGAGGCAACAGGCGCCGAGACCACGATGGAGGACGCATTCGTCCACCTGATCCAGGCCTTCGAAAGACGCGGAGATCAGCCGTGAGTGACGCGACCCCGCGCCCCATTTCCCGCCGCGGCGGCGTTGCGATGCGACTGCTTGGCCTGGTGCGCAAGGAGTTCCTGCAGGTGATCCGCGATCCGAGCAGCATCGCGATCGCCTTCATCATGCCGGTCGCGCTGCTGCTGCTCTTCGGCTACGGCGTGTCGCTGGATTCCGATCACGTGCCGATCGCGGTCGTGATCGAGGATCCCGGCGCGGACGCGGCCGACTTCGCCGCCGCGCTGGACGGCTCGCACTACTTTGCGCCGATCCGTGTGGGCACGATGGCCACTGCGGTGCAGGCTCTGCTCGACGGACGCGTGGACGGCATCGTGCACCTGCGCGCGAACTTCGCCCAGCAACTGCGGCAGCCGGATGGCGCGCCGGTCCAGGTGCTGATCAACGGGGTCAATGCCAACTCCGCGAACATCGCGCAGGGTTACGTCGAAGGCGCCTGGTCGACCTGGCTGGCGCAGCGCGCGCAGCGGCAGGGTGTCGAGCTGAAAGTCCCCGTCAGCGTCGAACAGCGCGTTTGGTTCAACAGCGAACTGAGAAGCCGCAACTACCTGGTTCCCGGGCTCGTGGTCGTGATCATGACGCTGATCGGCGCCCTGCTCACGTCGATGGTGATGGCGCGCGAATGGGAGCGCGGCACGATGGAGGCGCTGATGGTCACGCCGGTGGGGGTCACGGAGATCCTGCTCGGCAAGCTGATTCCGTACTTCATCCTCGGCACCGGCGGCATGCTGCTGTCGGTGGCGATGGCGGTCGGGCTGTTCGAGGTACCGCTGCGCGGGTCGTTCTGGCTGCTGTTCGCGACCGCGTCGCTGTTCCTGTTCGTCGCGCTGGGCATGGGATTGCTGATCTCCAGCGTGGCGAGGAACCAGTTCATCGCCGGCCAGGCTGCACTGATCGCGACCTTCCTGCCCGCTTTCCTGCTGTCAGGCTTCATCTTCGACATCGGCAGCATGCCTGGCGTGGTACAGGTGATCACGCACCTGGTCGCTGGCCGCTATTTCGTCGCGATCGCCAACACGTTGTTCCTGGCGGGCGACGTCTGGTCGGTGATCCTGCCCAATTCCGCGGCGCTCGCGGTGATGGCCGCGTTCTTCCTCGGCCTGACCTGGCGCAAGACCCGCAAGCGCCTCGAGTAGAACCCGATCATGTGGCAGCGGATCGTCGCATTGATGCGCAAGGAATTCCTCGCGATCCTGAAGGACCGTCGCAGCCGCTTCGTGCTGATCGTGCCGCCGCTGCTGCAGCTGATGATCTTCGGCTACGCCGCCACCTTCGATCTGAACAACATCGCCTATGCGCTGTACGACGAGGACCAGGGCGCGGCGGCGCGCGAACTGGCGGCCGCGTTCCGTGCCTCCGACCGGTTCCGCGAGGCGGTGATCATCGCGTCCGACCGCGAGATTGCGCCGCTGGTCGACAGCCAGCGCGTGATGGTGGTGCTGCACTTCGGCCCGCAGTTCACGCGCGACCTGATGATCGGCAAGCCCGCACCGCTGCAGGTGATCGTCGACGGGCGCAACTCGAACAGCGCGCTGATCGCGCTGAACTACGTGCGCAGCATCGTCAACGGCTTCAACGCCGACTGGATCGCGGCGCGCAACCTGCCGCAGCCGCCGGCGCACCTGCAGACCCGCGCCTGGTTCAATCCGAACCTGGAGAGCCGCTGGTTCTTCATCCCCGGCATTGCCGGCGTCATCACGCTGCTCGTCGCGATGCTCGTCACCGCGCTGTCGGTGGCGCGCGAGCGCGAACACGGCACCTTCGACCAGCTGTTGGTCACGCCGCTGCGGCCGGTCGAGATCCTGATCGGCAAGGCAGCTCCGGGTTTCATCATCGGCCTGCTTGAAGCCACGGTCATCATTCTCGCGGCCACGCTGTGGTTCGACATCCCGCTGCGCGGCAGCCTGCTGGCGCTGTATGCCGGACTCGCGTTGTTCCTGCTGTCGGCGGTCGGGGTCGGGTTGATGGTTTCGTCGCTCGCCGTCACGCAGCAGCAGGGTCTGCTCGGCGCCTTCCTGTTCATGGTGCCCGCGATCATCCTGTCCGGCTTCGCAACGCCGATCGCCAACATGCCGCGCGCGGTGCAGATGATCACGCTGCTCGACCCGCTGCGCTATTTCCTCGTCATCCTGCGCAAGGTGTTTCTCGAGGGCGTGTCATTCGACGTGCTGCTGCCGCAGATGTGGCCGATGGCGGTGATCGGCGTGGTCGCGCTCGCCTTCGCCGGCTGGCTGTTCCGCCACCGGATGTACTGAGGGGAGCGCGCGGAGCGTCTCCGCCTCTCCAACCGGTTCGATCGCGGTTGCGGTCGCCCGCATATCGGGGAGAATTCGGCAGATTGCGACGCGGCCGCATCGCACCTGCACGCGGGCCGCGTCGCCAAGGAAAATGCACATGGCGACAGCGACCACAGAACTCGAATTCCTGGTGCTGATCTTTGCGCTGTTCGTTGCACCGCGAGCGCTGCAGCGCCTGCTGCTGCCCGCACCGCTGACGTGCTTCGCCTTCGGCATGCTTGCAGCGCTGCTGTTCGGATTGGGCAAGTTCAGCCATGACACCACGCTTGCGCTGCTCGCCACGCTGGGCATCTCCTCTCTGTTCCTGTTTGCCGGCCTGGAAGTCGAGTTCCGCGCGCTGCGCCGCCGCGTTGCTCCGTTGCTCGGCCACCTCGCGGTGCGATCCGTGGCGCTGGCGATCGTCACCTTGGGTGCCATGCGACTGTTCGCGCTGCCGTGGCAGGCCGCATGTCTGCTTGCGCTGGCGCTGCTCACGCCGTCGACGGGGTTCATCCTCGAGACGCTGCCGCGCCTGGGACTCGGTGAAAAGGAATGCTTCTGGGTCACGACGAAGGCGATCGGCGGCGAACTGCTGGCGCTGCTTGTGCTGTTCGTGGTGCTGCAGTCCGGCTCGGTCGAGCGCATGGCCTGGGCGTCGGCTGCGCTGGCGGCGCTGGTCGCGCTGCTCCCCGTCTTGTTCACGCTGCTGGCGCGCTTCGTCCTTCCATACGCGCCCGGTTCGGAGTTCTCTCTGCTGCTGATGGTCAGCATGCTGGCTGCCTATCTGACCAAGGAGCTCGGCGCCTACTACCTGGTCGGCGCATTCCTGGTCGGGCTGATCGCACGACTGTCGGGCGATCGGATGCCTGCGCTCGCGTCCAAGGCGAACGTGCATGCGATCAAGCTGTTCTCGTCGTTCTTCGTGCCGTTCTATTTCTTTTCTCGGGGCGTCAGCGTGCCGCAGGGCGCCCTGCTCTGGCAGTCGCTTTGGCTGGGCATCGGGCTGACCGCCGCCGTGCTGCCGTTCCGGATCGGCATCGTGTGGGCGCAGCGGCGAATTCTGGTCCGGGAGGGGCCGCGCAGCAGCCTGCGCAT
Source organism: Gemmatimonadota bacterium (assembly GCA_050258235.1). Lineage (GTDB taxonomy): Bacteria > Pseudomonadota > Gammaproteobacteria > Burkholderiales > Burkholderiaceae_F > JAKOQB01. Next base: position 1,557 of record JBLMYK010000109.1, on the reverse strand, counting down.
CGCCGTCGCGCTTGCCCCCACGCTCATCTTCACGCTCGTGCTCGCCGGGATCCTGCGCGAGCGCTTCGACATCCCGGACACCCTGTATGGTGCGTTGCTGGTCTATGCTGCGCTGACGACCCTGCTGCCCTCTATCACGCTGTCGCGGCCGTTCGACCTCGATATCGACGACGTCGACGCGCCGCTGCCCGGTTGGCGACCAGCCGAGCCTGCTCGCAGCGAAATTGCGCAGCCGGAAGCGGTGGTCACCGACCGCCGCGGCGACGGCGCGCCGGGCTGACCGCGGGAGTCGCGCCGAACCCGACGATCCGCGGTCATCAAAATTCAAACTGAAACGAGGCCCCCACGATGAATCTGCGTACCCTGATCGTCGCGCTGCTGCTGGCAGCCTTCGCCGCCTTCGTCGTCGTCAACTGGACCGCAATCACGGCGCCGACGACACTGTCTCTGATCTTCGGCACGATGCAGGCTCCGCTCGGACTGATCCTGTTTGGCTTCACGGCGCTGATCGGGGGGGCGTTTCTGCTGCTGCTCGCGTACCAGCAGGCAACCGTGATCGTCGAGGCGCGACGCACGGCCAAAGAACTGAACGCGCAACGGCGGCTGGCCGACGAGGCGGAGGCATCCCGCTTCACCGAATTGCGGCGTCACCTGGATGAAAGCTTCCAGCGCCTCGAAACCGCTGCCATGGCGCGCCAGGATGCGCTGACGCAGCGGATCAACGCGCTGGAGCAGAGCCTGCACGCCCAGATCGAGCAATCCGGCAACACGCTGGCCGCCTACGTCGGTGAACTCGATGATCGCGTTGAACGGCTGGCGACGAGGAGTGGACACCCTTCGACCGACGCCTAGAACCCATACGGAACGCCCGCTGCGAGGCGGTTTGATCTCTGCCGCCATGCCCGGAGAAACCCCGACCTAGACTTACACACAGACCACGCTGAAGGCGCCTGCGCCGGACAGTCACGGCGACATCCCAGTGGACCCAGAGCAGATCCGCAAAGCCGTGCTGGCGACGATCGAGCTGATCGCGCCGGAGACCGATGTGCAGACGATCCGCCCGGACCGGCCGTTGCGTCAGCAGATCGATCTGGATTCGGTCGATTGGCTGAACTTCATTGCCGGGCTGCACGAGCGATTGTCAGTCGATATCCCGGACGCGGATATCGAGCGGCTGGCGACGCTGGATGCGCTTGTTGCCTATCTCGCATCGCGGCCGGCACAGGCGACGCTCGAACCGCCGCGCGCGGAGACACCGTCCCCGCTGCCCAGCCTGCAGCATGCGATCAACGGCACGATGGTCACCGTGCGGCAGGTCCGTCCGGACGACATTGCGCTCGAAGCGGACTTCGTCCGCCACCTGTCCGCGGATGCCCGCTACCAGCGCTTCATGTCCACGCTGCGCGAGCTGCCGGAGAAGAAGCTGCACTACCTGACCGAGGTGGACCAGGTGCGTCACGTGGCGCTGGCGGCGACGGTCGATCGCGATGGGCGTGAGGTCCTGGTCGGTGTGGTCCGCTACATCGTCGACCCCGCGGGCACCGGTTGCGAATTCGC
>JBLMYK010000108.1:0-6765 GCA_050258235.1 Gemmatimonadota bacterium | reverse complement strand
GTCCCGAGCGGATTCCGGAACGGTTCCCAGTCCTTTGCAGCCAGCCGGTTAGGCCGGTCGGCTCATGCAAGGGACGAAGTGTCGTGGCAAACTTGCGACATGTTTGCTGCGGAGTCTTGGCCTCGCATCCTGATCGTCGACTCCCAGGGCCAGCCGGTCCGTTGGGCGGTGCTGGCGCGTGCAGCGCGCTATCGCGCGGCCGGCAAGGTGCTCACCGATCTCGGCGAGAACCTGTTCTCGATGAGCGGCGGCACGCAGGAACGCTCCGGCAAGCGGTCGGAATTCGTCACCAGTTCGATCGTGATGATTCGCGGCCGGCATCGCATCCCGCTCGGACAAGCGCATGTTGGACTGACCAAGCACCGGCTGTTCGCTCGCGATCGCAATATCTGCGGCTACTGCGGTGACCTGCACCCGGAAAGCGAACTGACCGTCGAACACATCGTTCCGGTGTCGCGCGGCGGCCAGCATGACTGGACCAACGTCGTGACCGCATGCCGGTCGTGCAACACGCGCAAGGGCAACCGCACCCCTGAGGAGGCACGCATGCCGCTGCTGTACGTGCCGTACCGGGTGTGCCGCAACGAGGGCTTCATCCTCAGCAATCGGCGCATCCTCGCCGACCAGATGGCATTCCTGCAGGCATCGTTGCCGCGCCACTCGCGCTGGGCGCAGCACTGACGCCCTTTTTCAGTCGTTCAGTCGTTCAATCAGCGGCGCTACCGCCTGCACGAATTCGGCGCGCGCGTACTCGTCGTGCTTGAACGCGAACTGCACCGCGACCGGCTGCAGCACGCACGCGCAGTGGTCGTCTTCGTCCGTGACCGCCCAGCAGGTAGCGCCGGACACCCCATCGAGAGGCGGCGTATGCACTTCGACGCCGTCGATGCGCACGGCGATGCGGCGGTAGTGCAGGCGCAGGTCACCGGCCGCGCCGAGTGCTTCTCGCTGCGTGAACAGCACCAGCGGCTTGGCATACATCACCTGCGCGTGTCGGCGCATCTGCGCATACGGGTAGCCGGCCACCACCAGAGTCCGCGCCAAAGACTGCGGGACCTCGACGCACAGTGGCGCGGCGCGCCAGTGCTGCAGCAGCGGTGTCGCCGCGTGCGACGCGAGCGCGATGCAGGCAAGGTCGCGCGCCGGGTGCTCCAGCACGCGCGGCTGCGCGCGACGCAGCCAGAAGAACGTCGCACTGGCGGCAAGCGGGATGCCCAGGTCGCCGACCGCGACCCCGAGGTCGAGCGCATGCTTGCAGGTCAGCAGCAGCACGCGTCCATCGACGACGAACAAGGCCGCAGTCGCCAGCGGGTCGGCGCGCCCGTCGAGCAGCCGCACGAGGGGCACCACGCGGCGCGTCAGCGCCTGCGCGATCGCATGGGCGCGGGCGGGCGCGATGCCCGTGCCCAGATCAAGCGGGACCGTTGGAAGCGGCTGCCACACCATGAACAAAGACTATCCAAAACCGCGACCGCCGGAAATCGTCCGTGCGACGCGGCGCGCGGCGCCACGTCGCGCGGCGATCCGGTCAGGCTCTTCACGACGAAATGGCGCGCAGGTGGCGTCGCTGCCGCCGCGGCGCCGCGGTGCCGCTCGGCGCGCGTGGCGCCTGCGCGGTGGCGGTGAACGACAGGCTGCCGCGCGCGCCGCTGGCGGCGTAATCGGCGGCCAGCAGTTCGGTCGCACGACTGGGCGCGACGCCGATCTCGATCAGCCAGCGGTGCAGCAGCTCGTACAGCGCCTCGTTGGCGATCGTATGGGTGCGGCCGGTCTGCACGTGCAGCCAGTCCGCGAGCGCCAGGAAGCGCTCGAACGGTGCATCGCACAGCAGCAGCGGCAGCGTGCGCGCGAAGCGTCCCGAGTTGGCGATGCGCTCCCAGTAGCTGGCGAAGCGCGCGATCCGCTGCATCGTCGGAAAGTCGATGCGGTCGGTCGCCAGCACGTTGTATGGCGGGTCGGGATTGAAGCGTAGCGCGAACCCTTCCGTGTGGCGCGCGATCGGCGCGCCGCGCAACCGCTTCAGGATCCCGAGCTGGATCTCGTGCGGATTCAAGGCCACCAGCCGGTCGAAGCCGCGCGCGAGGCTCGCCAGATCCTCGCCCGGCAGCCCGGCGATCAGATCCACGTGCAGGTGCGCGTGCGTGCGTGCGCGCAGCCAGCGCAGGTTGGCTTCCGCCGCCGTGTTGTCCTGCCGCCGCGAGATCAGCTTCTGCACGCCTTCGTTCCAGGTCTGGATGCCAATCTCGAACTGCAGCACGCCGGGCGGAAATCGTGCGATCCAGTCGCGCAGCCTCTCCGGCAGGTGATCGGGAATCAGCTCGAAATGAACGAACGGCGGATCGTGCGGATGCATCTCGATGCGCTCTAGAAAGAAGCGCAGGATGGCGATCGACGACTCGACCTTCAGGTTGAACGTGCGATCGACGAACTTGAAATGTCGCGCCCCGCGCTCGTACAGGAGCGCCAACTCGTCGAGAAACGGCGCGAGCGGGAACGGCCACGCGGTCTTGTCGAGCGCCGACAGGCAGAACTCGCACTTGAACGGACAGCCGCGCGACGCCTCCACGTATACGTTGCGGTGCTGCAGATCGTGATCGCTGAACTCTCCGTAGGGCAACGCGATCGAATCAAGTGGCGGCTGTTCGCCCGCGTGCACCTTCATCAATGGCCGCGGCCCATGCAGGATCGCGCGCGCGAGCTTCGCGAACGTGACATCGCCCCAGCCGGTCACCACGTAGTCCGCCAGTGCGCAGATGCGCTGCGCGTCGACTTCGTGGCTCACCTCCGGTCCGCCGACGACAACGGTCAGCCGCGGCGCGACCGTCTTGAGCAGCGCGACGATGCGCGTCGTCTCCTCGACGTTCCAGATGTACACGCCGAAGCCGACGAGGCGCGGCGCACGCTGCAGCAGCAGCTCGACCACTTCCTCGGCGCGACGGCCGACCACGAACTCGACGATCGCACTGTCTTCGCGCAGGTCGCCGAGATTCGCGCGCAGGTAGCGCAGACCGAGCGACGCGTGAGCGTAACGGGCGTTCAGCGTCGACAGGACGATGGATGCCATCTTTGCATTATCGAACTTCCCATGCTCGCGCGTCGCGCATGTCGACGATCACGCGCGCACGTGGCACGCGAGTCGATGATCGCGTTCCCGCGCGCCGCGCCTCTCAACGATGATCGCGCTCCGCGGTGCCGGTCCGATCCGGCGCGTCGGCGGGCAGCAAATCGACGGATGAAGGAGACAGGCAACATGGCGACTCGCGCGACGATCGGTCAGGAACTGCATTTCACACCCGGCGAGGCTCGGCCGCAGCCACCGCTATCGGCGACCAAGCTGTCGATCAGCGGCCGAGCGCAGGAGGCGGGACAGATCCGGCTCGACGTGCCGCCCGACGCGCTGAAGGAAGTCATCTCGCAGAAGCAGCTGGCGGTGACGCAGGTCTTCAAGACACTCGACGTCATCCACAACGATCTGGACGGCTTCCTGATCAAGGTTGCCGATCCGATCGCGCCCGCTCTCGACGGCGTGCTGCTGAATCCCGACGGCACGCCGGCGGAGGGGCTTTCGGTGCAGGCGCAGGCGCCGCAATACACGCAGGCCGAGATCAAGGCCGATCCGAAGCTCGCCAACCTCGCGTGGCCGGCGCCGCAGGCGATCACAGATGCGCGCGGTGCGTTCAGGCTCACTGTGCCGACGGTGCCGGTGCCGAGCGGCGGTCTGACGCTCACCGTACGCGGCGCAGCGGACTCGCTGCAGATCGCGCTGAACCGCGTGCTGCTCGTCGACGGCCATGCCGGCACGCTGCCACTGGCCAAGGCGCTTGCGCCCCTGCCGGTGAGCGTCGTCGCGCAATTGAAGGAGATACAGTCCGACATCCTTGCCGCCAGCCCGCAGCAGGTCGATGAGCGGCCGCAGGACTTCGCCGCGCCGGCGCCGCAGCTGACGCTCGGCCAGGGTGACTGTGCGCGCTATTTCCGGTCCGGCAGCGGCGTGATCGACCGCTTCCAGTACTCGGTACTGATCCGTCTGGTCGAACCGCAGATGAACCAGTGGATTCCACTGTTTCGCCTGCGCGTCGGCGATCGCAACTACGTGCCGTTCGCGCTGCCGCATGCGGCTGATTCGTTCTGGAATGCCACCGGCGCGGCCAATGCGATTTCGAGCCTGCAGGGCCTGGGGTCGCTGGTGCTGGTGAACCGCACACCGATCGACCGGCCAATCGACGTAACCGACTTCCACGACAAGATCGAGAAGAGCCCGGTGTTCCTGCCCAAGGCATCAACGCTCGGCCTGGGCTACATCGTCCATCTGCAGCAGACCTGGATTCCGGCCGGCCTTTCGCTAGGCGATCTGGTGTATTCGTTGCCGCTGGCTCCTGGCGAGCAGCAGCGGATCGCGATTGAGGAGCGCGTGCAGACGGCAACCGAACGCGACATCGAGACCTTCAGCGAAGACGAGTTCCAGACGTATCGAGAGACGCAGGATTCGTCGGCCCTGGCGGTGTTCAACTCCGCCTACGACGAGGCGGTGCGTGGCGGCAGTTCGATGCAGTCGTCGAGCCGCACCGGCAGCGTGGCGGCCACCGCGTCGACCGGCATCATCGGCGCGATCTTCGGCGGCGGCGGCGTGTCGGGCGGCTATTCGAGTTCTTCGTCGTCGGGCAGCACCAGCAGCTGGCAAAACACGAGCCGCGACTTCGCGTCGAGCGCATCGCAGCAGATGCACGGGGCGCTCGGACGCGTTGCGGCCGGCAGCCGCCGGGCCGCGCGCACCAACATCCGCGTCGCGACCGCGACTGAACGCACACAGGTGACCACGCGCGTGGTGACCAACCACAACAAGGGGCATGCGCTGACCATGCAGTGGTGGGAAGTGCTGCGCCACTTCAGCGTGACCTCCGAGGTCGACGACGTGCAGCTGGTGTGCTTCGTGCCGCTGGAACTGGTCCAGTTCCTGCCCGAGGGACAGCCGTTCTCGCTCGCGGCGATGCCGGGCTTGCGCCAGGCATGTCTCGACCGCTGGGCGATGCTGATCCGCTATCACGACGTGATCAGCGCGCTGGTGCGGCGCAATGCCGAGTACGCGTATGGCATGCAGCAGCTGCGCAATTTCGCCGCCAACCCCGAGATCCAGCCGGCGTCGAGCACGCTGCAGACGGACACCATCAACTTCACGCTGACCGGCACCTTCGTGCCGTTCGAGGAGATCTTCGTCACGGTGATCGGCCGCACCGGCGCTCGCGTCGGGCCGATCAAGCTGACCGCGCCGACCGCGATCACCACCGTCGATCTGACCCCGGAGAAATACGCATCGCGGCAGGAGCTGCTCGGGCACCTGAAGGACCGGCGCCTGAACGCCAACGACGCCACACTGAAGGCGAGCATCCCGCTGCCCGATTGGTTCGCGCGCTCGGACGTGGCGCGGCTCGACATCTCGCGGCGATTCACGTCGTTGTCGTACAAGCTGAAGCTGCCAGCGGTGAACTTCGCCGCCACGCTGCTCGGCGACCTGCTCGCGCTGCAGACTGCGCTGCAGAACCAGACCATCGCACTGGCACCGGCCGAGCTCGAGCGCGAACTCGGTGGCCCGGTGATCCGCACGGCGGACGCGGTGCTGCCCGGCAACGTGAACCTGCTGTCAGCCGCCAGCTACTCGGCCGGCGACCAGATGCCTGGCACGCTGTCGATGCCAGCCTTACGCGTGGCTCCGGTGCTGTCGTTCGCCGACATGCTGCGCATCGAGGCCGTGTTCCATCACGTGATCCGCAACACCGTGTTCTATTCGAAGGCGGTGTGGGCCGCGCTGTCCGACGAGGAACGCGCGATCCTGCTGGAGCGCTTCACGATCGGCGTGCCGGCCGGCGGCGTCACCGGCCCGGACCAGGAGGTGCCGCTGCTGAACTGCGTGGCCAACCGCGTGCTCGGCTTCTTCGGCAACGCGGCGATCATGCCGTTCGCGATCCCGCCGCAGGTCGCGGCGGCGATGAAGGTCACGTCGCGCGACATCCAGGACGCCTTGCTGCGCTTCCACCGGCAGGCATTCCAACCCCCGCGCTCGTCGATCACCCTGCCCGCACGCGGCACGCTGGGCGAAGCGGTGCTTGGCGCGTGCGCCTCGGCAGAGAAGATCGACCTGACGCGCTTCTGGAACTGGCAGGATTCGCCGAGCGACCAGGCCGATGCGATCCCGGCGTCGGTGTTCACGCCGCCGCAGCCGCTAACCACGGCTCCCGCTGCGGGCGCAGGGGGCTCCGGCGTCGGCGGCGGCGCGGGTTCGGCGGGCAGCATCATCTCGATCAACAGCCCGGCCGCGACCACCCCGTCGACCGCGTTGCTCGATGCACTGATCGCGAAGTCGCCCGATCTTGCGAAGGAACTGAACATCACCGGGCTGGACACGTTGCAGAAGCAGATCGCGACCGACACGCAGAGCGCCGCATCGGGACGCAAGGAGGCCATCGACTCCGTGACCAACATCCAGATGCAGGCGATGAAGAGCGCCGAAGGAATGGTCAAGTCGGTGGCCGACGCGGCCGCGAAGATCGTGCCTGCGCTGGCCGGCGTGCCTGCCGGTGGAGGCGGCGGAAGCGGAGGTGGCAGCGGCGGAGGTGGCGGTGGTAGTGGTGGGGGCGGTGGCGGTAGTGGCGGTGGTAGCGGTGGCGGCGAAGGAGGTAGTGGAGGAGGTGGAGGCGGCGGCTGACGTTGCCGGCACACCCAATGAAGCAACCAAACCGCTCACGAAAGGATCCCGATCATGGCCGATGA
>JBLMYK010000107.1:0-19951 GCA_050258235.1 Gemmatimonadota bacterium | reverse complement strand
ATCGGCACCGGCCGCACCGCCACGCCGGCGCAGGCACAGGAGGTGCACGCCTCGATCAGGGCGCAACTGACGCGCGCCGACGCGGCTGCGGCCGGCGCAGTGCGCATCCTTTACGGCGGCAGCGTGAAACCCGCGAACGCGGGAGAGCTTTTCGCGCAGGCCGATATCGACGGCGGACTGATCGGCGGCGCCTCGCTGGTCGCGCGGGATTTCCTCGCGATCTGCAGTGCGGCGCGCTGAAGGCGGGTTATAAGGGGAAACGACATGGCTTATCTCACCACGTTGCTGATCGTGATCCAGGTGCTGTGCGCGGTCGCGATCATCGTCCTCGTGCTGCTTCAGCACGGCAAAGGCGCTGACATGGGTGCCGCATTCGGCGGTGGCGCCTCGGGCAGCCTGTTCGGCGCCACCGGTTCCGCGAATTTCCTTTCGCGCAGTACGGCTGTTGTCGCGGCCGTGTTCTTCATCGCCACCCTCGCGCTTGCATACAGCGCGACGTCGATGCGTGCCGTGCGGGCACCGCAGGGCGGCGTAATGGAAACGATGCCGCCCGCTGAGCCCGCGAAGGCCGACGCCGGCAAGGTCGAGAAGCAGCAGGCAGCGCCGGCGTCAGACGCGAGCAAGGCCGGCGAAATTCCCAAGTGATCGCGCGGCGGCTGCGGAGTGATTGAAGTAGAATCCGCGCCCATGCCGACGTGGTGGAATTGGTAGACACACCATCTTGAGGGGGTGGCGGCGCAAGCCGTGTGAGTTCGAGTCTCACCGTCGGCACCATTCGTCGAGCGTCGGGTCTAAGGGACATGCAAGGCGTACGCGCGGAGTTGAACGCACGGACGCTCGACTCCGATAGTGCGCTGATGGACCGGGAATGAGCCTCGACAGTTACCTCCCCGTGCTTCTGTTCATCCTGATCGGCATCGTGGTCGGCGTGGCGCCGATTGCCGTCGGTGCGCTGCTCGGACCGAACAAGCCCGACCCGGAGAAACTGTCCCCGTACGAATGCGGCTTCGAGGCGTTCGAGGACGCGCGGATGAAGTTCGACGTGCGCTACTACCTCGTGGCCATCCTGTTCATCCTGTTCGATCTTGAGATCGCCTTCCTGTTTCCGTGGGCGGTCGTGCTCGGCGACCTGCCGGCGTGGAGCGTGGGTTTCTGGTCGATGATGCTGTTCCTCGCGATTCTCACGGTCGGCTTCCTGTACGAGTGGAAGAAGGGCGCGCTGGACTGGGAATGAACCTGTCATGGCAATCGAAGGAATCCTGACCGAAGGCTTCACGACCACGCAGGTCGACAAGCTGATCAACTGGAGCAAGACCGGTTCGATTTGGCCGATGACCTTCGGTCTGGCGTGCTGCGCGGTCGAGATGATCCACGCCGGTGCGTCGCGGTACGACCTCGACCGTTTCGGCGTGATGTTCCGACCGAGCCCGCGGCAGTCGGACGTGATGATCGTCGCGGGCACGCTGTGCAACAAGATGGCGCCCGCGCTGCGCAAGGTCTACGACCAGATGGCCGAGCCGCGCTGGGTGATCAGCATGGGTTCGTGCGCGAACGGCGGTGGCTACTACCACTACAGCTATTCGGTCGTGCGTGGCTGCGACCGCATCGTGCCGGTCGATGTCTATGTCCCCGGCTGCCCGCCGACGGCCGAGGCGCTGCTGTACGGAATCATCCAGTTGCAGAACAAGATCCGCCGGACGAACACGATCGCACGCTGACTGCGATCGCGGACCACCGATGACCCGCACCGACACACTGGTCGACAACCTGAAGCGCGCGCTCGGCGCGCGGCTGGTCAGCGTCTCGGTCGCGCTGGGCGAGACGACGATCGTGGTCCGGGCGGCGGATCATCACGACGCGGCAGTTCTGCTGCGCGACGATCCCGGCCTCAGGTTCGAGCAGCTGATCGACCTCGCCGGGGTCGACTACCGCGGCTACGGCGATGGCGCGTGGGACGGCGCGCGCTTCGCGGTCGTGCTGCACCTGCTGTCGGTCGCGCACAACTGGCGCGTGCGCGTTCGCACCTTCTGCCCGGATGATGAACTGCCGCTGGTGGCGTCGGTCACCGACGTGTGGAGTTCCGCGAACTGGTACGAGCGCGAGGCTTCCGACCTGTTCGGCATCGTGTTCGAGGGGCACAACGACCTGCGGCGGATCCTGACCGATTACGGCTTCGTTGGCCACCCCTTCCGCAAGGATTTTCCGATCTCCGGACACGTGGAGATGCGCTACGACCCGGAGCAGAAGCGCGTCGTCTATCAGCCGGTGTCGATCGAGCCGCGCGAAATCGTTCCGCGGGTGATTCGGGAAGAGAACTACGGGCGATGAAGTCGGACACGCTCAATCTTGTTTCCGGCCGCCGCGCTGTACGCGGCTTAACTTGCGCTGCGCGCAAGTTAGCCTGCGACGAATTTGAGCGCGGCCGCAACACTTCAGCCGGCGGTCTGTATGGCTGAGATCAAGAACTACACGCTCAATTTTGGCCCGCAGCATCCGGCGGCGCACGGGGTGCTGCGGCTGGTGCTCGAGCTCGACGGCGAGGTGATCCAGCGCGCCGACCCGCACATCGGGCTGCTGCACCGGGCGACCGAGAAACTCGCCGAGACGCGCACGTTCGTGCAGTCAGTGCCGTACATGGACCGGCTCGACTACGTGTCGATGATGTGCAACGAGCACGCGTACGTGATGGCGATCGAGAAGCTGCTCGGCGTCGATGTGCCGCTGCGCGCGCAGTACATCCGCGTGATGTTCGACGAAATCACGCGCCTGCTGAACCACCTGCTGTGGATCGGGGCGCACGCGCTCGACGTCGGCGCGATGGCGGTGCTGCTGTATGCGTTCCGCGAGCGCGAGGACCTGTTCGACATCTACGAGGCAGTGTCCGGCGCGCGCATGCACGCGGCCTACTACCGGCCGGGCGGCGTCTACCGCGACCTGCCCGACTCGATGCCGCAGTACCAGCCGTCGAAGTTCAGGAGCGCGGCCGAGTTGAAGCGGCTGAACGAGAATCGCCAGGGCTCCGTGCTCGATTTCATCGAGGATTTCACGCGGCGCTTCCCGACGTACGTGGACGAGTACGAGACGCTGCTTACCGACAACCGGATCTGGAAGCAGCGGCTGGTCGGCATCGGCGTGGTTTCGCCCGAGCGCGCGTTGCAGATGGGTTTCACCGGGCCGATGCTGCGCGGCTCGGGCATCGAGTGGGACCTGCGCAAGAAGCAGCCGTACGAGGTGTACGACCGCGTTGCCTTCGACATCCCGGTGGGCGTCAACGGCGACTCGTACGACCGCTACCTCGTGCGCGTCGAGGAGATGCGGCAGGCCAACCGCATCATCAAGCAGTGCGTCGACTGGCTGCGGGCGAATCCGGGGCCGGTGATGATCGACAACCACAAGATCGCGCCGCCCGCGCGCGTCGACATGAAGTCGAACATGGAGGAACTGATCCATCACTTCAAGCTGTTCACCGAGGGATTCCATGTTCCCGCCGGTGAGGCGTACTCGGCCGTTGAGCACCCGAAGGGCGAGTTCGGCATCTATCTGATGTCGGACGGCGCCAACAAGCCGTTCCGGCTGAAGATCCGCGCTCCCGGCTTCGCGCATCTGGCTTCGCTGGACGAGATGGCCAAGGGCCACATGATTGCGGATGCCGTCACCATCATCGGCACGCAGGACATCGTGTTCGGGGAGATTGACCGATGAGTGCCGTACCGCAGAAAGGGGCACTGCTGTCGGCCGGCGCGCTGTCCAAGATCGACTGCGAGATCGCCAAGTACCCGGCGGAGCACCGGCAGTCGGCGGTGATGGCGGCACTTGCGATCGCGCAGGACGAGCACGGCTGGATCTCGAAGGAACTGATGCAGGAAGTCGCCGATTACCTCGGCATGCCCGCAGTCGCGGTGTACGAGGTCGCGAGCTTCTATGCGATGTACAACACGGAGCCGGTCGGCAAGTTCAAGATCACCGTCTGCACGAACCTGCCGTGCGCATTGTCGGGGGCGAACCGCGCGGCGCAGCATCTGAGGAACAAGCTCGGCGTCGGGTTCAACGAAACCACGGCGGACGGCTGCTTCACGCTGAAGGAAGGCGAGTGCATGGGCGCCTGTGGTGATGCACCGGTGCTGCTGGTCAACAACAAGCGCATGGAGAGCTTCATGAGCGACGACAAGCTCGATGCGCTGATCGACGAACTGAAATCGGCGCGGTGATGCGATGACGTTGCAGACCTGCTTCCACGGCCGCCACATCCAGCCCATGATCCTGGGCGGGCTCGACGGCAGCAACTGGCGGCTGAAGGACTATGAAAGCCGCGGCGGGTACCGCGCACTGACGAAGATCTTCGCGGAGGGTATCGCCCCGGACCAGGTGGTTGCCGAAGTGAAGAAATCGGCGCTGCGCGGACGCGGCGGCGCGGGCTTCCCGACCGGACTTAAGTGGAGCTTCATGCCGCGGCAGTTTCCGGGCCAGAAGTACCTGGTATGCAATTCCGACGAGGGCGAACCCGGCACTTTCAAGGATCGCGACATCCTGCGCTACAACCCGCATATCGTGATCGAAGGCATGGCGATCGCCGCCTACGCGATGGGGACCAGCGTCGGCTACAACTACATCCACGGCGAGATCTGGTCCGACTACGAACGCTTCCAGGAAGCGCTCGATGAGGCCTACGCGGCCGGCTTCCTCGGCAAGAACATCCGTGGGTCGGGATTCAGTTTCGATCTTTACGCCACGCACGGGTATGGCGCGTACATCTGCGGCGAGGAGACCGGGCTGCTCGAGTCGCTGGAAGGCAAGAAGGGTCAGCCGCGATTCAAGCCGCCTTTTCCTGCGAGCTTCGGCCTGTACGGCAAGCCGACGACGATCAACAACACCGAGACTTTCGCCGCGGTGCCGTGGATCATCATTCACGGCGGCGACGCGTTCCTGGCGCTCGGCCGCCCGAACAACGGCGGCACGAAGATCTTTTCGGTGTCGGGCGACGTGGAGCGGCCCGGCAACTACGAGGTGCCGCTCGGCACGCCGTTCGCGAAGCTACTGGAGCTGGCCGGCGGCATGCGTGGCGGACGGAAGCTGAAGGCGTGCATCCCGGGCGGCTCGTCGGCGCCGGTACTGCCCGCCGAAGTGATGATGGCCACCGACATGGACTACGACTCGATTGCCAAGGCCGGTTCCATGCTCGGCTCGGGAGCGGTGATCGTGATGGACGACACGCGCTGCATGGTCAAGTCCCTCGAGCGGCTGTCGTACTTCTATTACGAGGAGAGCTGCGGCCAGTGCACGCCGTGCCGCGAAGGCACGGGCTGGATGTACCGCGTGGTGCACCGGATCGAGAACGGCCAGGGCAAGCCGGAAGATCTCGACCTGCTGAACTCCGTCGCCGACAACATCCAGGGCCGCACGATCTGCGCGCTCGGCGACGCGGCGGCGATGCCGGTGCGCGCGTTCATCAAGCATTTCCGCTCCGAGTTCGAGCACCACATTGAGCACAAGCGCTGCGTGGTGCCGGAGTACGTCTAGATGGTGGAACTCGAAATCGACGGCAGGAAGGTGTCCGTGCCCGAAGGCAGCATGGTGATGGATGCTGCCAACCAGCTCGGCATCTACGTGCCGCACTTCTGCTACCACAAGCGGCTGTCGATCGCGGCCAATTGCCGCATGTGCCTGGTCGAAGTCGAAAAGGCGCCGAAGCCGATGCCCGCGTGCGCGACACCGGTCACGCAGGGGATGATCGTGCGCACCGAGAGCGCGCGCGCCAAGCAGGCCCAGCGCGGTGTGATGGAGTTCCTGCTGATCAACCACCCGCTCGACTGCCCGATCTGCGATCAGGGCGGCGAATGCCAGTTGCAGGACCTGGCGGTCGGCTATGGCGCATCGGCGTCGCGCTACACGGAAGCCAAGCGCGTGGTCTTCCACAAGAACCTCGGCCCGCTGATCGCGGCCGAGGAGATGACGCGCTGCATTCACTGCACGCGCTGCGTGCGGTTCGGGCAGGAGGTCGCCGGCATCATGGAACTCGGCATGGCCGGCCGTGGCGAACATGCGGAAATCCTCGCCTTCGTCGACAAGACGGTCGACTCGGAGATCTCCGGAAACATGATCGACCTGTGTCCGGTCGGCGCGCTGACCAGCAAGCCGTTCCGCTACGCCGCGCGCACCTGGGAGCTGGCGCGGCGCCGCAGCGTGAGCCCGCACGATTCGCTTGGCGCCAACCTGGTCGTGCAGGTGATGAATCAGCGCGTGTTGCGCGTCGTCCCGTTCGAGAACGAGGCGGTCAACGACTGCTGGATCTCGGATCGCGACCGGTTCTCTTACGAGGGGCTGCACGCGGCCGATCGCCTGGCGCGGCCGATGCTGAGGCAGGACGGCCGATGGCAGGAGGTCGACTGGCCGGATGCGCTCGCCTTCGTTGCGAAGGCAATCAACGACGTGAAGGCGAAGCTGGGCGCGTCCGCGATCGGGGCGCTCGCCGCGCCCTCGAGCACGGCCGAGGAACTGTTCATGCTCGGCAAACTGACGCGGGCGCTTGGCTCCGACAACGTCGACTTCCGCCTGCGCCAGTCCGACTTCAGCGCCGATGGAAGGCGGGCAGGCGCGCCGTGGCTTGGAATTCCGGTTGCCGAGATCGACCGGCTCGACCGGATCCTGGTGGTCGGTTCGTTCCTGCGCAAGGACCACCCGCTACTCGCGGCGCGGGTGCGAAGCGCAGTCAAACACGGCTGCCAGGCAAGCGTCGTGCATGCGACCGACGACGACCTGCTGATGCCGATCGCGCACAAGGCCATCGTGCGGCCGAGCGCGTGGGTCGATCAGCTGGCGCAGATCGCGGTCGCGGTCGCGCAGCTGAAGAACGTCGCTGCACCCGTGACCGGTATCGCGGCGGGCGAGGCCGCCAGCGGCATCGCCGCGAGCCTGTGCTCGGGCGAGCGCGCGGCGATCCTGCTCGGCAACGCCGCGGTGCAATCGCCGCAGGCGGCGCAACTGAATGCCTGGGCCCAATGGATCGCGGACGCCACCGGTGCCCGCTTCGGCGTGCTCGGCGAGGCCGCCAACAGCGTCGGTGGCCACCTTGCCGGTGCGCTGCCAAGAGCTGGAGGGCTGAATGCACGGGCAATGATCGAGCAGCCGCGTCGCGCCTATCTGCTGTGGAACATGGAGCCGGAGCTCGACACCGCCGATCCGGCGGCGACGATGACGGCAATTGCTGCGGCGGACGCGGTGATCGCCTTCACGCCGTATCGCAACGGTGCGCTCGAATATGCGGACGCGATCCTGCCGATCACGCCGTTCACCGAAACCTCGGGGACCTTCGTCAACACCGAGGGCCGCGTGCAGAGCTTCAATGGCACGGTGATGCCGCTGGGTGACGCGAGGCCCGGCTGGAAGGTGCTGCGCGTGCTCGGCAACGCGCTGGAACTGCCCGGGTTCGATTACGACACACCCGAAAGCGTGCGTGCGGACGCGATTCCAGCCGATATCGCTGCGCGCCTGTCGAACCGGGTCGACATCGCGCCGCGGCAGGTCGCGCCCGCGGCCGGCGTTGAACGAATCGCCGACGTGCCGGTGTACTTCAGCGACGCCATCGTGCGGCGTGCGGAGGCGCTGCAGCAGACAGCCGATGCGCGCCCGCCGAAGGCGCGGGCGAACGCGAAGACGCTCGCGGGCTTCGGCCTAGCGCCGGGCGACAAGGCGCGCGTGCGGCAAGGCCAGACTTCGGCCTTGCTCGAATGCGCGATCGACGACCGCCTGCCCGACGGCGTGGTGCGCGTGGCGGCGGGCCACGCATCGACCAGCACCCTGGGCGCGATGTTCGGGCCGCTTGCGATGGAGCGCGGCTGATGCAGGGCGTGACGGACTTCGGCGCGAGCGCGTTCGGCGTGGCCTGGCCGACGGTGTGGGCGCTGGCGAGGATCATCGCGATCGTGGTGCCACTGCTCGTCTGCGTGGCGTACCTGACCCTGTGGGAGCGCAAGCTGATCGGCTGGATGCACATCCGCCTCGGCCCGAACCGCGTCGGCTACGGCGGGCTGCTGCAGCCGTGGGCCGATGCGGTCAAGCTGATCTTCAAGGAGGTGATCGCGCCGACCCAGGCCGACAAGCCGCTGTATTTCCTCGCGCCGATGCTGGTGATGATGCCGGCCCTGGCCGCGTGGGCGGTGATCCCGTTCGGGCCGGGTGTGGTGCTGGCCGACATCAACGCGGGGCTGCTGTTCGTGATGGCGGTGACCTCGGTCGGCGTGTACGGCGTCATCATCGCTGGTTGGGCATCCAACTCGAAGTACTCGTTCCTCGGCGCGCTGCGCGCCTCCGCGCAGATGGTCAGCTACGAGCTGGCAATGGGCTTCGTGCTGGTCACCGTGCTGCTGGTCGCCGGCACGCTCAACCTGAGCGGCATCGTCAACGGCCAGAACACCGGGATGTTCGCCGACCGGGGACTGAACTTCCTGTCGTGGAACTGGCTGCCGTTGCTGCCGCTGTTCGTGATCTACGTCGTGTCGGCGGTGGCCGAGACCAACCGCCATCCGTTCGACGTGGTCGAGGGCGAGAGCGAGATCGTCGCCGGCCACATGGTCGAGTACTCGGGCATGGGTTTCGCGGTGTTCTTCCTCGCCGAGTACGCGAACATGATCCTGCTGTCGACGCTGGCGTCGGTCATGTTCCTCGGCGGCTGGGCAGCGCCGGTCGACCTGGAGAAGCTGCTCGGCGCGACCTTCCCGGCCTGGGTCGGCGCGCTGTCCGCCTGGTTCTGGCTGATTGCCAAGGCCTTCTTCGTCGTGTCGCTGTTCATCTGGTTCCGCGCGTCGTTTCCACGCTACCGCTACGACCAGATCATGCGCCTGGGCTGGAAGGTGTTCATCCCGATCACGCTGGTGTGGCTGGTGGTGATCGCGGTCTGGATGCAGACGCCGTGGAATATCTGGAAGTAGATCGGGAAACGAGCCGATGGGTGCCGTAGGAGAGTTCTTCAATTCCCTGCTGCTGAAGGAGCTGGTCAAGGGCCTGGCCCTGACCGGCCGCTATCTCTTCTCGCGCAAGATCACGATCCAGTTCCCGGAGGAAAAGACACCCGCGTCGCCGCGTTTCCGCGGCCTGCACGCACTGCGGCGCTATCCGAACGGCGAAGAGCGCTGCATCGCCTGCAAGCTGTGCGAGGCGGTCTGCCCGGCGCTGGCGATCACGATCGAAAGCGAGCAGCGGGCCGACGGCACCCGCCGCACGACCCGCTACGACATCGACCTGACCAAGTGCATCTTCTGCGGCTTCTGCGAGGAGAGCTGTCCGGTCGATTCGATCGTCGAGACCCATATCGCCGAATACCACGGCGAGAAGCGCGGCGATCTCTACTACACGAAGGAAATGCTGCTGGCGATCGGCGATCGCTACGAGAAGGAAATTGCCGCCGCGCGCGCGGCCGATGCGCGCTACCGATAACGCATGGACACCAACACCTCCCTGTTCCTGGTCTTCTCTGCGATCCTGCTCGCCGCGGCGCTGCGCGTGATCACCGCGCGCAACCCGGTGCACGCGGTCCTGTTCCTGGTGCTGTCGTTCTTTTCCGCCGCCTGCCTGTGGATGCTGCTGCAGGCCGAGTTCCTGGCGATCGCGCTGGTACTGGTGTACGTGGGCGCGGTGATGGTGCTGTTCCTGTTCGTCGTGATGATGCTCGACATCAACGTCGACCGGCTGCGCGAGGGGTTCTGGCGCCACTTTCCGCTCGCCGCAGCGGTCGGCGTGGCGATCGCCCTGCAGCTGTGGCTGGTGCTGTCGCACGGCGGCTGGCAGTTCCTGCGCGAGCCGCGGCCGGGCATGCCGAAGGGCGCGAACATCGAGGTGCTGGGCGCGCTGACGTTCACCGACTACGTGTATCCGCTGCAGATCGCCGGGGTGATCCTGCTGGTGGCGATCATCGCGGCCATCGCGCTGACGCTGCGGAGGCGCAAGGACAGCAAGTACCAGCGGCCGTCGCAGCAGGTGAAGGTGCGGCGCGGGGAACGCGTGCGGCTGGTATCGATGCCCGCCGATGGCGACGCCCGACAGAGCGGCAAGCCTTGAGCGGGGCGGACGGAGAGGGGAGCAGACGACAACAATGGTTTCACTATCCTGGTACCTGGGGGTCGGCGCGCTGCTGTTCGCGATCAGCGTGATCGGCATCTTCCTGAACCGCAAGAACCTGATCGTGCTGCTGATGGCGATCGAGCTGATGCTGCTCGCCGTCAACATCAACTTCATCGCGTTCTCGCACTACCTCGGCGACCTGCACGGGCAGGTGTTCGTGTTCTTCATCCTGACCGTTGCCGCCGCCGAATCGGCGATCGGACTGGCGATCCTGGTCGTGCTGTTCCGGAATCTCTCGACCATCAGCGTCGACGAACTCGATGCGCTGAAAGGTTGACCGCGTGACGTCGATGCAGAAGCTCTACCTGCTGGTCCCGCTCGCGCCGCTGGTCGGCGCCCTCGTCGCCGGGCTTTTCGGCCGCACCGTGGGCCGCGCCGGCGCGCACACGGTGGCGATCCTCGGCGTGCTGGTCGCGACCATCGCCTCGTTCATCGTGTTCGTCGACGTGACCAAGGGCGCCAGCTTCAACGGCAACGTGTACACGTGGACGACGGTCGGTGACCTGACCCTGTCGATCGGCTTCCTGATTGACCCGCTGTCCGCGACCATGATGCTGGTCGTCGCCTTCGTGTCGCTGATGGTCCACATCTACACGATCGGCTACATGGCCGACGACCCGGGCTACCAGCGCTTCTTCTCGTACATCTCGCTCTTCACCTTCAGCATGCTGATGCTGGTGATGAGCAACAACTTCCTGCAGCTGTTCTTCGGCTGGGAGGCGGTCGGCCTGGTGTCGTACCTGTTGATCGGTTTCTGGTGGAAGCGGCCGACCGCGATCTACGCCAACCTGAAGGCATTCCTGGTCAACCGCGTCGGGGATTTCGGCTTCGTGCTCGGCATCGGCCTGATCTTCGCCTTCATCGGGTCGCTCGACTACGCGACGGTGTTCAAGGCGGGCCCGGAGCTGGTCAGGCAGACGCTGCCAGGCACCGACTGGATGCTGATCACGGTGGTGTGCATCTGTCTGTTCATCGGCGCGATGGGCAAGAGCGCACAGTTTCCGCTGCACGTGTGGCTGCCCGACTCGATGGAGGGCCCCACGCCGATCTCGGCGCTGATCCACGCGGCGACGATGGTGACCGCCGGCATCTTCATGGTTGCGCGCATGTCGCCGCTGTTCGAGCTGTCGGAAACGGCCCTGACGGTGATGCTGGTGATCGGCGCGATCACCGCGCTGTTCATGGGCTTCCTCGGCATCGTGCAGAACGACATCAAGCGGGTGGTGGCGTACTCGACGTTGTCGCAACTCGGCTACATGACGGTTGCGCTCGGCGCGTCGGCGTACTCGGTGGCGATCTTTCACCTGATGACGCACGCGTTCTTCAAGGCACTGCTGTTTCTTGCCGCCGGCAGCGTGATCATCGCGCTGCATCACGACCAGGATCTGCGCAACATGGGCGGACTGCGCAAGTACATGCCGGTCACGCACTGGACTTCCCTGGTCGGCTCGCTGGCCCTGATCGGCACGCCATTCTTCTCGGGCTTCTACTCGAAGGACAGCATCCTGGTGGCGACCGAGGCCGCGTACCACGCCGGGCAGCCCGGCGCGGCGTTCGCCTACTACTCAGTGACGGCAGGTGTGTTCGTGACCGCGTTCTATGCGTTCCGCATGTATTTCCTGGCGTTCTGGGGCGAGGAACGCTTCGGCCGGGCGCACGAGCATCACGGCGGGCACGGCGACGAGGGGTCGGGCGGTGACGATCATCACGGGCTGGCGCCGGGGGAGAAGCCGCACGAGTCTCCCGCCGTGGTCTGGGTGCCTCTCGTGTTGCTGGCGATCCCCTCGGTGGTGATCGGTTTCGTCGCAATCGACAAGTTTCTCTTCAGCGATTTCTTCGGCCGCTCGATCGTGGTCAACCTCGAGCAGCACGCCGCGATGAACGTGCTGAAGGAGCACTTCAGCAGCGCCACCGCCATGGCGCTGCATGCGCTCGAGACGGCACCGTTCCTGCTGTCCCTCGCCGGTGTCGCGCTGGCCTGGTTCTTCTACCTGAAGCGGCCCGACATTCCGGACGCGATCGCGGCCCGCTTCTCGCTGATCTACCGCCTGCTCGACAACAAGTACTACCTGGACCGTATCAACGAAATCGTGTTCGCCGGCGGCGCGCGCCTGATCGGGCGCGGGCTGTGGAAGGGCGGCGACGTCGGGGTGATCGACAACATCGCGATCAACGGCAGCGCGCGCCTGGTCGCCTGGTTCGCCGGCGTGATCCGCCTCGCGCAGTCTGGCTACCTCTATCACTACGCGTTCGCGATGCTGGTCGGCATCGGCGTGGTGCTGTTCTTCTACCTCACCCTGCCGTACGTGATGTCGGGTCGCTGAGCGCCGGACGACAACAACAAGAATGAACACCTATCCCTGGCTCAGCCTCGCGATCTGGATTCCGATCTTCTTCGGCCTGGTGATCCTGGCCGCTGGTCGCGACCAGAACGCCGGCGTCGTCCGGACCGTCGCGCTGGCCGGCGCGCTGCTCGGCCTGCTGGTGACGCTGCCGCTCTATCTGAAATTCGATCCGGGAGCGGGCGGACTGCAGTTCACCGAGAAGACACTGTGGATCGGACGGCTGAACGCCTGGTACCAGCTGGGAATCGACGGCATCTCGATCTGGTTCGTGCTGCTGACGGCGTTCACCACCGTGATCGTCGTCATCGCCGGCTGGGAGGTGATCGAGCAGAAGGTCGCGCAGTACAACGCAGCGTTCCTGATCCTGTCGGGTCTGATGATCGGCGTGTTCACCGCGGTCGACGGGCTGCTCTTTTACGTGTTCTTCGAGGCCACGCTGATCCCGATGTACATCATCATCGGCGTCTGGGGCGGCCCGAACCGCGTGTACGCGGCGTTCAAGTTCTTCCTGTTCACCCTGGCCGGGTCGCTGCTGATGCTGGTGGCGCTGATCTACCTGTATTACGCATCGGGCGGCAGCTTCGACCTGTTCGGCTGGTACCAGCTGAAGATTCCGCTCGCCGCGCAGGTGCTGCTGTTCCTCGCCTTCTTCGCCGCGTTCGCGGTCAAGGTGCCGATGTGGCCGGTGCACACGTGGCTGCCCGACGCGCACGTCGAGGCGCCGACCGGAGGCTCGGTGGTGCTGGCGGCGATCATGCTGAAGCTCGGCGCGTACGGCTTCGTGCGCTTTTCCCTGCCGATCGTGCCCGACGCCTCGCACCAGCTCGCCTGGTTCATCATCGCGATCTCGCTGGTGGCGGTGGTCTACATCGGTTTCGTCGCGCTGGTGCAGACCGACATGAAGAAGCTGGTCGCGTACTCGTCGATCGCGCACATGGGCTTCGTCACGCTCGGCTTCTTCATCTTCAGCCAGATCGGTGTCGAGGGCGCCCTCGTGCAGATGATCTCGCACGGCTTCGTCTCCGGCGCGATGTTCCTGTGCATCGGCGTGATGTACGACCGCATGCACAGCCGCAACATCGCCGACTACGGCGGCGTGGTGAACACGATGCCGAAGTTCGCCAGCTTCATGATGCTGTTTGCGATGGCGAACTGCGGCCTGCCGGCCACCAGCGGCTTCGTCGGCGAGTTCATGGTGATCCTGGGCGCCGTCAAGTACGACTTCTGGATCGGCGCCATTGCGGCCACCACGATGATCCTCGGCGCCGCCTACTCGCTGTGGATGTACAAGCGCGTGATCTTCGGCGATATCGCCAACGATCACGTGCGCGAACTGACCGACATCGGCGCGCGGGAGTTCCTGATCCTGGCGCTGCTGGCCGCCGCGGTGCTGTGGATGGGTGTGTACCCGAAGCCGTTCACCGACGTGATGCACACCTCGGTCGCCGATCTGCTGCAGCACGTCGCCCGGTCGAAACTGCCAGCGGGGCAATGATGGACAAGATGAACGCCTTCGCTGCGGTTCCGGAGATCGTGCTGCTGGTTGCTTCGCTGGCGGTGCTGGCGATCGATCTGTTCGTAAGCGACGCCCGCCGCAACATCACCTACGTGCTGACGCTGCTCACGCTCGGCGTGGTCGCCGCGATCTGCGTGGGGCTGCTGGCCGACGACACGGTGGCGTACGCGTTCGGGCGCATGTACGTGGCCGATCCGCTCGCGCACGTGCTGAAGATCTTCGCGTGCATCTGCGGCGCGCTGATGCTCGTCTATGCGCAGGGCTATGCGCGCGATCGCGGGCTGTGGAAGGGGGAGCTCTTCACGCTGTCGCTGTTCGTGCTGCTCGGCATCTTCGTGATGATCTCGGCGGGCAACCTGCTGGTGATCTACCTCGGGCTCGAACTGCAGTCGCTGTCGCTGTATGCGCTGGTCGCGCTGCGGCGGGACGACGCGCGCGCGACCGAGGCGGCGATGAAGTATTTCGTCCTCGGCGCGCTCGCGTCCGGGTTCCTGCTGTACGGGATGTCGATGCTGTACGGCGCCAGCGGTACGCTCGACATCCAGGGGCTGGCGCGCTCGATCGGCAGCGGCGATCTGCCCAACCGGGCCGCGCTCGTGCTCGGCACCGTGTTCGTGGTTGCCGGCATCGCGTTCAAGCTCGGCGCAGTGCCGTTCCACATGTGGGTGCCCGACGTCTATCACGGTGCGCCCACTCCGGTGACGCTGCTGATCGGCTCGGCACCGAAGCTGGCCGCGTTTGCGATCGCGTTCCGGCTGCTGGTGGAGGGACTGCTGCCGCTGGCGGTGGACTGGCAGAAGATGCTGATCCTGCTCGCCCTTGCGTCGCTGGCGATCGGCAACGTGACGGCGATCGCGCAATCGAACCTCAAGCGGATGCTCGCGTACTCGACGATCGGCCAGATGGGGTTCATGCTGCTGGGCATGCTCTCGGGCGTGGTGGGCGGCAGCACGCTGACGACCGCCAACGCGTACAGCGCGGCGATGTTCTACGTGATCACCTACGCGCTGACGACGCTCGGGACCTTCGGCATCATCCTGCTGCTTGCGCGCGAAGGATTCGAGGCCGAGGAGATTTCGGACCTGAAGGGGCTGAACCGGCGCAGTCCGTGGTACGCGTTCGTCATGCTGCTGCTGATGTTTTCGCTGGCGGGGATCCCGCCGACGATGGGGTTCTACGCGAAGCTCGTGGTTCTGCAGGCGCTGCTCGGCAACGGCCTGACCAGCGGCATGGTCTGGCTGGCGGTGATCGCTCTTGGTTTCTCGCTGATCGCCGCCTATTACTACCTGCGGGTGGTCAAGATGATGTACTTTGACGAACCCGCCGATGCCCGCCCGATCGTCGCCACCCAGGACATGCGGGTGGCACTGTCGCTGAACGGCGCGCTGGTGCTCGTGATCGGGATCCTGCCGCAGTACCTGCTCGCGCTGTGCGCGAACGCGATGATCAAGGCGCTGGGCGGGTGAAACTCGTGATCCGTGATCTGTGATCCGCGATCCGAAGATGACCGACCCCGATCCGCTCGCGGAAGAAACGCTCGAATCGCGGCTCGCGTTCGAGGGCGCCTTTTTGAAGGTGTTCGTCGATCGCGTCCGCTGTCCCGACGGGCACATTGCGCCGCGCGAATACCTGCGCCATCCGGGAGCGGTGATGATGATGCCGATGCTCGACGACGGCCGGCTCGTGATCGAGCGCCAGTATCGCTACCCGCTGCGTGCCAGCTTCATCGAGTTCCCCGCCGGCAAGATCGACGAGGGCGAGTCGCTGCTTGGCTGCGCGCAGCGCGAACTGCTGGAGGAAACCGGCTATCGCGCGGCCGAATGGCTCTACCTCGGCGGCTTCCACAACGCGATCGGCTACTGCAACGAGCAGATCTACGTCTACCTCGCGCGCGGGCTGACCTTCGACGCTGCGCGCACGGACGACGGCGAGGTGCTCGAGGTTTTCACCGCTACGCTCGACGAGATACTGGGCTGGATCCGCGCGGGAACCGTGACCGACGTGAAGACGATCGTCGGCGCCTACTGGCTGCAGATGCATCTGGCCGGCGCGTGGCCGGCGCGCTGACCCTCAACACGCCCGCAGCGCGCTCTCGAGGTCCGCGATCAGGTCGTCCTCGTGCTCGAGGCCGATCGACATCCGGATCAGTCCGTCGGACACGCCGACCTGCCGGCGCACCTCGACCGGTACCCCCGAATGCGTGGTCGACGCCGGGTGGCAGATCAGCGACTCGGTGCCGCCGAGGCTGACGGCTGACTTGAAGAGCGTCAGCGCATTGATGAAGCGGAATGCCATTTCGCGCCCGCCGTCGAGCACCAGGGAAAAGGTCGAGCCGGCGCCAGTGCACTGGCGCCGATAGATGGCCTGATAGGCGGGGTCGCCGATCAGTTGCGGATGCAGCACCTCGACCTTGCGTACCGGGTTGTCGGCGAGCCAGTGCGCGACGCGGCTCGCGGTCGCCGCTGCCCGGCGCATGCGCAGCACCAGGGTTTCCATCGAGCGCGCGATCATCCAGGATGAATGGGGGTCGAGCTGAGAGCCGAACGCGCCGCGCATCAGGCGCAGCTTCTGGATCAGGTCGGTCCGCCCGGTGACGCCGCCCGCAACCAGATCGCTGTGACCGCCGACATATTTGGTCAGCGAATAGATCGATAGGTCGATGCCGTCGCGGATCGGATGCTGGAAGATCGGCCCCAGCATTGTGTTGTCGCAGGCCGAGACCGGCCGGTAGCCGTGCCGCTGCTCGAATGCCGCGAGCACCTGCGTGGCGGCCTGCAGATCGATCAGCGCATTCGTCGGGTTGGCCGGTGTCTCGATGTAGAACAGGGCGACCCTGCCACGCGCCGCCGCGGCTTCGAGCGCGGCCTCCATCTGCGACGTCGACAGGCCGTCGGCGAACGGGTGCCCGCCCACACCCCACTCGGGCAGGATCTTGCGGATCAGTGTCTCGGTGCCTCCGTACAGAGGCGTCGAGTGCACGATCTGGTCGCCCGGCCGCAGCAACGTCAGAAAGACGGTGCCGATCGCTGCCATGCCGCTCGAGGTCACGATCGCACCCTGCGCGCCGTCGAGCAACGCGAGCCGGTCTTCGACGATCTCCAGGTTGGGATGATTGAAGCGGCTGTAGACGAGGCCGGCACCGGAGTCGGTCGGTGGCGGCTTGCGGCCCGCGACGACGTCAAAGAAGTCCGCGCCGTCCTCTGCGGTCCTGAAGGCGAAGGTCGAGGTCAGGAACACGGGCGGCTTGACCGCACCCTCCGAAAGGAAAGGGTCGTATCCGTACGACATCATCTGTGTTTCCGGATGCAGCTCGCGGTTGAGAATCGACTTCTTGTGGTAGTTGGAATACGACATGGCTCGTCTCCGGTCCGATTCGGTGCGTGACAGCCGCATCGTCGGCTCAAATCGCCGGCCGGACAAGCGCCACCGATTCGCGTGATCGACCGCGGGTCGGCCGCCGATCCATCGTTGCAGCGCCGCTCATTTGAAGACCGAGGAGAAACCAATGACAAGACTCTTTGCACTGCTTGCCGTCGCCGCGATCGCCGGCTATGCGCTGCATGCGTTTGCGCAGGGCCGCCTCGACACCCGGCCGGCGCTGACGCCGATCGGCAACTCGTCGTCGAACGGAATCTCGTACGCGTGGTTCTACGACCCGACCGAGCGCGCCGTCTACGTCTGCCGCGCCGGGCACGGTGCGGGCGACACCGTCGAGTGCCGCGCGCGCGCGAATCTGCCTTAGGCAGGCCGCACGGCGCGGCCGCGTGCGTCAGCGCCGGCTGGGCACGTACACTCGTGCGGTCGCGGAGCGACACCCGCGATCGCACGCATGCTGCAGCCTCCCAACCCCGACACCCGCCACAGCGCGTTCGAGGACGCGCAGGCGCTTGTCACAGCCGCGCTGTTCTTCGCGCTCGGCATCGCGATGTTCTCCCACGCCGGCCTTCTCACGGGCGGCACGGCGGGCCTGGCATTCCTGATCCACTACGCAACCGGATGGCGCTTCGGCGCCGTGTTCTTCGTGATCAATCTGCCCTTCTACTGGCTTGCGGTGCGATCGATGGGCTGGCGCTTCACCGTGAAGACGTTCGGTGCAGTGGCGCTGCTGTCGGTGTTTTCCGAGCTGATGCCCGCGGTGCTGGACTTCGGCCACCTCAACGCGCTTTACGCGGCAGTGATGGGCGGCTGCCTGATCGGCGTCGGACTGCTGATGCTGTTCCGCCACCAGGCCAGCCTGGGCGGGGTCAACGTGCTCGTCCTGTACCTGCAGGATCGCCGCGGCTGGCGCGCAGGCAAGGTTCAGATGGCGATCGACTGCGCGATCGTGCTGGCGGCCTTTGCGGTGGCCGACGCGAAGCAGGTCGCGCTGTCTGTGCTCGGCGCGATTGCATTGAATCTCGTCGTCGCGGTCAACCACAAGCCGGGGCGGTATCTCGGCGTGTGACCCGCGCCGGGCTTCAGCGCGCCGTGATCCGCGCCGCCAGCGCCTCGGTTCGCGCAGAAGGCCGCAGTCCAAGCACGACGGAGAGCAGTTCACGGCAGCGCCGGTACGCCCCGAGCGCCTGCGACTGTTCACCGCGCGTGAGATGGCACTCGATCAGGCGCTGGTAAAGCTCCTCGGCCAGGTTGTCCTGTTCCAGCGCGGCGCGATAAAGGTCGATGGCTTGGTCCTGTCGACCGTGCTGTTCGAGCCGCCGGCCGAGCAGTTCTACGCTGCGTACGAAGCGCGCGCGCAGTCGGTCTCGCATCGGCAGTGCCCAGGCGGGGACGTCGCCGTCACCGAGAAAGTGGCCGCGATACAAAGTCAACAACTGCCGCCTGCGGCGCGCCAGTTCGCCGTCGGTGCTGCTTTGACCGTTTGCCATGCTGCTGCCGGCCAGCAGTTCGATGCGCGCCGTGACATGCTCGAATGCCCAGGTGTCCAGGCAAACCGTGTCTTCGTCGAACGAGATCTGGCCATCACGCACCTGCAACGCATCGGCGCCCAGCAGCGTGCGCGCCCGATGCAGCATGGCCTTCAGGGCATCGCGACCGACATCGCCATCGGCTTCCGGCCACAGCAACGCCGCCGCGCGCGCGGCATCGACATGCCTTCCTCCCAGGGCGACGACAAGGCGCAGCAAGTCAATCAGCCGCTTAGGCGCCTTGCGCGCCGGCTTGAAAGGTACATCATCGCGCTCGATCACCAACGCGCCGAATGTCTTGAGTCGCAGAGCCCACGGCCAGCGCGAGATCCCGGCGTCCGGGCACGGCAGCCGGCGCACAGCGATCACCCTTTGAGCAAACGGCACGTCGGCGTCCACGTCGAGCGCTGCGCCGCACACCTCTGCCGCCAGCACCGGAACCGCGCGGAAGAAGTGCGTCAGATCGATGCTCCTCGCCAGCGCAAACGCAGCGAGAAACTCGGCCCGCGCCTCGTCGAGCGCCCCGTCGCGTACGTCTGCCAGCGCGCGAACCAGGTGCGCGTGAAGGTGACATGGTTTGGCCTGCGCGCCGTCGGACATTTCGCCGGACCGCACAAAAGCCGCCAGCGATTCCTCGAAGCGTCCAAGCGCGGCCAGCGCCGACGCCATCGTCATCAGGATCGGGACGATTTCCGCCGCGGGGGCTTGCATTTCTTCGCACTTCTGCAAGCTCAGCGTGGCGTGGGCGAGCGACTGCGCGAATTCGCCAGTCGCCAACGCATGGCGGGCCCGGAGCAGGTGAAACAGCGCGTAGTCCTGCGAGTATTCAGGATCAAGCAGGGTATGCGCGGCCTTCAGGTGCGCGCTCGCGGTCGGCGCATCGTCCTCATTCAGCGCAAGCAATGCACGCACGACGTGCACTCGCGCCATCAGCCGGCCGCCGACTTCGCCGTGCGCAAACCGCTCGACCGCATCGAGTTGCTCCCGCGTGCGCTGCGCAACGCCGCTGTCGTACCAGCGGGAAAGCGCGCTGTACAGGTGCCACAGCGCGCGGCTGTAATCGGTCACCTCCG
>JBLMYK010000106.1:0-3225 GCA_050258235.1 Gemmatimonadota bacterium | reverse complement strand
CGGCATCGTATCCAGTCTGCCGGCGCAGCTCGAGCGCGGAACACGCTTCGAGTTCGACGTCGAACGCGTGGACACCGACGGTGTGCATGTGCCGGCGCACGTGTCGCTCGCCTGGTACGGTGCAGCTGCGGCGGTCAGGCCGGCCGAGCGGTGGCAGTTCACCGTGCGACTCAAGCGCCCGCACGGCGTGCTGAATCCCGGTGGGTTCGACCTCGAGGCGTGGATGATCGAGCGCAATCTGCGCGCGAGCGGGTACGTGCGCGAGGCTGCGGGCAGCGATGCTCCGCGACGGATCGACGCGTGGGTCTGGAGCGTGGGGGCATTGCTCGACCGCGCCCGCTACGAGCTGCGCGCGCGCCTGCAGCAGCATCTGCAGGACCAGCGCTACGGCGGCGTGCTGATCGCGCTGATCCTCGGCGATCAGCGGGCAATCCGCGAGGACGACTGGGCGCTGTTCAACCGCACCGGCATTTCGCATCTGGTGTCGATCTCGGGACTGCACATCACGATGCTCGCGGGGCTCGCCGCCGCCGTGGTGAGCGCAGCATGGCGCCGATCCCGCCGTGCGCTGGCGCTGGCGAACGTGCAGGGCGCGGCGGCCTTCGCTGCGACGGGCACGGCACTGGCGTACTGCCTGCTCGCCGGCTGGGGCGTTCCCGCGCAGCGGACGTTCTTCATGCTGGCCGCCGTGGCGATCGCGCTCGTGCTGCGGTGGCAGGCGCATGCGGCGGCCACGCTGGCGATCGCCGCCGCGCTGGTCTGCCTGCTCGACCCGTGGGCGGCGATCGCGCCCGGGTTCTGGCTGTCGTTCGGCGCGGTCGCTGCCATCTTTCATGTGGTCGGAGGACGCCCGGCCGTCGCGTCCGGCTGGCGTGCGCGCCTGCGCGAGGCCGCTCGCATCCAGATCGCGGTGACGGTCGCGCTGGTTCCGCTGACGATCGTGCTGTTTCAGCAGGTGTCAACCGTATCGCCGCTGGCCAACGCGGTGGCGATTCCGCTGGTGAGTCTCATCGTCACGCCTCTTGCGCTGCTCGGCGGGTTGTTCGCCGTGCTGCCCGATCCGCTGGCGACGATCGCGGTGCCTTGCCTCGCCCTGGCGCACTGGCTTTTCGACCTGCTTGCCGGCGCGCTGCAGTGGATCGTGCAGTTTCGCTGGGCCAGCATCGCAATTGCCGCGCCGCCGTGGTGGGCGCTGGTCCTCGCGCTGGCCGCCGTCTTCTGGCTGCTTGCCCCGCGTGGCTGGCCGCTGCGCTGGGCCGCGGTCGCATGGCTGATCCCGATCTTCGCCTGGCCAGCCGCGCGGCCGGACGCCGGCGAGGTGTGGGTCACCGCGATCGATGTCGGGCAGGGCATGGCGATTCTGGTCGAGTCGGACGAGCATGCGCTGCTTTACGACTCGGGGCCGCGCTACTCGGCGGAGGCCGACGCCGGCGCGCGTGTGATTGCGCCGTATCTGCGCTGGCGCGGGATCGACCGCCTCGATCTGCTGGTCGTCTCGCACCTGGACAGTGACCACGCCGGCGGCACCGCTTCCCTGCTGCGCAGCGAGCCGATCGATCGCGTCTGGACGTCGGTCGACCCTGGGCATCCGATGTTCCGGCCGATGCAGCCGCAGCGATGCCGCGAAGGTCAGCGACTGGGACTGGGTGCGATGGATGTGCGCGTGCTGCATCCGCTCGACGCCGATTACGAGGCCAGAGGAATGACGACGAATGCGATGAGTTGCGTGATCGAGATCCGTGCCGGACCGCATCGGGTACTGCTGACCGGCGATCTGCCCGCCGCACAGGAGGTGCGGCTTTCCGCGCGCCACACGTTCGACGCTGCGTCTTTGCTGGTCGCGCCTCACCACGGCAGCCGAAGTTCGTCGAGTCCATTGTTCGTCGAGGCGATCCAACCGAAATGGGTTGTCTACCAGGTCGGTTATCGCAACCGTTTCGGGCACCCCGCCGGCGAGGTGACCGGCCGTTACGCGTCGATCGGCACCAAGGCGGTGCGGACCGACCATGCTGGTGCCACGCAGCTGCGCCTGCGGCCCGATGGTTCGATCGCGGTCGATTCGATCCGCGCACAGCACCCGCGCTACTGGAGCAACCGTCCCGGCCGCATCGCCGAATATGAAGGTGATGCGAGCGACGATCTGTCCGCGCAGCAGACGGAGCCACTGCCGGAACCGCTGCAGCCTTACTGAAAGGGCGTCGGCATCCTTCTTGCTAGACTGGCTTTGCCTGCCGGGTGCGGCGTTGCGCTGACGAATGACGACGATGAGCATGGCCTTCGACGAGATGCGCGCGACCGATCTTTCGGTGCGGCCTCACTATGTCGAATTCGAGTCCTGGCGCGCCGCGCAGAGCGCTGGGGCGCTGCAACTGAAGCGGGCCGAGGCCGATCTGGTATTCCGGCGCGTCGGCATCACGTTCGCCGTCTACGGCGATGATGCGGGAACCGAACGCCTGATCCCGTTCGACGTCATTCCGCGGATCATTCCCGCGGCCGAGTGGTCGCGGCTGGAGGCGGGGCTGCGCCAGCGCACGCGGGCGCTGAACATGTTCGTGCGCGATGTCTATCACGAACAGAACATCATTCGCGCCGGCCGGATTCCCGCCGACCAGATATTCAGGAACTCGCAGTACCGGCCGGAAATGCACGGGGTCGATGTGCCGGGCGGCATCTATGCACACATCGCGGGCATCGACATCGTGCGCGCCGGGGCCGGGGAATACTACGTGCTGGAGGACAACCTGCGCGTGCCGAGCGGCGTGTCGTACATGCTCGAGAACCGCAAGATGATGATGCGGCTCTTTCCGGAACTGTTCGCGCGCAATCGCGTCGCGCCGATCGAACATTACCCGGATCTGCTGCTGGAGAACCTGCGCTCGGTGGCCCCGCAGGGCGTTTCGGATCCGACCGTCGCGCTGCTGACGCCCGGGATGTACAACTCCGCCTATTTCGAGCACGCGTTCCTCGCGCAGCAGATGGGGATCGAGCTCGTCGAAGGCCAGGACCTCTTCGTGCAGGACGATGCGGTCTTCATGCGCACGACGCGGGGTCCGCGCCGGGTCGACGTCATCTATCGACGCATCGATGATGATTTCCTCGATCCGCTCGTGTTTCGCGCGGACTCGTCGCTCGGCGTGCCGGGGCTGCTCAGCGTCTACCGCGCCGGCCGGGTGACGCTCGCCAATGCGATCGGCACCGGGATTGCCGACGACAAATCGATCTACC
>JBLMYK010000105.1:0-3019 GCA_050258235.1 Gemmatimonadota bacterium | reverse complement strand
AGGTTCAGTTCGGCACCATCACCGCACGCTTCTTGATCTCGCGGTGGTGGACGGCGTCAAACACGTGGTTGATGTCGGAAAGCGGGTGCGTCTCGACGAACGGCTTGATCTGGACCTTGCCTTCGAGCACGAGATCGAGCGCGGCGGGGTAGTGCTCGGGCGGGCAGCCCCAGTTGCCGAGCGCGCGCGCGTCGAACGCCATCAGGTTCGACAGCCGCACCTCGACCTTGTCCATCGTGAAGCCGACCACCGACAGGGTCGCGCCGTGCACCAGCAGGCCGTAGGCGGTCAGTTGCCCGGCTGCCGTGCCCGAGCATTCGAAGATGAACCATTCGGTCGGGCGCAGTCCGTGCTCCTTGGCGAAGCTGCCGATCGCGGCCTTGATCGCCTTGCCGTCGAGAGCGCGGCTGTTCAGGGTCAGCGCCGCCCCGTGCGGCGCGATCGCGGCGAGCTTGGCGTCGTCGACGTCGATCGCGACCACGGCGGCGCCGAACGCGCGCGCGATCTGCACGCAGTAGCCGCCGACGCCGCCGGCGCCGACAACGATCGCCAGGCTGCCCGGTGTGACGCCGGCGCGCCGCACCGCCTGATACGGCGTGGTCAGTGCATCCGCAACGATCGAGACCTCGGCCAGCGTCAGCCCGGCTTTCGCCAGCCGTGCCTCGTCGACCGCGCACAGTCCGCGCCCCGGCACCACGATGTGGGTGGCAAACCCGCCCTGGATGTCGTTGCCGGGCATCTTCTGCTTGCGGCAGATCGGCCCGAGACCGCGCTTGCACAGATCGCATTCGCCGCAGGGCAGCACCGCCGGCACGATCACCGACCTGCCGATCCAGCTTTCTGCGCCCGCGCCCGCGGCGACGACCTTGCCGCTCACCTCGTGTCCGAGCGCCAGCGGCAGCGGCGCATTGGTGCGCACGCCGTCGTAGTAGTAGCCGAGGTCGGTGTGGCAGACGCCGCAGCCGGCGACCGCCACGGCCACTTCGCCAGCAGAAGGCGTGGCGTCGAATTCGGCTCGCGCCAGCGGCGCGTTGGGCGCGGTCATCAGCCAGCGATGGGCCTGAAGCGTCATGCGAAGGACTCCTGCCGGGCGCCGTCGAAGCGGTGTCGGCGTTGATTGTGGTAAATCGGTACTCGAATACCGTTTTGAGGCATTTTCCAGCAGCCCAATTACGCGGACCTTGATCTGAATCAGAGCCCGCGGATCGCGCAACGGGTCCACTTGCACGCATCCCCGGAGGCGGGATCGGGCACTCTGCGCGCTCCCCGGAACCCTCACCGTAGTCCGATTCGGAAGACCAGAGGAACCGGAGTAGCCGGGCGAGGGTATGGGCCGGACGCTCCCGGCCCGTGTGGACGTGAGGAACAAGACCGTGCAATCAACGACGAATCAGATGCGCGCGAGCCTGTCGATCGCGCTTGCCGGCAGCGGCGGCAGCGGCGTGATGACGGCGGGCGAGATGCTGCTCGACGCCGCCGCCAAGGCCGGCCTGTACGGGCTGATGGTCCGCACCAGCGGGCCGCAGATCCGGGGCGGGGAGGCGGCGGCGCTGGTCAGGCTGGCGCAGAAGCAGACGGTATCGCTGGACGACGGATTCGACCTGCTGCTGGCGATCGACTGGCAGGGTGTCAGCCGCTTTGCCGACGAAATCCCGCTCGGTTCCGCGAGCGTGGTGATCAGCGATGCCGACGAGGGCGAGCCGCCGGAGGTGTTTCGCAAGAGCGGCGCGCGCTGCTTTGCACTGCCGCTGAAGAAGACGGCCAAGTCGATCGCCGGCAGCTGGGTCAACATGGTTGCGCTCGGTCTCGCGGGCACGCTGGCCGGGATTCCCGCCGACGCGCTCGAGGCCGCGCTGCGCAGCGCATGGAAGAAGACGGAAGAGGGCCTGAAGGCCAACCTGACCGCGCTGCGTGCCGGCGTCGACGCGGCGGGCGGCATCGATGGCGTCGCCCGGCTTCAGGCCGGCTCGCACGGCGCGGCCAAGCCCTGGCTGATCACGGGCAACGAGGCCGCCGGGTTCGGTGCGATCAAGGGCGGCGTGCGCTTCGTCGCTGCCTACCCGATCACCCCGGCGACCGAGCTGCTCGAATGGATGGCGCCGGCGCTCACCAAGGTCGGTGGCACGCTGCTGCAGGCCGAGGACGAGCTTGCGTCGGTCAACATGGTGATCGGCGCTTCCTATGGCGGCGTGCCGTCGCTGACCGCCACCGCGGGCCCCGGCCTCGCGCTGATGGCGGAGGCGATCGGGCTGGCGGTTACCGCCGAGGTGCCGATCGTGGTGGTCGACGTGATGCGCGGCGGGCCATCGACCGGCATCCCCGCCAAGACGGAGCAGAGCGATCTGTCGTTCGCCGTCAGCGGCCTGCATGGAGATGCGCCGCGGCTGGTGCTGGCGCCTACGTCGATCGTCGACTGCCTGGCGACCACGCAGTGGGCGGTGCAGCTGGCCGAAGCGCTGCAGGCGCCGGCGATCGTGCTGTCGGATCAGTTCATGGGCCAGTCGCGCGCGATCATCGACCGGCCGCCGGATGCGGGCGGCGAGGGCGAGCGCCTCACGGTTGCCGCCAACGCGGCCGACTACAAGCGCTACCGCAACACCGAATCCGGCGTCTCGCCGATGTCGGTTCCGGGCACGCCGGGCGTTCCATACACCGCCGACGGCCTCGAACACAATGAGAAGGGCATTCCCAGCAGCCAGGCCGGCGACCACCGGCTGCAGCTCGACAAGCGCGAGCGCAAGCTGGCGCTGTACGACTACGGTGCGCGCTGGGCCGACCTCGAGGGTGACGGCGATCTGGCCGTCATCACGTTCGGATCGACGACCAACGCGGTGCGCGAAGCGCTGGCACGCCTGCGCGAGCAGGGCGTGGGTGCGCGGCTGATCGCGCTGCGGCTGATCGCGCCGATCCGGCCCAGGTATATGGCCGCCGCGCTCGCCGGCGTCGCGCGCGTGCTGGTCGTCGAGCAGAACCACGGCGGCCAGCTGTACCGCTATCTGCGCGCGATGGTCGATCTGCC
>JBLMYK010000104.1:0-51351 GCA_050258235.1 Gemmatimonadota bacterium | reverse complement strand
TTGCGCCCGATGGCAGATGCCCGGCGCGGCCAGGTCTGGGTCGTGTTTGGCGCCGGAGGCGATCGCGATCCGGGCAAGCGCGGACCGATGGGAAACGCGGCATCGCTCGGCGCCGATCGTGTGGTCATTACCAGCGACAACCCGCGCACCGAGGATCCGGCTCGCATCATCGCCGACGTCGCGGCCGGTGTCGCTGCAGGCAAACCCTGCGAGCAGATCGCCGATCGCGCGCAGGCCATTGCGTACGCGGTCGAGCGCGCCGCGACCGAGGACATCGTGCTGATCGCGGGCAAGGGGCACGAGGACTACCAGGACGCCGGCGGCGTCAGGAAGCCATTTTCCGATGTCGACGAAGCGCGCCGCGCGCTGGCTGCGCGCCGGGGGGGGAACGGGGCGGCCGAGCGGCGCTCCGCGCCTGACGTGTCGCCCCGCGGAGGCACGCCGCGGTTGGGGTTGAGGTCGGCATGCTGACCGTCGCGGAGCTTGCCCAGTCACTGCGTGGCGCGACCGTCCGGGGCGATTCACGCACGCGCATCGCCTCGGTCGCGACGGACTCGCGCACGCTCGCTCCAGGTGCCTTGTTTGTCGCGTTGCGCGGCGCGCGCTTCGACGGACACGAACACGTGGGCGAGGCGGTCGCGCGCGGCGCGGTCGCCGCGATGGTCGAGCGGCCACTGGATGCCCCGATTCCGCAGATCGTCGTCGCCGACACGAAGCGTGCGCTCGGCGTTGCGGCTGCGTGGTGGCGCGCGCGGTTCAGCCTGCCTGTGATCGCGGTGACCGGCAGCAACGGCAAGACCACGGTGACCCAGATGATCGCAGCGATCCTGTCGCGCGCCTTCGGCGAGAAGAAACGCCTGGCCACCCGCGGCAACCTGAACAACGACATCGGTTTGCCGCTGATGCTCTTCGAACTCGCTGCTCAGCACAAGGTCGCCGTTTTCGAGCTCGGCATGAACCACGCGGGCGAGATCGCGTACCTGGCGGAGCTGGCGAAACCGACAATCGCGCTGGTCAACAACGCGCAGCGCGAGCACCAGGAATTCATGGCGAGCGTTGAGGCGACGGCGCACGAGAACGGCGCCGCGCTGGCGGCGCTGCCTCCCGATGGGGTCGCCATCTTCCCGGCGGACGACGCTTGCGCCGGGATCTGGCGCAGTCTGGCGGGAACGCGGCGCGTGCTCGACTTTGCACTGCACGGCTTTGCGACGATCACCGCGCAATACGAATTGACTAGCCGCGGCAGCCGCGTCGCACTGGCCACGCCGGTCGGCGAAATCGAGACGAGCCTGCAGATCCCCGGCGTGCACAACGTGCACAACGCGCTTGCAGCGGCCGCGGCGGCGCTTGCCGTGGACGTAGATCCGGCGGCGATTGCGGCCGGTCTGGCCGGGTTCGCGCCGCTCAATGGACGCGGCGTGCGGCTGGCGATCGCTTCGGGGGCGACGCTGATCGACGACACCTACAACGCCAACCCGGACTCGGTGCGCGCGGCGATCGATGTGCTCGCCGCCGCGGCGGCGCCGCGCGTGCTTGTCCTCGGCGACATGGGCGAAGTCGGGACCCAGGGCCCGGAGTTCCATCGCGAGATCGGCACCTACGCGCGAGCACGCGGCGTCGATGCAATTCTCGGCATCGGTACAGCGACGCAGGAGACCGCCGCGACGTTCGGGCCCGGCGCGCGCCACTTCGCGTCAATCGACGACCTGACCGACGCATGCCGGGTGGCGGCGGTTGCCGGCGCGACGTTGCTGATCAAGGGTTCGCGCTTCATGCGCATGGAGCGCGTGGTGCAGGCGCTGGCAGGCACGACCTCCGGGGCGCACTGACGATGCTGCTCGAGCTCTTCCAGTGGCTGGCGCAGGACATTCGCGCATTCCGGATCTTCGACTACCTGACGCTGCGTGCGGTGCTCGCCGCCGCGACCGCGCTCGTGATCGGCCTGCTTGCCGGTCCGGGAGTGATCCGCAAGCTGACCGAACTGAAGATCGGCCAGGCGGTTCGCACCGAAGGACCGCAGTCGCATCTGACCAAGTCCGGCACGCCCACGATGGGCGGTGCGCTGATTCTCATCTCGATCGGCATCACGACGCTGCTGTGGGCCGACCTGACGAATCGCTTTGTCTGGGTCGTGCTGCTGGTCACGCTCGGCTTCGGCTGGATCGGCTGGGTCGATGACTACCGCAAGGTCGTGCATCGCAATCCGAAGGGCATGAGCGCGAAGGAAAAGTACTTCTGGCAGTCGATGGTGGGACTGGCCGCGGCTTTCTATCTTGCGTTCGCGATCGCCGCACCGTCGACCGACAAGATCTGGGGACTGATGGGGCAGTGGATCGCCGGAGGATTCTCGATCGATCTGCCGCCGCGGTCGGACCTGATCGTGCCGTTCTTCAAGAACTACGCATATCCGATGGGCGTGTTCGGATTCGTCGCGCTCTCCTACCTGGTGATCGTCGGCACCAGCAATGCGGTGAATCTCACCGATGGTCTCGACGGTCTCGCCATCTTGCCGGCATCGATGATCGGTGCGGCACTCGGGGTGTTCGCTTATGTCGTCGGTCGCGCGGACTTCTCCCGCTACCTGCTGTTTCCGTACATCCCCGGCGCGGGAGAACTCGTGATCATCTGTGCGGCGATCGCCGGCGCCGGTCTGGCGTTCCTGTGGTTCAACGCGTATCCGGCGCAGGTCTTCATGGGCGATGTCGGCGCGCTCGCGCTCGGTGCATCGCTCGGCACGATTGCCGTGATCACGCGGCAGGAGATCGTGCTCTTCATTATGGGCGGCGTGTTCGTCGCGGAGACCGTCTCCGTGATGCTGCAGGTCGGCTTCTTCAAATGGACCGGCGGGCGCCGCATCTTCCGCATGGCGCCGCTGCATCACCACTTCGAGCTGTCCGGATGGAAAGAGAACCAAGTGGTCGTGCGGTTCTGGATCATCACGATCATGCTGGTGCTGGTCGGCCTGGCGACGCTGAAGATCCGATGAACACGTACACGCACGATGGCGGGTTCTGGATCATCACGATCATGCTGGTGCTGGTCGGCCTGGCGACGCTGAAGATCAGGTAGGCGAACCGTGCGCGCACTGGTCCTCGGTCTCGGAGAAAGCGGTCTGGCGATCGCGCGCTGGCTGGCGCGCGAAAACTGGGCGCTGCGTGTGACCGATACGCGCGATGAGCCGCCGATGCGCGATGCGCTGCGCACGTCGGTGCCGGATGCCGAGTTCATCAGCGGGCCATTCAGCGCGGTTCATCTCGACGGCGTGGATCTCGTCGCAATCAGTCCCGGGCTGTCGCCCGCGACTTCGCCCGCAGCGGCGCTGCTGAAGGAGGCAAAGGCGCGCGGGATCGAAGCTGTCGGAGAAATCGAGCTCTTTGCCCGCGCGCTGGCGCGCCTGAAGGCCGAGCGCGGGTATCGGCCGCGCTTGATCGGCGTCACCGGCACCAACGGCAAGACGACCACGACCCGGCTGGCGGGACTGCTGATCGAGCGCGCGGGCCGGCGCGTCGCGGTGGCCGGCAACATCTCGCCGACCGCCCTCGATACGCTGCGCGCGCGGCTCGACGCCGATGATCTGCCCGAGGTCTGGGTGCTCGAGCTGTCGAGCTTCCAGCTCGCCACGACCGGCTCCCTCGAGTGCGACGCGGCGACCGTGCTCAACGTCACCCAGGACCACCTCGACTGGCACGGTTCGCTCGACGCGTACGCAAAGGCGAAGGCCCGCATCTTCTCGAGGCAGACGCTGCAGGTCCTCAACCGCGACGATCCGGTCGTGATGTCCATGGCGCGCAGATCGTCCCGTGTGTGGACCTTTGGCAGCGGGCCGCCTGTGCGCGCCGATGAATACGGACTCGTGCGCGACGGCGCGTTGACCTGGCTTGCCTACGCCGAGGAAACGGCTGCGCCGCGGCGCCGCAAGGTCACGGGCGATGCGGCGCCGGACGCGCCAGTCGTGGAGTCGACGATCCACGTTTACCGGCTGATGCCGGCGGAGGCGCTGCGCCTGCGCGGACGGCACAACGCGATGAACGCGCTCGCGGCGTTCGCGCTGGGGCGCGCGATCGATTGTCCGCTGGCGCCGATGCTGCATGCGCTGCGCGAGTACCGGGGCGAGCCGCATCGCGTCGAACTGATCGCGACGATCGCCGGCGTCGAGTACTACGACGACTCCAAGGGAACCAACGTCGGGGCCACGGTTGCCGCGGTCGAGGGATTGGGCGCAGAGGGCAGGCGGCTGAGCGTAATCCTCGGCGGTGACGGCAAGGGTCAGGATTTCACGCCACTGGCCGCGCCGCTGGCGCGGCACGCACGCGCGGTGGCGCTGATCGGGCGCGACGCGGACAGGATTGCCGAGGCGCTGGCGGGGACGCAATTCCCGATCGAGCGCTGCGCATCGCTTCCGGAAGCGGTGCAGGCGTGCGCGCGCCATGCGTGCGCGGGTGACGCGGTGCTGCTGTCGCCGGCTTGCGCGAGCCTTGACATGTTTCGCAACTACGGGCACCGCAGCGAGGTGTTCGCCGAAGCCGTGCGCGAGGTCGGTCTGGAAGCGGGCCAGCCATGCTAGGACGACTGCGGCAGCGGTTCACACGCACGTCGCGCCGCAGGCGCGGCACGGACCTGCCTTCGAATTCCGTGCTCGCATTCGCCGGGCTGGGCGGAGTTCGCTTCGATGCGCGCGCAGCGCGCAATGCGTTCGAGCGCTTCGACCTCCCGCTGGCGATGGTGGCAACGGCGCTGATCCTGATCGGCGTGGTGATGGTGTATTCGGCGTCGATTTCGCTCGCCGATTCATCCAGGTACACGGTGACGCCGACGCACTATCTGATGCGTCATCTGTTTGCGCTCGGCGTCGCGGTTGCTTGCGGCACGGCCGCTTTCTCGATTTCGATGACGACCTGGCAGCGTCTCGCGCCATGGGTATTCGCGATCGGTCTCGGCCTGCTGATCGTCGTGCTGCTGCCCGGCGTCGGCAAGGGGGTGAACGGCGCGCGGCGCTGGATTCCGCTCGGCCTGCTGAACCTGCAGCCATCCGAATTGATGAAGGTGGCATGTGTTCTTTATGCCGCCAATTTCACGGTGCGCAAGCAAGATTTCATGCATCACTTCGGCAAGGGCTTTGCGCCGATGGCCGCGGTGATGGCGTTGCTGGGCACGCTGCTGCTGCTGCAACCGGACCTCGGCGCGTTCGGCGTGCTGGTGGCGATCAGCATGGGCATCCTCTTCCTGGGTGGCGTCAACGGACGGCTGTTTGCCGGCATTGCCGTCACGCTGGCAACCGCGTTCGCACTGGTGATTTGGCTCAGCCCGTGGCGGCGCGAGCGGATCTTCGCCTACATCGATCCCTGTGCGCCCGAGCAGGCGTTGAGCAAGGGCTACCAGCTTTGCACGTCGCTGATCTCCTTCGGCCGCGGCGAGATCTTCGGTGTCGGGCTGGGCGGCAGCGTGGTCAAGCTGAGCTACCTGCCGGAGGCGCACACCGATTTCATCTTCGCCGTGATCGGCGAGGAACTCGGTCTGGTCGGTGTGCTGACCGTGATGGTGCTGTTCTACTGGTTCACCAAGCGCGCGTTCGAGATCGGGCGGCAGGCGGTCGCGCTCGAGCGCACGTTCGCCGGTCTCGTGGCGCAGGGCGTGGGCCTGTGGATCGGCGTGCAGTCTTTCATAAACATGGGTGTGGCCACCGGGCTGCTGCCGACCAAGGGACTGACGCTGCCGCTCGTGAGCTACGGGGGCTCGGCGCTGCTGTCGACGATCACCGCGCTCGGCCTGCTGCTGCGTGTCGATTACGAGAACAGGGTTCTCATGCGCGGAGGCCGGGTCTGATGATCAACGTCGAGGCGAAACTGCGTTACGCCCCCTCCCTTGGGAGGGGGTCGGGGGAGGGAGAGCCCGACCTGGCGGAACGCGTTCGCGCCGCAGGCGCGCAACGCGGAGGATGCGCATGAGGCATGTCGTCGTCGTCGCGGCGGGCACCGGCGGGCATGTGATGCCCGGGCTGGCCGTGGCCGGGGAGCTTCGCGCGCGCGGCTGGACGGTGTCCTGGCTCGGCACGAAGACCGGCATGGAGCGCAAGCTGGTCGAGCCGCGCGGCATTGCGTTCGATGCGCTCGATTTCAGTGGACTGCGCGGCAAGGGATTCCGGACCCTGGCCCTCGGCGGCTTTCAGCTGCTGCGCGCGATCTGGCAGAGCCGCGCGGTGATGCGTGCGCGCAAGCCAACGCTCGTATTTTCGACCGGTGGCTACGTCGCGGTGCCGGCGGGGTTGGCGGCATCGATGCGCAGCGCGCCGCTTGCACTCCTGAATGCCGATGCGGCGCCGCTGCTGTCGACGCGAATGCTGCGCACGCTGGCTTCGGCCGTGTTCTGCGGCTTTGACGGCGAGGCGGCGCGACTCGCCGGCGACAAGGCGCTCGTGACCGGCAATCCGGTGCGCGACGAGATCGCCCGCGTCGCCGCGCCGCGGGAACGCTACGCGGCGCGGCAGGGGCCGCTCAACCTGCTGGTCGTCGGCGGAAGCCTGGGCGCACAGGTGCTGAACCGGGTGGTGCCGCGCGCGCTGGCGCAGCTGCGCGCCGATCTGCGCCCGCGCGTCGTTCACCAGTGCGGAGGGCAGCATTTCGAGTCGACTTGCGCCGAATATCGGGCGGCGCAAGTCGACGCGGAAGTCATTCCGTTCATTGACGACATCGCCGCGCGGTATG
Source organism: Gemmatimonadota bacterium (assembly GCA_050258235.1). Taxonomy (GTDB): domain Bacteria; phylum Pseudomonadota; class Gammaproteobacteria; order Burkholderiales; family Burkholderiaceae_F; genus JAKOQB01. Next base: position 44,650 of record JBLMYK010000104.1, on the reverse strand, counting down.
CCGGCGCCGACTTCGTGCTGTGCCGTGCCGGTGCCATCACGGTGACCGAACTGTGCGTTGCGGGCGTGGCATCGGTCCTGGTGCCGTTCGTCGTGTCGACCACGGCGCATCAGCGCACCAACGCCGAATTTCTGGCGCAGCACGGGGCGGCGATTCACCTGGCGCAGGACGCGCTGTCCGCGGAGAGCCTGGCCGAGCTGCTGCGGGGCTTGACGCGTGAACAGCTGGCCGACATGGCGCACCGGGCTCGCGCACTGGCGCGGCCCGACGCAACTCGAGTCGTTGCCGACGCGATCGAACACATCGCTGGACATACGGCATGAAACACGCGGTCAAGCACATCCACTTCGTCGGCATTGGCGGCAGCGGGATGTCGGGCATCGCGGAGGTGCTGCTGAACCTCGGCTATCGCGTCAGCGGTTCCGACGCGGCCGACAGCAGCGTCACGCGCCGGCTGGCGCGCCTCGGTGCGCGGGTGGTCCACGGCCACGACGCCGCGAACATCGCCGGTGCGGACGCGGTAGTCGTCTCGACCGCCGTCGGCGGCGACAACCCGGAAGTGCGCGCGGCACGCGCGGCACGCATTCCGGTCGTCCCGCGCGCCGTGATGCTGGCGGAACTGATGCGCCTGAAGCAGGGCATCGCGATCGCCGGCACGCACGGCAAGACGACCACCACGAGCCTGGTTGCCAGCGTGCTTGCCGCAGCCGGCCTCGATCCGACATTCGTGATCGGCGGGCGGCTGAACGCCGCGGGCGCCAACGCGCGCCTCGGCCAGGGCGAGTTCATCGTGGTCGAGGCCGATGAATCGGACGCCAGTTTCCTGAATCTGATGCCAGTGATCGCGGTGGTGACGAACATCGACAACGATCACATGGAGACCTACGGCCACGACTTCGCACGGCTCAAGCACGCCTTCATCGAGTTCCTTTCGCGGCTGCCGTTCTACGGCACTGCGGTGCTGTGCATCGACGACGCGGCCGTGCGCGAGATATTGCCGTTCGTGTCGAAGCCAGTGATCACGTACGGCTTTGCGCCCGAGGCGCAGGTGCGCGCCGCCGAAGTGGTCGCGACCGGCACGTCGATGCGCTTTACCGCGCTGCGCGAGGGCGCGGCATCCCTTGGCGTGCAGCTGAATCTGCCGGGCCGGCACAACGTCTGCAATGCGCTCGCGGCAATCGCGGTGGCGACCGAACTCGGCGTGCCGGATGCCGCGATCCACGAGGCACTGGCGAGCTTCAACGGCGTGGGTCGCCGGTTCGCGCGCCACGGTGAAGTCGAGATCGCCAACGGCCGTTTCACCTTGATCGACGACTACGGCCACCATCCGGTCGAGATGGCGGCCACGCTGGCCGCCGCGCGCGGCGCCTTCCCGGGGCGGCGCATCGTGCTGGCATTCCAGCCGCACCGGTACACGCGCACGCGCGACTGCTTCGAGGATTTCGTCAAGGTGCTGTCGACTGCAGACGCGTTGCTGCTGGCCGACGTGTATTCGGCCGGCGAGGCACCGATCGTCGCAGCCGATGGCCGTTCGCTGGCACGCGCGGTGCGCGTCGCGGGCAAGGTGGAGCCGGTGTTCGTCGAAACGATCGACGAGATGCCGACTGCGATTCTGGCGATGGCGCGGCCCGACGATGTCGTGATCACGATGGGCGCCGGCTCGATCGGCGGCGTGCCCGCGAAGCTGACGCACGCGGGAGGCGGTGAATGACCACGGGCTTCGATCCAATGAATTTCGGCCGAGTAGGCGTGCTGTTCGGCGGCCGCTCTTCGGAACGCGAAGTGTCGATCATGTCGGGCACCGGCGTGCTCAACGCGCTGAAGAGCCGCGGCGTGGATGCTCATCCGTTCGACCCCGGCGGGCAGTCGATCGCCGAACTCGAGGCCGCAGGATTCGACCGCGTGTTCATCGCGCTGCACGGCCGCTTCGGCGAGGACGGCACGATCCAGGGCGTGCTGGAGACGCTGCGCGTTCCCTACACCGGCAGCGGCGTGCAGGCCTCCGCGATCGCGATCGACAAGCTGACGACAAAGAAGATCTGGCAGGCGGAAGAACTGCCGACACCCGCGTGGCGTGTCGCGCATGCGCATTCGGACTGGATGCAGATGGTCGCCGAACTGGGCGATCAGCTGATCGTCAAGCCGGCGCGCGAGGGTTCGACGATCGGAATCACCAAGGTCACGCGCCACGACGGCAATGAACTGGCGCTGGCGTTCGAGGAGGCGGTCAAGTACGACGACAGCGTGCTCGTCGAGGAACTGGTCCGCGGGCGCGAGCTGACCTGCGCGGTGCTCGGCGAGGGGTCGACCGCCCGCGCGCTGCCGCTGATCGAGATCCGCGCCCCGGCGGAGAACTACGACTATCACAGCAAGTACTTCAGCGACGAGACGCAGTACTTCTGTCCGGCGCCGATCGACGCGCGGTTGACGCAGGAACTGCAGCAGCTTTGCGTGCGGGCCTACAACGCGCTGGGTGCGCGCGGCTGGGGCCGGGTCGATCTGATGCTGCACCAGGACGCGCGCGGCGACCGGCCGTACCTGCTCGAACTCAATACGTCGCCGGGAATGACCGGTCATTCGCTGGTGCCGATGGCGGCAAAGGCGATCGGCCTGTCGTACGAGGACTTGGTGCTGGAAATCCTCGCCTCGGCGCGACTCGAGGTGCGCGCATGATCGGCGTGCGGACGATGCAGCGGCTTACGCGCGTGCTGTTGGCCGCGACGCTGCTGGTCGTCGTCTGCGCCGTCGCGCTCTGGGTCGCGCAGCGGCCTGCGTTCGAGATCCGCCGGATCGAATTGCGATCGGCAAGCGGCGCGCTGCAGCACGTGTCGGCCGCCGCGGTGCGAACCGCACTGCGCGGTGACGGCCGCGGAGCACTGCGTGGCGGCTACTTCACGCTGCGGCTGGAGGACGCGCGCCGCGTCTTCGAGTCGGTTCCCTGGGTCGCCGGCGTTTCCGTGCGACGCGCCTGGCCGAACCGCCTGATCGTCACTTTCACCGAGCACCGCGCGGTCGGGACCTGGGGCGATGACCGGCTGGTGTCGGACACGGGCGTGGTGTTCGTCGCGAACGCGGCGGAGGCCGAGGTCGATGGAACCCTGCCGCAGTTCGACGGCCCCGATCGGTTCGCGCCCGAGGCGGTGCAGCGCTTCCGCGAACTGTCGTCGCTGCTCGCGCCCCTGCAGATGGCGGTCGAGGTGCTCGACGTGTCCGAGCGGGCGTCGTGGACGCTGCGCACCGATACCGAGCAGACGTTCGAACTCGGACGCGATGAACCGGCCGGACGAATCGCGCAGCGCTTGAGCGCCGCGCTCGCAGTCTATCCGCTGGTCGTCGCGCGTGCGAAGGGCGCGCCGCCCCGGATCGACCTGCGCTACGCGAACGGATTCGCGGTTGCATTGCCCGCATCACACAGGACGCCATGAAGAACGAGAACAAGGATCTGATCGTCGGACTCGACATCGGCACGGCGAAAGTCGTGGTCGCGGTGGCCGAGGTCCTGCCGGACGGACGCTTCCAGGTGATCGGGCTCGGGCAGGCAAATTCGGAAGGACTGCGCAAGGGCGTGGTGGTCAACATCGAGGCGACCGTGCAATCGATCCGACGTGCGCTGGAGGAGGCCGAGCTGATGGCGGCATGCCGGATCACCAACGTCTTCACGGGCATCGCGGGCAGCCACATCAAGAGCTTCAATTCGAGCGGCATGGTGGCGATCAAGGACCGCGAGGTCACCGCGAGCGACGTGGCGCGCGTGATCGAGACCGCGCGCGCGGTGAACATTCCGACCGACCAGCAGGTGCTGCACGTGCTGACGCAGGAGTTCATCGTCGACGGACAGGAGGATATCCGCGAGCCGATCGGCATGAGCGGCGTGCGGCTCGAGGTCAAGGTGCACATCGTCACCGGCGCGGTGAGCGCGGCGCAGAACATCGTCAAGTGCGTGCGGCGCTGCGGACTCGAGGTCCAGGACCTGATCCTGCAGCCGCTCGCCTCGAGTCTCTCGGTGCTGACGCCGGACGAAAAGGAGCTTGGCGTCGCATTGCTCGACATCGGCGGCGGCACGAGCGACATCGCGATCTTCACCGGCGGCGCGATCCGGCATACCGCGGTGATTCCGATCGCCGGCGACCAGATCAGCAACGACATCGCGATGGCGCTGCGCACGCCGATCCCCGACGCCGAGGAGATCAAGCTGCGCTACGGCGTGGCCAAGGAGGTGCTCGCGGACCCGAACGAGCGCATCGAGATCCCGGGCATCGGCGACCGTGCGCCACGGCTGTTGTCGCGCCAGGCGCTGGCGGCGGTGATCGAGCCGCGGGTCGAGGAACTGTTCAACCTCACGCAGCAGGTGATCCGTGAATCCGGCTACGAGGAGCTTCTGTCGTCGGGAATCGTGCTGACCGGCGGCACCAGTCTGCTGCCCGGCGTGGGCGAACTGGCGGAAGACGTGTTCCTGAAGCCGGCGCGGATCGGCTGGCCGACGTACGACGGATCGCTGTCGGACGTGATCCGCAATCCGCGCTTCGCGACGGTGATGGGGCTGCTGACGGAGGCGCATCTGCAGCGCATTCGCGGCCGCAAGGTTGCGGCGCAGACCGGATCGTTCGGGCAGACGCTGAAGCGGATGAAGGAATGGATCGTCGGCAATTTCTGAACGGCACGACTCGTGTACGCGCCGTCCGCGCGCACGTGCACGCGTCGCAGCAAGGTTGGCGCGGCCGCCTGCGGGCGGTCGGGCGGCGGCGGCCGCGTGGCAGGGACAACGGGGCGGATCGATCGCCCTTGCGCCCCGGCCGCGGGCTTTGTGGAGAAGCGTGCAGTGTCAAAGACGACAACGAAGAACAAGTCGCGTCGTCATTGACATTGCGCGTTTCGGTATCGGTGCGGTGAGCAACTTTGGAGGAAAGCATGGCTTTTGAGATTCTCGAGACGGAAACACGGGGTACGGTGATCAAGGTGGTCGGCGTCGGCGGTGCCGGGGGCAATGCCATCGAGCACATGATTCGGCGCGGCGTGCAGGGCGTGGAATTCATCTGCGCCAATACCGATCATCAGGCGCTGGCGCGCTCATCGGCGAGGAACATCATCCAGCTCGGCACCACCGGGCTCGGTGCGGGCAGCAAGCCGGAAGCGGGGCGGCAGGCCGCGGTCGACGGCCGCGATCGCATTGCCGATGCGCTGCGTGGCGCGCACATGGTGTTCATCACGGCCGGCATGGGCGGCGGTACCGGCACCGGCGCTGCGCCCGTGGTGGCCGAGATCGCGAAGGAGCTCGGCATACTGACCGTGGCGGTCGTCTCCAAGCCCTTCGAATTCGAGGGACCGCGCCGGATGAAGGTCGCCGAGCAGGGGCTGACCGAGCTCGAAGACCGCGTGCATTCGCTGATCGTGATCCTTAACAACAAGCTCGAGGAAGTGCTCGGCGAAGACGCGAGCTTCGAGGAATGCTTCCGCTCTGCCGACGACGTTCTGCACAACGCCTGCGCCGGAATCGCCGAGATCATCAACATCCCGGGGCTGGTCAACGTCGACTTCGAAGACGTGAAGACCGTGATGAGCGAGCACGGCAAGGCCATGATGGGCACCGCGATGGCCGATGGCCTCGATCGCGCGCGGCTGGCGGCCGAGCAGGCCGTGGCCAGCCCGCTGCTCGAGGGGGTCGACCTGTCAGGCGCACGCGGCGTGCTGGTCAACATCACGGCCAGCAACTCGCTGAAGATGAAGGAGACGCGCGAAGTGATGAACACGATCCGCGCCTTCGCGGCCGAGGATGCGACGGTGATCTTCGGTACCGTGTGCGACGAGGCGATGGGGGACAACCTGCGCGTCACCGTGGTCGCGACCGGACTGGGCCGCACGGCCGCGACGAAGAAGCAGACGCCGTTCACGGTCGTGAAGACCGGCACCGACAACGCCCCGGTCGTGATTCCCGCCGTTGCCCAGGCCAACGGCAGCCCGGCGGGCGGCGACTACAGCCACTTCGACACGCCTGCGGTCTGGCGCTCGCGCGAAAGCGCGCAGGCGCGGGTGTCGGCGATGGAAGACGCCGGGCACGATCGCTTCGACATCCCGGCCTTCCTGCGCAAGCAGGCGGACTAGCCCCGCGATCCGTTGCGCGTGATCCGTCGTTTTACGGATCACGGATCACGGCGCACGGATCACGATCTCCCGATACGCATGCCACGTCGCATGTCCCACGAGCGGCGCAGTGACGACAAGGCCGATGAACAGCGTGGCGAAGCCCGCGCCGATCAGCAGCACGATCAGCGCGGCCCAGAGGATCAGCGGGCCCGGATTGGCCAGCAGCGCGCGGATGCTGGTCAACGCGGCGACCACCGCATCGGTGCCGCGGTCGAGCATCATGGGTACCGACACGACGCTGACGGCGTACACGATCGCGGCGAATAAGCCGCCGACTGCGAGCCAGGTCAGGACGAAGTCCCAGTGCTCGACGCTCAGTACTCGCGACATGAACCCGGTCAGCGTCGGCATGCCGCTCGAGAAGAACAGCGCAAACGTCACCAGCGAGGCGCGCGCCCAGATCAGCATCAACACGGTAAGGATCAGCGCAAAGAGAGAAAACGCGCCAAGGTTGGCGCGCCATGCCGTCAGCGTGGGCAGGAGTTTGGCGCGGCCTCCCTGCTCGATCTGCCGGCTGATGTCGTACAGGCCGGTACACAAGAACGGTCCAAGCAGCAGGAACCCGGCCGTGAGGGCGGAAACGTATTCATAGGCATGACGGAACACGAAGTAGATCGCCCAGCCCATGACGGCGAATGCCGTGCCGTAGAAAAGTCCTGCAAGCGGTGCGGCGCGCAGGTCGGCGCCAGCCCGTGCGATCCACCGCAATGGTGCGGTGGTCGCAACGGGCCTGATGGCCGGGAACGGCGAAGTCGATGAACCATTCTGCGAGGAATCATTCACAAGGTTGCCTCGGGGCGGACTCAGGCCAGGATTCCGACGCCGGCTCGCTCGCGCTTCCGACACCGGTGCCAAGTAGAATCTTCGCATCATGCTGAAGCAGCGGACACTCAAATCCCTGGTGCGCACGGTCGGCATCGGTATGCACAGCGGCACCAAGGTCGGCCTGGTGCTGCGGCCGGCCGCGGCGGACACCGGAATCGTGTTCCGGCGCGTCGATCTCGATCCGGCGGTCGACATCGCGGTGCGTCCCGAGGCGATCGGCGACACGCGCATGGCCTCGACGCTGGTCAAGGATGGCGTGCGCATTGCGACCATCGAGCACTTGATGAGCGCGTTGGCGGGTCTCGGGGTCGACAATCTGTATGTCGATGTCGACGCGGCCGAAGTCCCGATCATGGATGGCAGCGCGGCAAGCTTCGTGTTCCTGCTTCAATCGGCGGGACTCGCGGAGCTGAGCGCGCCGAAGCGCTTCATCCGGGTGCGCCAGCCGGTGGAGGTTCGCGCCGGAGAGGGAACGGACGAGAAATGGGCGCGACTCGAGCCTTTCGACGGGTTCAAGCTGCGCTTTTCGATCGAGTTCAATCACCCGGCCATCGACGCGACCGACCAGGATGTCGAAGTCGACTTCGCGCGCGAATCGTACGTCACGTCGGTCGCGCGTGCGCGCACGTTTGGTTTCGTCAATGAAGTCGAGGCGCTGCGCGCAGCCGGCCTCGGCCTGGGAGGCAATTTCCAGAACGCGATCGTCATGGACGAATACCGAGTGTTGAACACGGACGGCCTGCGATCCGGCGACGAGTTCGCCAAGCACAAGATTCTGGACGCGATGGGGGACCTGTACGTGCTCGGCCACCCCTTGATCGCCTCCTACGTAGCGCGCAAGTCCGGGCATGCGCTCAACAATCAACTGGTGCGCGCGCTGCTTGCGGACGAGTCCACGTACGAGATTGTCACGTTCGAGGATGCCGCAGAAGCGCCGGCTGGCTTGCGCCAACCCGCGCTTGCCTAAGCCGCGGTGCCATACTTTCGCGTACTGCTGTTTCTTTTCGCGGCTGCGGTCGTCACCTGCGCGGTGCTCTACCTTTGGAGCGGGGACAGGAAGTATCTGCGTTGGGCGGGACGCGTATTTGGGCTGGGCCTGGGCGCGGCGGTGCTCTTCTTCACGGTGCTGCTGATCCAACGCCTTGCCTAACCGGGCGTGCGCAACTTTCTCGCCAGCCGCTCCGCAGCATCTCGCAGCGGGGACGGCCTGAGGGCATCGGCGAGCTCATTGGCCATCCGAAGCGCGCCCGCGACGGACGGGGGGGACCGAGCGTCACGGAACGAAGCGGCAGACGTCACCGCCCCCCCAGAATTGGTCTCGGCTGACGGGCCGGGTTGAACGCGAACCCGGATTTCGCTAAGGTTCAGTCCGCGTTCCTGAACGGTTGCCAGCAAACGCGGCAGTGCCTGCCGCAGTTTGGCGGCCTGCGCGACGGAACTGACATGGACAAGAAGTACGTGCTCCCTGATCTGGCAGGTCAGGGGCGGAGGGGCATCGGTCAACGAAGTCGCTTCGCCAAGGGCAGCGGCAATCAGGCGTGCAGCCTGATCGGCGCGATCGCACCGGTCGATCAGGGCGGCGGCAGGCGTTTCCGCGAGAGCCTGAGCCAGGGTTTTGCCGGAGTGCATTGGTACCGGGGCGGGGAAAGTTCAAGCCTTCACGTGGTCGCAGCGAGCCGTTCGCAGCCGATCCCGATGATGTGCCGGAGGACTGATTGTGCAGATTATCGTCGTCGATCAACGCTTTTCGCGCGCGATCACGCTAACACTGACGCCGCGCAAGTTCTGGATCGCGGCCTCGGCGGTGCTGTTGATGTTCGTTTTTTCCGTCACCGGCCTGTCGGTCGCGACGCTTAAGGCGGCAAGCGAGTTCCGGGTTCCGCTTCTGCACGATCTTGCTGCCAGGCTGATGCGCGACGAAACGGCGCGCAACGAGCAGTTCGTGCGCGACAGCATCAATGTGATGGCACGCAAGCTGGGCGAGATGCAGGCGCAGTTGATGCGGCTGGATGCGCTGGGCGAGCGCGTTTCGCGGCTGGCCGGGATCCGGCCCGAGGAATTCAATTTCAAGGAGTTGCCGGGGCGGGGCGGCGCGGAGGTGAGCGGGCGCCCTCTGACGATGAATGAGCTGAAGTCCGAGCTCGATCGCGTCGCGCGCGGCGTGGAGAACCGGTCCGACTATATGGATGTGGTGGAGTCGGAACTGATGTCGGCGCGCGTGCGCCGCGCGCTGCTGCCGGAGAACACGCCGGTGCCGGAAGGGTTTGTGGGATCGGGTTACGGCATGCGTACGGATCCGATCACGGGTGAAATGGCGATGCATACCGGACTCGACTTCGCCGCGCCGACGGGCACTCCAATACTTGCCGCAGCCGGCGGCGTGGTCGTCAGTGCCGAGTATCACCCGATGTTCGGAAACGCAGTCACGATCGATCACGGCAACCACCTGAGCACCCTGTATGCGCACGCCAGCCGGATGTTCGTCAAGCCGGGAGACATCGTGCGCAGGGGGCAGAAGATCGCCGAGGTCGGAACCACCGGACGTTCCACCGGGCCGCATCTTCACTTCGAAGTTCACGTCAACGGTGTTCCCCGGAACCCGGCGCGCTTCCTTGCCGCTCAGTCAAAGGATCTGCCCTTCGCGCAGCTCGACGCGCCACCGCGACAGGCCGAGCGCGCGGGCGACCTTCAGCCGCTGGCGGCGATCGCCTCCCTGGCCAGATAGGCACTGCTGCGCGGGCCGGGCGACGGCGCGTGAGATAATCCGCGGCTCTGCGTTCACGCGCGCGGTATGGGCGACGCGCCGTCTCGGACGGCGTCGCGGACCGATGCAGCGCCTTGCCGTTTCGCGCCCGACCTCATGATTTCTGGCATCCTGACCAAGATCTTCGGCAGCCGCAATCAGCGCCTGCTCAAGCAGTACCAGCGCGTCGTAGAGCGAGTCAATGCGTTCGAGGCGCAGATCAGCGCGCTGGATGACGCGCAGTTACAGGCCAAGACGGCGGAATTCCGCTCACGCTTTGCCAACGGCGAGGCCCTCGACGAGATGCTGCCCGAGGTTTTCGCGGTCGTGCGCGAGGCGGCCAAGCGCTCGCTTGGCATGCGGCACTTCGACGTGCAGTTGGTCGGCGGCATGGTGCTGCATAACGGCAAGATTGCCGAGATGCGCACCGGCGAGGGCAAGACGCTGGTTGCGACTCTGCCCGCCTACCTGAACGCACTGTCGGGAAGGGGCGTGCACATCGTCACGGTGAATGACTACCTGGCGAGCCGCGACGCCGAGTGGATGGGAAAGGTCTACCGATTCCTCGGCATGACGGTCGGGGTGATCCTGTCGCAGCAGTCCACCGAGGACAAGCGCGCTGCGTACGCGGCAGATATCACCTACGGGACCAACAATGAATTCGGCTTCGACTACCTGCGCGACAACATGGAGTATGCGGTTGCCGACAAGCGGCAGCGGGGACTGAATTACGCGATCGTCGACGAAGTCGATTCGATCCTGATCGATGAGGCGCGCACGCCGCTGATCATTTCCGGGCCATCGGAAGACCACACCGATCTGTACGTTCGTATCGACGCAGTGCCACCCCTGCTGACGCGGCAGGCCGAGGAGAAAGGCCCGGGCGACTTCTGGGTCGACGAAAAGGGGCACCAGATCCACATTTCGGAGGAAGGGCACGAGAAGGTCGAGAGCATCCTTTTCAAGATGGGCCTGATCGCGGAAGGGGAGAGCCTGTACGCGCCGCAGAACATCATTCTCATGCACCACCTGAACGCCGCGCTACGCGCGCACCACCTCTTCCACCGTGACCAGCAGTACGTCGTTCAGAACAACGAGGTCATCATCGTCGATGAATTCACGGGGCGCCTGATGGCCGGGCGGCGCTGGTCGGAGGGTCTGCACCAGGCGGTCGAAGCAAAGGAGCACGTGCCGATCCAGCAGGAGAACCAGACGCTGGCATCGATCACGTTCCAGAACTACTTCCGCATGTACGGCAAGCTCGCCGGCATGACGGGCACGGCCGACACCGAGGCTTACGAGTTCCAGGAGATCTACGGACTTGAAACCGTGGTCATTCCGACCCACAAGCCGATGATCCGCAAGGACCAGCAGGACAAGATCTACCGCACGGTCAACGAGAAGTATTCGGCGATCCTGGAGGACATCAAGGACTGCCACGCACGCGGACAGCCCGTGCTGGTTGGCACCACGTCGATCGAGAACTCCGAGGCCCTGTCCCAGCTGCTGACCCGGGGCAAGCTGGCGCACCAGGTCCTCAACGCCAAGCAGCATGCGAAGGAGGCCGAGATCGTCGCGCAGGCGGGTCGGCCCGGCGTGATCACGATCGCGACCAACATGGCCGGCCGTGGCACCGACATCGTGCTCGGCGGCAACGTCGAGAAGCAGTCGCAGTTCGTCGAGGCGAACCCCGACCTCTCGCCCGAGGAGAAGCAGGCGCGGATCGAGAAGCTGCGCAGCGAATGGCAGTCGCTGCATAACCAGGTGGTCGCTGCCGGCGGCCTGAAGATCGTCGGCTCCGAGCGGCACGAATCGCGCCGCATCGACAACCAGCTGCGCGGCCGATCGGGCCGACAGGGCGACCCGGGCGAATCGCGCTTCTACCTGTCGATGGAGGACCCGCTGCTGCGGATCTTCGCCGGCGACCGGATGCGCGCGATCATGGACCGGCTGAAGCTCCCCGAGGGCGAGGCGATCGAGGCCGGAATGGTGACGCGCTCGATCGAAAGCGCACAACGCAAGGTCGAGGCGCGCAACTTCGACATCCGCAAGCAGTTGCTCGAGTACGACGATGTCGCCAACGACCAGCGGCGCGAGATCTACCGCCTGCGCAACGAGATCCTCGAGGCGAAGGAAACGCGCGAGATGGTCGACGGGCTGCGACGCGGCTACTTCAGCGACATGTTCCGCGAATTCGTCCCGACCGAATCCGTGGAAGAACAATGGAATATCGACGGCCTGACCAAGGCGCTGGCTGATGACTGGCAGATCGAGCTGCCGCTCAGGCAATGGCTGGACGCCGAGGATCTCGGCGACGAGGAACTGCTCGAGCGCATCCTGAAGGCGACCGATGAGGCATATGCAGCCAAGGTCACGCTCGTCGGCGAAGAGGCGTTCGGCGGCTTCGAGCGTTCGATCATGCTGCAGGTGCTGGATCAGCACTGGCGCGAGCATCTGGCCGCGCTCGATCATCTGCGCCAGGGCATCCACCTGCGCGGCTATGCGCAGAAGAATCCGAAGCAGGAGTACAAGCGCGAGGCGTTCGAGCTGTTCGGCACGCTGATCGACCGCGTGCGCGCCGACGTGATCCGCATCCTGATGAATGTGCGCATCCAGACCCAGGAAGAGATCGCAGCGGCCGAGCAGAAGATGGAGCAGGAGGCCGAGCGTCGTCTCGAGCGCGCGCGCGCCCAGCATGCGGAGTTTGCCGCTGCCGTGGCCGAAGAGCCGGCCGATGTCGAGACACTGACGCTGCCACCGCCGGAAGAGACGAAGCCCCAGCCGTTCAAGCGCTTCGGCGACAAGATCGGTCGCAACGATCCATGCCCGTGCGGATCGGGCAAGAAGTACAAGCAGTGCCACGGCAAGCTCGCGTGATGGGGTCGTTGCTCGTTGTCCGTTTTACTTTGCTCATTGGCGGTGGACGGACGACGGAGAACGGACAGCGAACAACAAATGCCGGTTAACCTCGCCGCGCCGGATCCCGCGTCGCTGCACCCTGTTGCCGGCATCGAGCTCGGCTGGGCCGAGGCGGGAATCCGGAAGACCGGCCGCAAGGATCTGCTGGTGATTCGCATCGCGCCCGGCGCGAACGTGGCCGGCGTGTTCACGCAGAACCGTTTCTGCGCCGCGCCGGTCGTGCTGTGCCGCGAAAATTTGGCGGCGGGCGACGAAATCCGCGCGCTGGTGGTTAACACCGGCAATGCGAATGCGGGCACCGGGGTAGAGGGGCTGGGGCACGTCCGCGCCGTCTGTGAGGAGCTTTCCCGGCGGCTGGACTGCACGGCCGGGCAAGTGCTGCCCTTTTCGACCGGCGTCATCATGGAGCCGCTGCCCGTCGAACGAGCGCTGGCCGGCCTGCCATCTGCGATCGCACGGCTGGCGCCCGACAACTGGCTGGCCGGGGCCGAATCGATCATGACGACGGATACCGTGCCCAAGGCCGCGTCTGTGCGCTTCGACCTCGCCGGAACACCGGTGACGATCAGCGGCATCGCCAAGGGCGCCGGGATGATCCGGCCCGACATGGCGACGATGCTGGGATTCATCGCCACCGATGCCGGCGTTGCGATGCCGATATGGCGCGACGTGGTCAAGCGGGTCGCCGACGCGTCGTTCAATTGCATCACCGTCGACGGCGACACATCGACCAACGATTCGTTCGTGATGATTGCCACCGGCCGCGCCGAAGCCCGGCACATCAGTGACCATCACGATCCACGCCTGCCGCTTCTGATCGACCGCCTGAGCGCCGCCGCGCAGACACTTGCGCAGGCGATCGTGCGCGATGGCGAAGGAGCGAGCAAGTTCATCGAGATCCAGGTCGAGCAGGCGCGTTCTTCGACCGAGGCGGCGCAGATCGCCTACTCCATCGCGCATTCGCCGCTGGTCAAGACCGCATTCTTCGCATCCGATCCCAATCTTGGCCGCATCCTGGCCGCGGTCGGCAAGGCGGGCGTGGCCGATCTTGACGCGTCGCACGTGCAGCTTTGGCTCGGGGACGTCTGGGTTGCCCGCGACGGCGCGCGCCACCCGGCCTATCGCGAAGAGGACGGGCAGCGCGTGATGAAGGCGGAGGAGATCACGATCCGCGTAGCGCTGGGCCGCGGGCAGTCGCGTGCGACGGTCTGGACCTGCGATCTGTCGCATGAGTACGTGTCGATCAATGCGGACTACCGTTCCTGACTGGGGCGCAAATGGTTGACGACTGGGACCAGGCGCGATTCATCGAACTGCTGGCACGACTTGCGCCGCTGTTACCGGAGGCGCGCCCGGTGGACTGGACGGCGCCGGCGTACCGCTGGCGCAAGCGCCAGTACCTCGGCGCGACCCTCGGCCGCCTCGAGCCGATTCACCGCATTGCCCGTATCGCGCCGGACGACCTTCGTCACGTCGACGCACAGAAGGCGGCAATTCTGCGCAACACGGAGCAGTTCGTGCGCGGCGCACCGGCGAACAACGTCCTGCTGACCGGCGCGCGCGGCACGGGCAAGTCATCGCTGATCCGGGCCTGCCTGGTCGCTTTCATGGATCATGGTCTTCGGCTGATCGAAGTCGACAAGCGCGATCTGGTCGACCTGCCGGACCTGGTCGAACTGATCGCCACGCGCAAGGAGCGTTTCATCGTTTTCTGCGACGACCTTTCGTTTGAGGAAGGCGAGGCGTCGTACAAGGCGCTAAAGGCAGCGCTCGACGGATCGATTGCCGCGCCGGGCGACAATCTGCTGATCTACGCGACATCGAACCGGCGCCATCTGATGCCCGAATACATGCGCGAAAACCTGGCCGCGCACTACGAGGACGATGGCGAGATTCACCCCGCCGAGACCGTCGAGGAGAAGGTCTCTCTGTCAGAGCGCTTTGGTCTGTGGCTGTCGTTTTATCCGTTTCGCCAGGACGACTACCTCGATATCGTCCGGCACTGGCTGCTGCGCTTCGACATTGACGCTTCCGCTGCGCTGCATGCGCACTGGCGTGAGGAGGCGCTGCAGTTCGCGCTGCAGCGCGGCTCGCGCTCGGGACGCGTGGCGCAGCAGTTCGCCCGCGACTTTGCCGGGCGCGCGACCCTCACGCAGCCGCCCGCGCGGAGATGAGCCGCGCACTCTTGCCGAGGGAGACGGTCAGGGTTGCAGTCGGCGTGCTGGTGCGCGGGGATGGCGACGTTCTGCTGGCAGACCGCCCCGCCGGCAAACCCTACGCAGGCTACTGGGAGTTCCCGGGCGGCAAGATCGAGCCGGGCGAAAGCGTCGAAAGCGCGCTCGCGCGCGAACTGCATGAAGAACTCGGCATCGACGTCGGGACGTCGACGCCATGGGTCGTCTTCGAGCACGATTATCCGCATGCGTACGTGCGGCTGCACTTTCGGCGCGTGTTCGAGTGGCGCGGCGATCCGCATCCGCGCGAGGGCCAGCGCGTCGGGTTCTTTTCCGCGGCCGGGCCGCTGCCGGCGCCGCTGTTGCCCGCCGCGGTGCCGGCGATGCGATGGCTGACACTGCCCGACATCTATGCAGTTTCGAACATTGCTGCTCTGGGGGCCGAGAATTTTCAGCGCGCGCTGCAGCGCGCGCTCGATCGCGGTTTGCGGCTCCTGCTCTTGCGCGAACCGGAACTCGACAACGTGCAGCTGAGGGCGATCGCGCCGTCTGTGCTTGCGCAGTCACATGCGAGCGGCGCGCGTGTTCTCGTCAGCAGCCGTCACGCCAGCGCTCTACCGGGACGGTTCGACGGCGTGCATCTGACGGCGAACGATCTGGCGCGGACGCAACAGCGCCCTCGCGCCGATCTGGTTGCTGCGTCCGTGCATACCCGCGACGAACTGGTGCAGGCGCATGCATTCGGCTGCGACTTCGCGATTCTGGGGCCGGTGCATGCGACGGCGAGTCACCCCGGCGCGCCGCCTCTCGAATGGTCCGGATTTGAGCTCATTGCGCGGGACACGCCGATCCCTCTGTATGGAATAGGCGGTCTGACGATCGCGGACCTTGCGGGCGCACGGCGCGCCGGCGCACACGGCATCGCTCTGCTGCGGGCGGCCTGGAACCGCCGGTAGCGCGCCGCCCGTCAATTCATCGGCGGGACGGATTCGTCGCGCGACGATTCGTCCGCATGCTCTCGCTGTCCGACAATGACGTGTCGTTCGGCTGCCCAGTCGCCCAGGTCGATCGTCTTGCAACGCTCGGAACAGAAAGGCCGAAACGTGCTGCTCGCGTTCCACGGAACCGCGGCGCCACAGGCGGGGCAGGCAACGATCTTCGGCATCTGGCTGCAGGTCGCGGTCAGAACGCGCAAAGTGACAGTTCGAACGGAACGTCGCGATCAATCGCCCGTGGCTTCAGGTCGCGATCGGCGGCGGTGAACCGGATCCACAACATGTACTTGTTGGCGCTGATCTCCGGAATCGCGCCGAGATCGGCCGCGACCCGGACCTGCAGCAGCGAGTAGCTGCGTCCCTGCAGCATCTGCTGATATGAACCTTGTGCCGCAACCTGGTGACTGCGCTGCGCGGTCTCGCGCAGCAGGCGCAGCACGATCGACAGCCCCTGATTGAACTGCTGCATCGGCCGGATCCAGGTCAGAAGATCCTGCGCGCGGGCTTCGGCGTCGCGCATCAGCCAGGCATGGTACGACGGCAGATCGAATTCGCAGGTACCGCCCGGAATGCCGGCGCGACTGCGGATGCTTGTCAGCCACTCGTTGTCGCGCAACTGCTGGCCGGCCTTGCCCGGCGTCGCGTTCAGGGCGTATTGCGCGCGCTCCAGTTCGCCCAGCACGGATGCGAGCGCGGTCTCGGATACCTGCGGATTGTTGCGGAAGGCCAGCAGCGTCTGCTTGTGACGCTCGAGTTCCTGCAGAAGATCGCTCTTGAGGTCGGCCCGGGACGTGACTTCGAGGATCTCGAACAGTGTCAGGAGCGCCGTGTGATGACAATGCGGATGCGTCTGGGCGACGAAATATTCCAGCTTCTCAAACAGATCTTCCAGCCGGAGCAGGGTCCGCAGGCGCTCGCTGAACGGATACTCGTAAAGAATCTGCCGGGTGTCGTTGCTCATGGCGGCGCGTGGTTCGTGGCGAAGATATCACAGCGACCCGTGCCATCCTGCGGTCGTCGGCGTTCGCCCGCGCTGGCTGTAGTGCGCATGCAGCCATGCGGTGCGCCGCAGAGCCGCATGCGGTGCCCCTTCATTCACCAGGATATCGTCGGCCGCATCGAGCCGCACCGAGCGAGCGGCCTGGCTGGAGATGACGGCGCGCGTCGCCGCCTCGTCCAATCCGCTGCGCTGCATGACGCGCGCGATCTGAGTCTGGATCGCGCAGTCGATCACCAGCACACGGTCGACGCGCGCACGCCACACGCCGGATTCGATCAGCAGCGGTATCACGAACAGCACGTATGGCGCCGCGTCGGGCGCAGCCCCCGCCTGTGCCTCGGCCTCGGCGCGGATCATCGGGTGCAGGATCTTTTCCAGCGCCAGACGGGCGGCCGAGTCTTGAAAAACGAGAAGGCGCAACGCCGCACGGTCGAGCGCGCCGTCCGCACCGACGAACGCCCCGCCGAATCTTGCGCGGATCGGTTCGATCGCCTTGCCGCCAGGGCGGGTCAGCGCGTGCGCGATCGCGTCCGCATCGACGACGTGGGCTCCGAGGCGCGCGAACTCGTCAGCGATGAGGGACTTGCCGCTGCCGATGCCACCGGTAAGGCCGACCGCGAATTTCCCTGTGCTCCCGGCGGGAATCATCGCGTCGGCTGCATCAAAAAGGCGCGAACCGGGCGACGAGTTCGCGGCCATAGAGCAGCGCGATGAATCCCGCAGCGGCAAGATACGGACCGAACGGGATCGGGATATCCTTGCCGCGCCGCGCCAGAATCATCATCAGAATGCCGACGCCCGCACCCACAACGGAAGACAGCAACGCGATTGGAAGCAGCATCTGCCACCCGAACCACGCACCGAGGGCGGCGAGCAACTTGAAATCGCCGTAGCCCATGCCTTCCTTGCCGGTCAGCAGCTTGAACAACCAGTAGATCGACCACAGCACCAGGTAGCCGGCAACGGCCCCGATCACGGCGTCGCGCAGGGGTGCGAACGTGTTTGCCGTGTTGGCGAGCAGTCCCAGCCAAAGCAGGGGCAGCGTCAGATTGTCCGGAAGGAGCGTCGTGTCGGTGTCGATGAATGTGAGCGCTATCAGCGTCCAGACGAGTACGAGCCCGAGCAGACCCTGCAGCCCGAACCCGAGCTGGTACGCCACCCAGGCGGAGAGCACCGAGGTCAGCCCTTCGACTACCGGGTAGCGCGGCGAAATACGCGCGCCGCACGCAGCGCACTTGCCCCGCAGCCACAGGTAAGACATCAGCGGCACGTTGTCACGGATGCGCAGCGGCGCGCGGCAGGCCGGACAGTGCGAGGCCGGAACGAAGAGGTTGTATTGAACGATTTCCGCAGTCGGCTTGCCGTCCAGCTCCGCGCACTGCGCGCGCCAGTCCGCCTCCATCATCCTGGGCAGACGATGGATCACTACGTTCAAGAACGACCCGATGACCAGCCCGACGATGAGCGCGGAAAGGGCGAAGAGCTGATCAGGCGCCACGAAGATATCGGTGGTGGCAAAGCCTGCGCCCGACCTCGGTTGTTAGATCAGATAACTTGCCCAAGCTTGAAGATCGGCAGGTAGATCGCGATGACGATGCCGCCGACGAGGACGCCAAGCACGACCATGATCATCGGTTCGATCAGGCTCGAGATCGCGTCGACGGTTTCGTCGACTTCGCGCTCGTAATAGTCGGCCACCTTCGAGAGCATCGAATCGAGTGAGCCGGACTCTTCGCCGATCGACGTCATCTGTACGGCCATGCTGGGAAATACCGAGGTGTTCTGCATCGCCTGCGCAAGACTCGTGCCGATGTTCACCTCGGTCTGGATCTGCTTGGTCGCTTCCCGATAGACCGCATTTCCCGCGGCGGGGCCGACCGAATCCAGCGCTTCGACCAGCGGCACGCCCGCCGCGAATGTCGTCGCCAGCGTGCGGCACCAGCGCGCGATCGATGCCTTTTGCAGCAGTTCGCCGATCACCGGTGGCTTCAGCATCACTCGGTCGATCAGCATCTGGAATTTGGGCGAGCGTTTCCAGGCCTGGAAGATGAAATACGGCAGGCCGATTAACGCCGCCAGCAGCACGTACCAGTACTCGACGACGAAATCCGAGATTGCGATGACGACAAGCGTGGGAGTCGGCAGATCGGCGCCGAAGCTGGTGAACACCGTCTTGAAGGTCGGAATCACGAAGTACATGATGATCGCGGTGATCAGGATCGCGACCAGGATGACCATCGTCGGGTAGAAAAGGGCCTTCTTGATCTTGCCTTTCAGCGCGAGAGTCTTTTCCTTGTACGTCGCGAGGCGATCCAGCAGCGTCTCGAGAATCCCCGCCTGTTCACCGGCGGCAACCAGGTTGCAGAACAGCGGATCGAAGTACAAGGGGTACTTGCGGAAGGCCTGATTCAGGCTCGTGCCGGTCTCGACGTCGGACCGGATGTCGTTCAGCAGGCGTGCCATCGACGGATTGCCGTGGCCGCGGGCGACGATGTCGAAGCATTGCATCAACGGGACGCCGGCCCGCAACATGGTCGAGAGCTGCCGGGTAAAGATCGCCAGGTCCTTCTCGCTGACCTTGCGTCCGCGCGAAAACGTCTGTTTCTTGATCTTGGTCGCCATCACGCCGCGGCGACGCAGCGAGGCGGCGACGACGGACTCGCCCCCGGCGCGCATCTCGCCGCGGATGATCTTGCCGTTCTTGTCGCGGCCTTCCCAGGTAAACAGGGTTTCGCGCGCGGGAGCGCGGGGTCGGATCAGGGCGCCGGTAGCCATCTTCTCTCGTGTGCTCCGCTGTCTTTCATTCGTTGGTGCAGCCCAATACCTCGTCGATCGAGGTGATGCCCTGCTTGACCTTCAACAGGCCGGACTGCCGCAGGTTCTTCACCCCCTCGCGTTGCGCCTGTGCCGCGACTTCAACCGAACTCGCGTTCTTGAGGATCAGGTGCTGGATTGCATCCGATATTGGCATCACCTCGTATATGCCGGTTCGCCCTTTGTAGCCGGATCCTTTACAGCGATCGCATCCGACGGCCTTGTAAGGCACCCAGCTGCCGTCGAGATCGGCGGCCTCGAAGCCGGCACCGAGAAGGGCCTCCTTGGCGATTTCAGTCGGCTGCTTGCAGGTGCACAGGCGCCGCGCCAGGCGCTGAGCCGTGATCAGGATCACGGAGGAGGCGATGTTGAACGCCGCCACCCCCATGTTCGACAGCCTCGACAGCGTCGATGGCGCATCATTCGTATGCAGCGTCGACATCACCATGTGACCGGTCTGTGCCGCCTTGACTGCGATGTCGGCCGTTTCGAGATCGCGGATCTCGCCGACCATGATGATGTCAGGATCCTGGCGTAGGAACGCTCGCATTGCATTGGCGAACGTCAGGCCGGCCTTTTCGTTCACATTGACCTGGTTGACGCCCGCCATCTGAATCTCGGCCGGGTCCTCGGCGGTCGATATGTTCACACCCGGCTGGTTCAGAATGTTCAGGCAGGTGTACAGGGACACGGTCTTGCCGCTGCCGGTCGGGCCGGTAACGAGGACCATGCCGTAAGGGCGCTGAATCGCATCCAGCAGCAGCTGCCTTTGCTCCGGCTCGTACCCGAGGGCATCGATGCCGAGCTTTGCCTGGGAAGGATCGAGAATCCGCATCACGACCTTTTCCCCATAAAGCGTCGGCAAGGTGCTGACACGAAAATCGATCGCCCGCTGCCCGGTGAGGGCCAGCTTCATGCGGCCATCCTGCGGCACCCGCTTCTCGGAAATGTCGAGCTTGGAGATGACCTTGATGCGGGTTACGAGTCGTTCCTTGATCGCGAGCGGCGGTTGCGCGACCTCGCGCAGAATGCCGTCAACGCGAACCCGGATCCGGTAGAACTTCTCGTAGGGTTCGAAGTGCAGGTCCGAAGCTCCATCCGAGATGGCATCCAGCAGGAGCTTCTGCAGGAAGCGCACGACCGGCGCATCGTCCACCTCCGCATTGGTGGCTTCTTCCTGCGTCGTGTCCGGTGCGTCGGACAACAATTCGTCGAAATTGACTTCGTCGTCGACCAGCTTTTCCAGCGACTGGGAGACCGACTGGGTCGACGACTCGATCAGTTTGAGTAGCTTGTCGTGCTCGACGACGACGATGTCGAGCGCGAGCTGGGTCTGGAACTTGACCTGGTCCAGCGCCTGGAAGTTGGTCGGATCCGAGACCGCGACGGCCAACCGGTTTCCGCGCTTGCGCAGCGCGAGCATGCGCAGCGATCCGACCAGCTTCCTGTCGATGATGTCGCGCGGCAACTGGTCGGCATCGAATGCGGATATGTCGAGCAGAGGATGCCCGAACGTGTCAGCGGCAAAGCGCGCGATCTGTGCCGAGGACAGGCCGGTCGCCTCGCTCGCGCCGACCAGCTCGTCGATGAACTGCACGTTGCCCTGGATGGCCTTGCGGGCAAGCGTTTCGGCGCGATCCGGCCGCAGCCGACCTTGCTGGACGAGCGCCCGCGCCAACCCCGTTAGGGGTGACGTTGTCATCACAGGGCTCTGACTGACAGCGGACATTGGGGTCGGTTACCGTGTCTCCCGATCGGGCCGGATCCTTACGTACCGGAACTTCGAGTCGAGGCTGAGGATACTGCCGACAACCCCTCGATTTGTAAAGCAAACCGAAGTATTAGCGGCAGCCATCCTTGCACCCGGTCGATCGGATGAACGGCGCCTTCATGGTGCCCGAATCAGGCGCACGCTGCGGACCGACTGATCATGTATCTGGATGATCTCGACGATGCAACCTTCATAGCGCACGCAGCATGGACCGCTGGGAAACTCCTGCAGTGCCTCCAGGAGCAGCCCGTTGACCGTCCGCGGGCCGTCGAGCGGGAACCGCAGCGACAGGCGGCGGTTCAACTCGCGCAAGGGAGTGCTGCCGTCGACAACTACGTGACCCTCCGCATCCCAGCTCAGCCCGCGCGTACCAAGCCCCGGCGCCTCGGTGGTGAACTCGCCAACGATCTCCTCGACGATGTCTTCCAGGGTGACCAGGCCCTGCACGTCGCCGTACTCGTCGACGACCAGCCCCAAGCGGCGCCGATTGTCCTGGAACATCTGCAACTGCTGCAGGATCGGCGTTCCGCTGGGCACGAAGTACGGCGCAACGAGGATTTGCCGAATGCTTTCATGCGTGAGCGCATCTGCGTCCAGGAGCGGCACGAGCTTCCGTACGTGCAACACGCCGATCACGCGTGTCATGTCTCCATCAACGGCTGGCAACTTGTTGTGATAACAGGTGGCCAACTGCTGGCGAATTGCGGGTATCGGGTGAGAGATGTCAAGAACCTCCACGCGTGCACGTGGGGTCATCAGGTCGTCGACCGTGACCTGCTCGAGATCGAACAGATTCAGGAGAATGCTGCGGTGTTTTCCGCGAATGACGCCGCCGCCCTCAAGCACGATCGTTCGCAATTCCTCCGGCGTCAACCTTTGCGATTCGGCAGCCGTGCCCTGCGGCACGCGTAGCACCCAAAGCAGGCCGCGCGCGAACAGATTGATGAACCAGACAGCGGGCGAGAACACCCGCATCAAAGGCGCAATGGCATAGCTTGAGGGCAATGCGATGCGCTCTGGATAAGTCGCGCCGATGACCTTGGGCGTCAACTCGGCAAATACGAGGATGAGAAACGACACCAGGCCGGTGGCCGCCAGCAGCGACCATTCGCGATCCCCGAAGTAGCGGATGGACAGCGCGGTAACCAGGGCGGTTGCGCCTGCATTCAAGAGCGTGTTGCCGAGCAGGATGAAACCAAGCAGCCGATCAGTTCGCTGGAGCAGCGATTGAGTCAGCTTCGCTGCAAGACTTCCCTGACCCGCCAGATGTCGCAGTCGCAGCCGGCTGGCTGCCATCATTGCCGTCTCGGCCAGCGAGAAAAATGCGGCCAGGATCAACAGAAGTGCGAGCGCGGCAACCTGCGCCCAGAGCGGGATACCGTCCAATCGTCAATTCCAGGCGGATCTGGCCGTATGGCTCTGCGGCAAACGATGGTCGGGGTGAGAGGATTTGAACCTCCGACTCCTGCGTCCCGAACGCAGTACTCTACCAGGCTGAGCTACACCCCGACGCGAGTTCGGCAGCGCAGCGTTCTCTGCCGAACGGTCTGCAAGCACCGCGAATCAGCGGTTACGGTGCCTCGCAAAACGGTTCAAGTCTAGCAAACACTGACGGTAAACCGAGGCCGGAAACGCCGCCAGAGCCGCCTCTGCCGCAGCCGACTCGGCGCTTGCACGCTCGCGCACGTAGATCAGCGACGCATTGCCGCGGACGATCTGTGCAATCTGATCAAAATCCCCCCCGCCGTCACGGATTGCGCGTTCGATCTTCGCTCGCTCCGGCGGTGAAGCCGTCCGCAGGGCATGTATCAGTGGCAACGTGACCTTCCCTTCGCGCAAATCGTCGCCGAGGCGCTTGCCGATCTCCGCGATGTCCCCCGAATAGTCGAGAAGGTCGTCGATCATCTGAAACGCAGTGCCGAGGCTTGACCCATACTGGGCGGCCCGCTCCTCGACTTGCCGGTCAACTCCCGCAAGAACGGCGCCGATGCGTGCAGCCGCTTCGAACAGCGTCGCGGTCTTGCGTTCGACGACGCTCATATAGCGCGCCTCGTCGACCGACGGATCGTGAATGTTCATCAACTGCAGGACTTCGCCCTCGGCGATCCGGTTGGTGGCGTCGGCGAGGATTCTCATCACGCGCATGCTGCCGGCGTCGACCATCATCTGGAACGAGCGCGAATACAGAAAGTCACCCACCAGTACGCTCGCTGCGTTCCCGAACAGCGAATTCGATGTCTGGCGTCCGCGACGCAGATCGGATTCATCGACGACATCGTCGTGCAACAGTGTCGCCGTATGAATGAACTCGATGACGGCGGCCAGCAGGATATGCGCCGTGCCGCGATAGCCGAGCGCCCGGGCGACGAGAAGATGCACGGCCGGCCGCAGACGCTTGCCGCCGGCGCCGATGATGTAGTCGGCAATCGTCCCTATCAGAGCGACATCCGAACCGAGTCGCTCGCGAATCAGTCCGTCGACCGTATGCAAGTCATCGGCAATCGGCGCCAATACCTGCAAAAGGCCGTCGATGGGCGGCTCCGTTTCGGAATGAATGTGCGACGGTGGCAAGACGCGTGACCCTGAGCGATCGGCCGTTGATTATAGGTGGGGCGCTCCTGGTGGCTGCCGGCCAGATCGGCCCGCACTCGGTCATTTGACCTTCTTTCGAGGAACGTGAGAAAATTCAAAGCTTTCCGAATGAGGAACGGCGCCGCGTCGATCGAAGTACGTCGGGGCCGCAGGAGCAGAGGCTATGTTTGCAGTGATAAAGGCCGGCGGCAAGCAATACCGGGTCGCGAGCGGGCAGACGATCAAGGTCGAATCCATCGTCGGCGACGTCGGGGCGCAGGTTACTCTCGAAGAGGTTCTTGCAGTTGGCGACGGATCCAACCTGAGGGTGGGCACGCCGCTTGTTGATGGCGCGTTGGTGACCGCGACCATCACTGCTCAGGGGCGCCATCCAAAGGTCAGGATCTTCAAGATGCGTCGGCGCAAGCACTTCCAGAAACGGGCCGGTCATCGGCAGAATTTCACCGAACTGCGCATCGACTCGATTGGCTGAGCCTGATCGCTGCCGGACGCGGACGGGCTGGCGTATGAGATGAATTAGCGAGGAAGCACATGGCACACAAGAAGGCAGGAGGGTCGTCCCGGAACGGGCGTGATTCCCAGGCCAAGCGGCTCGGGGTGAAGGTCTACGGCGGCGAATCAATCAGCGCCGGTGGAATCATCGTGCGCCAGCGGGGCACCAGATTTCATCCGGGGGACAACGTAGGTATCGGGCGGGATCACACTCTGTTCGCCACGGTTGACGGAACGGTCAAGTTCACAGTCACCGGCGCACAGAATCGCCAGACCGTCAGTGTCCTGCCGCGCGGCTGACCGGCTCCGCGGCAGCCAAGACTTTCCAGCGAAAGCCCTGCCGCAGGCGGCAGGGCTTTTTTCATTGTGAAGTTCATCGACGAGGCAAGAATCGAAGTCATCGGCGGCCGTGGAGGCGACGGCTGCGTCTCCTTTCGCCGCGAGAAGTTCATTCCGAAGGGAGGGCCGGACGGCGGCGACGGCGGCCGCGGCGGAGATGTCTGGGCTATCGCCGATCAAAACATCAACACGCTGATCGACTACCGATACTCGCGCAAGCATGCTGCCGTGAACGGTGAGCACGGGCGCGGCGCCGACTGCTTCGGTGCGGGTGGTGGCGACATCGAGTTGCGCATGCCCGTCGGCACGGTGATCAGCGACGACGCATCGGGCGAGGTGCTGGCAGACCTCGCCACGCACGGGCAGCGCTCCCTGATTGCCAAGGGGGGCAGGGGCGGACTGGGCAATCTGCACTTCAAATCGAGCACCAACCGCGCGCCGCGGCAGCGCACGCTGGGCGAGCCGGGCGAACATCGCTGGCTCCGGCTCGAACTCAGGGTGCTCGCCGACGTCGGGTTGTTGGGTATGCCGAACGCCGGCAAATCGACGCTGATTTCAGCGGTTTCCAACGCGCGGCCGAAGATAGCTGAATACCCGTTTACGACCCTGCATCCGCATCTGGGCATGGTCCGCGTTGCGCCGGGAGTCGGATTCGTGTTGGCAGACGTGCCCGGCCTGATCGAGGGTGCTGCCGAGGGCGCCGGACTCGGTCATCAGTTTCTGCGCCATTTGAGTCGCACCGGACTGTTGCTGCATGTGATCGATGTGGCGCCGCTCGACCCGGGGCGCGATCCGGTCAAGGACGTGCGAGCGCTGGCGGCGGAACTGAGGAAGTACGACCCGCTGCTCGCGCGCAAGCCCCGCTGGCTGGTGCTCAACAAGATCGACCTTGTGCCTACGGAGGATCGAGCCTCGCGAGTTGCCGAGTTTCGTCGCCGGCTGCGAACCGAGGCGCCGATCTTCTGTGTTTCCGCGGCGACCGGCGAAGGATGTCGTGAGCTGATGCAGGCAGTGCAACAGTTCCTGCACCGGTCCCGTCGAGGGCGGAAGGCGGCCGCGACCGGTGCGGCAGCGGAGCCAGCGTCGTGACCGGCCGCTCCGTCGTGGCAGACGCGCGCCGGCTGGTGGTGAAGGTCGGAAGCAGCCTGGTGACCAACGAAGGTCGCGGTCTCGATCTGGGGGCCATCTCGAATTGGGCGACTCAGATCTCGCAACTCAATGAAGGCGGCAAGGAGGTGCTGCTCGTGTCTAGCGGTGCCATCGCGGAAGGCATGAAACGCCTGGGTTGGACGCGTCGGCCGAAGCAGATGCATGAACTGCAGGCCGCGGCGGCGGTCGGGCAAATGGGGCTGGCACAGGCCTATGAAACGAGCTTTGGCGCCCTCGGCAAGAAGACGGCGCAGGTCCTGCTGACGCATGCCGACCTGGCTGACCGGACACGCTATCTGAATGCGAGGTCGACGTTGCTGACGCTTCTCGATCTTGCGGTCGTCCCAATAATCAACGAGAACGACACGGTCGTCACGGACGAAATCAAGTTCGGTGACAACGACACCCTGGGTGCGATGGTGGCGAACCTGGTCGATGCGGACGCGTTGGTTATCCTGACCGACCAGAAGGGCCTCTTCAGCGCCGACCCGCGACAGGACGCTTCCGCGACGCTGATCGAGATGGCCGAGGCAGGGGATCCGGCGCTCGAGGCGATCGCCGGCGGCAGCGCCAGTCCGATCGCGCGCGGAGGAATGATTACCAAGGTGTTTGCCGCCAAGCGCGCCGCGCGCAGCGGCGCACATACCGTGATTGCATGCGGCCGCGAGGCGAATGCGCTCCTGCGATTGGCTGCGGGAGAGCGAATCGGCACCCAACTTGCCGCGAGGACAGCGGTGCTCACCGCGCGAAAACAGTGGCTGGCGGATCACCTCCAGTTGAAGGGCCGCGTGATCATCGATGCGGGTGCCGTGCGCGCACTGCGCAGCAAAGGCAGGAGTCTGTTGCCGATCGGCGTGGTCGACGTGATCGGCGAATTTGCCCGCGGCGACGTGGTTGCGTGCGCCGATGCCGAAGGCCATGAAGTCGCCCGGGGACTGGTCAACTACGCCAGCAGCGAAGCGCGACAGATTGCGGGCAGGCCCAGCAGCGAGATCGAATCGACGCTCGGTTACTTCGATGAGCCTGAGCTGATTCACCGCGACAATCTTGTACTGACGTGAATTTCATCACGGCCCGGGTTCGGAGATTGGGCTTCGAGGCAGGTCAGGCGCCCAGCAGCAGCACTGAGCGGGACGCGTTCGTGATCAGACGTCGGATTAACCGGTCCCGGTCAATGTCCCATTGGGCGCCGAGATGATCTCCGGCGCTTCTGTCCTCACGGCTTCTTCACGCCGGCGCCCGTGATCCAACGCCCGGCGGCCGGCCCGAAATACAAACCTTGAAAGCTCGGCCAGGGCCTGCTGATAGACGTCGCGCTTGAACTCGATCACCGCCTCGAGCGGTATCCAGTAGTCCTGCCACCGCCAGGCGTCGAACTCGGGCTTTTCCGATCGGCGCAGCGACACGTCGCAATCGCGCGCCAGCATCCGCAGCAAAAACCAGATCTGCTTCTGCCCGCGATAATTGCCGCGCAGGTCGCGTCGCACCCACTGCTCGGGAACGTCGTAACGAAGCCAGTCGCGTGTGCGGGCGACGATTTTCACGTGTTCGGGTCTGAGCCCGATCTCCTCGTACAGTTCGCGGAACATCGCCTGTTCGGGAGATTCGCCGTGTTTGATCCCGCCCTGCGGGAATTGCCACGAATGCTGCTTGACGCGCTTGCCCCAGAAGACCTCGTTACGGTGATTGAGCAGAATGATGCCGACATTCGGGCGATAGCCGTCCTTGTCCAGCATGCCAACACCTGAAGCTATATCATCTGCGACCCATTATATGACTGCATTTCGCAATGCGGTCAGGGAAATTTGCCAGGCTTTCGACCGCTAACCGACGCGATGCGCGCCACCGCCTTTTTCATTTCCACCCTGAAGGAAGCCCCGGCGGACGCCGAAGTGATGAGCCACCGGCTGATGGTGCGCGCCGGCATGATCAGGAAGCTTGCCGCGGGCATCTACAGCTACCTGCCGCTCGGGTTGCGGTCGATCCGCCGGATCGAGACCATCATTCGCGAGGAAATGAACCGTGCCGGCGCGATCGAGCTGCTGATGCCGGTCGTGCAACCCGCGGAGCTGTGGATGGAATCCGGCCGCTGGTTCAAGATGGGGCCCGAGCTGCTGCGCGTTAAGGACCGCCACGATCGCGACTTCGTGGTCCAGCCGACATCGGAGGAGGTCATCGCCGATATCGTGCGCGAGTCGATCCGCAGCTACAAGCAGTTGCCGGTCAATTTCTATCACATCCAGACCAAGTTCCGCGACGAGCGCCGCCCGCGATTCGGCGTGATGCGCGGACGCGAGTTCACGATGAAGGATGCCTACTCGTTCGATCGCGACGAGGCCGGGGCGATGAGAAGTTATCAGGCGATGTACGACGCCTACTGCCGCATCTTCGAGCGCATGGGCCTCAGATTCCGTGCGGTCGCAGCCGACACCGGCAACATCGGGGGCAAGGCAAGTCACGAATTCCAGGTCATCGCCGACACCGGGGAGGATGCAATCGCCTACTGCCCGACGTCGGACTATGCGGCCAACATCGAAATGGCTGAGGCGCTGGCGCTGGTTCCGCAGCGGGGGCCCGCGCTGGAGGAAATGAGGAAGCTTCCAACCCCGGGCAAGGAGAAGTGCGAAGACGTGGCCGCCTTGCTCGGACTGCCACTTTCTCGTACGGTCAAGTCGATCGTGCTCGCGGTCGACAAGAGAAACGGCAAGGGCGAGACGGTCGACGTGGAGATCTGGCTGCTGCTGATACGCGGCGATCACGAGCTGAACGAGGTCAAGGCGAGCAAGTTGCCTGGATTGAAGGATGGATTCCGTTTCGCCACCGAGGCCGAAATCCGTGGCGCCTTTGGCTGTCGACCTGGCTATCTAGGGCCGATCGGGACCCGCAAACCGGTCAGGGTCGTTGCGGATCGCACCGTGGCCAACATGAGCGACTTCGTCTGCGGCGCCAACGAGGAAGATTTCCACCTTGCCGGAGTCAACTGGGGCCGTGATCTGCCGGAACCGATCGTCGCGGACCTGCGCAGCGTGGTCGCCGGAGACCCGTCGCCGGACGGCAAAGGTGTGCTGGCGATCCAGCGCGGCATTGAAGTCGGCCACGTGTTTGCCGGTTTGCCGTATCCGGAATCGATGAAGCTGTCCTTCACCGACGAGGCAGGTGCACCGGCGCCCATGCTGATGGGCTGCTACGGGATCGGCGTGACCCGTCTTCTCGGCGCCGCGATCGAGCAGAATCACGATTCCAAGGGGATCATCTGGCCCGATGCGATCGCGCCGTTCGAAGTTGTCATTTGCCCGGTCAACTACCGGCAATCAGAGCAGGTGCGTCAGGTCGCGGATCGGCTGTACGCGGAATTGGTTGCTGCGGGCGTGGACACCATCCTGGATGACCGCGGCGAGCGGCCCGGTGCGATGTTCGCGGACTGGGAATTGATCGGGGTGCCGCATCGCGTCACCATAGGTGAGCGGGGCCTGAAAGGCGGCCAGATCGAGTATGTGCATCGACGCACGCTGCAGTCGGTCGGCGTGCCCCTGGTGGATGCGTTTGCATTTGTACAGCAGCAGCTTGCCAACGCGCGCGCCTGACCGTACGCGGCGCCAGCTGGCCAGTTCGGCAATTGCAGTGCTGCTCGCACCGGCGATCCTGTTACACCCACGCCATGCGCTGGCGGGCGCGCAGCAGTACGAGCCGCTGGCTGACGCCGTGCGTGCCGCTCTGGCAGAGAAGATCGCGGACGGCGCGCCGCCGACGCGGCACTTTGCGCGCATCGAGGAACGGATCGCGTTTCTCGACTGGCTCGGCGAGATGTCGGAGCGGTTGAAGGCCCGCAAGCCGGACTACCGGACGCGCGTCGAGTTCCTCCGCACCCTCGATTACGAGGCGATTCGCGCCGGTCTCGATCGTCAGATGGTGCTTGGCCTGATCCAGGTGGAAAGCAATTTTCGAAAGTACGTGATTTCGAGTGCGGGAGCGCGCGGTTACATGCAGGTAATGCCATTCTGGGCCCAGTTGATCGGCGACGGCGACGTAAAGAAGCTGTTCGACATGCGCAGCAACCTGCGCTATGGCTGCGTGATCATGCGGCATTACCTCGACCTCGAAAAGGGCGATCTGTTCCTGGCGCTCGGCCGCTACAACGGCAGCCGCGGACAGTCGGCATACCCCAACGCGGTCCTCGCGGCCTGGAAGAATTCCTGGCGGTACGAGCCGAAGAGGCCGGCATCCCGGCAATGACTCAGCCCTGGCCGTTTCGCTCTCAGCTGCGCCAGGGATTAGCCCGTGACCCTCGGCGAATATCGCGCTCCGGGAACAAAGAGGGGCGAGAAGACGGCAGACGGCGCCGCGCCGTCGCAGCTCGAGCTCGGTCTTGCGCCATCTAACTCTTCTGGGCGCCGGGCATGCCGCGCCCAAGCCCTTTCAGGCTGCCCATCGCGCGCATCATCTTCGCCAGGCCGCCTTTCTTCATCTGCTTCATCATCGCCTGCATCTGCTCGAACTGGGTGAGCATGCGATTGACTTCCTGCACGGGCACGCCCGCACCGGTCGCGATGCGTCGCTTGCGCGAGGCCTTGATCAGGTCTGGCTTGGCGCGCTCCTGTGGCGTCATCGAATTGATGATTCCCTCGATACGCCGAATCTGACGCTCGGCGTCTCGGTCGTTCACTTGTCCGGCCGCCTGCGCGAACTGCGCCGGCAGCTTGTCGATCAGGCCCGACAGCCCACCCATCTTGCGCATCTGTCGGATCTGCTCGCGGAAGTCGTTCAGATCGAAGCGGTCGCCCGACTGCAGTCGCTTCGCGAACTTTTCCGCTGCCTGGACGTCGATCGACTTCCGGACGTCCTCCACCAGGGCGACGATGTCGCCCATGCCGAGGATGCGTCCGGCCATTCGCTCCGGGTCGAAGCGTTCGATTCCGTCGATTTTCTCGGCCACCCCGATGAACTTGATCGGCCTGCCGGTCGCGTGCCGAACGGACAGCGCAGCGCCGCCGCGCGCATCGCCATCGAGCTTGGTCAGGATCACGCCCGTCAAGGGCAAGCGTTCCGCAAACACCCTAGCCGTGTTGACCGCATCCTGCCCGAGCATCGCATCGACGACGAAGAGTGTCTCGATCGGGTGCAATTCCGCGTGCAGCGAGGCGACTTCCTGCATCATCGCGTCGTCGATCGCGAGGCGGCCCGCGGTATCGACGATCAGCACGTCGAAAAACTGCCGGCGTGCGTGTTCGAGCGCGCGTGTGGCGATGTCGATCGGCTTGTCCGCGGCATGGCTCGGGAAAAATTCCGCGCCCGCTTGTGCGCTTACCGACTTCAGCTGCTCGATTGCCGCGGGACGGTACACATCGGTCGACACCGTCAGCACCTTCTTCCGGCGCTCGTCGTGCAGCCACTTCGCCAGCTTGGCCGCCGTGGTGGTCTTGCCCGCTCCCTGCAATCCGGCCAGCAGGATCACCGCCGGCGGCTGCGTGGCGAAGTTCAGTTCGCGTTCGGCGGGCGACAGGTCGCCGCCCATCAGTTGTGTCAGTTCGCGCTGGACGACACCGACGAGTGCCTGCCCCGGCGTCAGCGATCCGACGACTTCCTCGCCGAGTGCTTTGTCCTTGACGCGCGCGATGAATTCGCGCACCACAGGCAACGCAACGTCGGCTTCGAGCAGGGCCACGCGAACTTCGCGCAGCATCTCCTGCGTGTTTTCCT
The DNA here is from genome assembly GCA_050258235.1 of Gemmatimonadota bacterium. GTDB lineage: Bacteria > Pseudomonadota > Gammaproteobacteria > Burkholderiales > Burkholderiaceae_F > JAKOQB01. Next base: position 12,999 of record JBLMYK010000104.1, on the reverse strand, counting down.
CGGTCAGGCGTGCCTGACCGCGCATCTGCTTTACGACGCGACTTAGCTTCTGCGTAAGTGATTCGAGCATCCGGGTGAGCCGCGGGCCGCAGCGTCCGCGTACTATATAAATGCTTATGGGATCAGCCGCATTCTACGTGCTGGGTTATGCGACAGTGTCGGTGTTGTATCTGCTGATGACTGTGATTACCTGGCGAACCCTTCAGGGCGACGAATCCGGGCATTGGGTCATCTGGCGCCGCCTGCTCGTGCCGGTCATCGCGGCCGGGCATATCTTCCTTCTCGCGCACGCGGTAATCGGCACCGGCGAGTTCCGCTTCGGATTTGCCCATGCCCTGTCAGCGACCCTGCTGCTGGCGGTCCTGATCATCTGGGTCGAGGGATTCTTCGTCAGGATGCGCGGGCTCGACATGCTTGTCTTTCCGGCCGCTGCGGTGTGCGCCGTATTGCCGGCGCTGTTTCACGGAGCGCCCGTCTCGGCGGCGGCCGACAAGTTCGCGCTGCGGGTGCATCTGCTGATCGCGATCTGCGCGTACAGTTTCTTCACCATTGCCGCGCTGCATGCGCTGCTGATGGCGTCGATCGACAGGCAGTTGCACGCGGCCCTCGGAGCACCCGATCGCACGACGTCACGCTGGCTGGCGCAGATGCCGCCGCTGCTGGCGATGGAGCGGATGCTGTTTCGCCTGATCGGCTCCGGCTTCGTCCTGCTCACCCTGACCGTCGTAACCGGCGTCTTCTTCTCCGAGGAATTGTTCGGCCGTGCCCTGCGGGCCGACCACAAGACGGTCTTCGCGATCGCCTCCTGGTTCGTGTTCGCCGGGTTGCTGGCCGGACGCTTCGTGTTCGGATGGCGCGGGCGCAAGGCGCTGCGCTGGACCCTCGCCGGATTCCTGATGCTGATGCTGGCCTATGTCGGCAGCCGCTTTGTACTTGAAGTGATATTGCAGAGAGTCTGATGGGCCGAATCGTTTTCTGGCTGCTGGCGGCGCTGGCTGCTTACCTGGGCTACCGCTGGTGGCGGATCAGGCAGCACACGGAGGCGGTGCGCGACGCATCGGCGCGCGACAAGGTGGAATCCATGGTTTGCTGCGAGGTCTGCGGTCTGAATCTGCCCCAGTCGGAGGCCTTGGAAGCGGGTGGCCACTGGTATTGCGGCGAAGAGCACCGCCGCGCCGGGCCGAGCAAACGAGAGGCCTGATTGGCAGCGGTCAACGAATCGGTGCACGCCGGGGCACCCGACGTCGACGAACCGGCCTGGCGCACGCTGGAGTACTTTGCCCTGACGCGCGCACTGATCGCCAGCGCGCTGGTGCTTTCGGTCGTTGCGCTTGGCCCGGGGCCGTCTGGGTGGCATGCCACTCCGGTGGCGATCGGCAGCCTGGTTTACTTCGTACTCGCTGCCGGGCTGGCGGTGATCGTCATTTACGTCCGCCAGCGCTTCCTCGCCCAGGTCGCCGCGCAGATCGCGGTAGACCTGATCATCATCTCCAGCCTGTTGTGGCTTGGCGGCGGCAGCCGCACCGGCGTCACGATCCTCTACCTGCTGCCGCTCGCCGGAGCATCGCTGCTGCTGCCCACCGTTGCGGTGTTCTTCGTCTGCGCGCTGGCGGTCTTCGCGCTTCTGTCGGACGCGGTGTTTCGACTGATGCGATTCGAAGGGGCCGACGCCACGGTTGTTCAGGCCGGCCTCTACGGAGCGGCCCTGTTCGCGGTCGCGGCGTTGCTGCGGTTTCTGGCTTCGCGCCTGGCCGCGCAGGAGCGCCTGGCCCAGAGTCGCGGACGCATGATCGAAAACCAGCTCGAAATCAACCGCCTCGTCATCGCACAGATGGAACAGGGCGCGGTCGTCATCGATGCGCTGACGCGCGTGCGTGCCAACAACCGCGCCGCCCGGATTCTGCTGGGCCTCGGCCCCGATGCGCAGCTGACCGGACGGCGGTTGACGGAATTCCCGGCACTGGCACCGCTATCGACGGCGTTCCAGCGCTGGACTGCCGAAGTCGCGCGGACCGGCGGGGGCCATACGGAAGCCGCGGTGTCGTTGCCCGACCTCAGGCTGCGAGCGCGCTTCGTCCGTCCGCAGACCGCCGCCACGGATGAGTTTGCAATCTTTCTTGAGGACGTGCGCCAGGTCGAGGAGCGCGCGCAGCAACTCAAGCTTGCCGCCATGGGCCGCTTGACCGCGTCAATTGCACACGAAATCCGCAACCCGCTCGGTGCGATCGGGCATGCCGCGCAGCTGTTGAACGAAGACATCCAGGAGCCGACAGCGCGGCGGTTGGTGGCGATCGTCCGCGAAAACACGCAGCGGCTGAATCGGCTGGTCGACGACGTGCTGCGCGCCGCGCGCCGCGACCCGCCGCTGGGCGACGACATCGACCTGCCGGCATTTCTCGCGGCGTGGCTGTCCGAGTTTGTCCGTGACCGCGGCCTGGATGCGGCAGTCATACGCCTCGACGTGGCACCGGCGCTACGCGTGCGCTTCGAGGAATCGCATTTGCGGCAGGTGCTGTACAACCTGCTCGACAACGCGGTGCGCTTTGCATCGCGCACTCCGGGCAGCGTTACCGTCCTGGCGGAACGCGGCGAAGACGCGCGCACGTCGGCGTTGCTGTGGATATTCGACGACGGCCCCGGTGTCTCGGCCGACATCGGAGCGAGCGTGTTTGAGCCTTTCTTTACCACCGGCGCTCGCGGCACGGGACTAGGCCTGTACATGGCGCGTGAGTTCTGCGTGGTCAACCGCGCCGAACTCGGTTACGGAGTACGGCGGGCCGGTGGATCGGAACGGCCGGGCTTCGTGATCCGCTTTGGTCAAGGCGCCGCCAGGCAGCTCGACGCGGCCGATTTCCTCGATACGATGCCGGCGTCATGAGCGAAACCAGTCATTCGCGCGAAACCGACGCGCAGCGGCGAACGCCTGCGGTGCTCGTCGTCGACGACGAGGCCGATCTGCGTGAACTGCTGGCACTGACGCTGGTGCGGCTTGGGCTGGACGTGGACACCGCGGATTCGCTGACCCAGGCGCGCGAACTGCTGACTGCACACCGATACGCGCTTTGCCTCACCGACATGCGGCTGCCGGATGGCGTCGGGCTCGACCTCGTACGCGATGTCGCCCAGGGCCGCCACGGCGAGGCATTTCCAATCGCCGTCATCACTGCCTACGGAAGCACGGAGAACGCAGTGGCGGCGCTGAAGGCGGGCGCGTTCGATTACCTGTCAAAGCCGGTCGACCTGGAGCAGTTGCGCCTGCTCGTGCGTTCTGCGTTGGCGGGCGGATCCCCGCAGCAGCAGGCGATGCCGGCGGCCACCGCCGATGCGTCGGTCGCGCGCCTGCTGGGCAACGCGCCTTCGATGCTTCAGCTGCGTGCAATGATCGAGCGGCTTGCGCGCAGCATGGCACCGGTGGCGATCTATGGCGAATCCGGCAGCGGTAAGGAACTCGTCGCGCGAGCGATCCACGACGCGTCGGCGCGCCAGGCGCAACCTTTCGTTGCGGTCAACTGTGGCGCGATTCCGGAAACGCTGATGGAAGCGGAGTTCTTCGGCTACCGCAAGGGAGCATTCACCGGCGCCGACCGGGACCGCGACGGGTTCTTCCAGGCCGCGAGCGGGGGAACGTTGTTTCTGGACGAAGTCGCCGAGCTGCCGCTCGCGATGCAGGTCAAACTGCTGCGCGCGATACAGGAACGGCGCGTGCGCAAGGTCGGCGCCACCGTCGAGGAGCCGGTCGACGTCCGAATTCTCAGCGCGACGCATCAGGATCTGGCGCAGCTCGTTGCCGACGGGCGCTTTCGTCAGGATCTCTACTATCGGCTCAACGTGATCGAGCTGCGGGTCCCGAGCCTGCGCGAGCGGGTGGAAGACGTTCCGCTGCTGGCGGATGGGATCCTGCGCCGGCTGGCGGAGCGCAATCAGGCGGCCGCGCCGCGGCTGGCGCCGGATGCCGTCGAGGCGCTGTGCCGGTATCCATTCCCCGGCAACGTGCGCGAGCTGGAGAACATCCTCGAGCGCGCCGTCGCCCTGGCTGCAGGAGGCGAACTGCGATCGGAAGACCTGATGCTTCCGGCCGCGGGCTCCTCGTCAGTGACTGCCGCGGCCGAACCCGCAACGGCCGAGCACGAAGCAGACGATGCGGAGACCAGCGACGAGGCCGAGTACTCTGGGGAGGCATCACGGTCCTTCGAGGTCGTGGACGGCGTGCCGAACGACCTGCACGCATATGTGGACTCTCTGGAGCGTGAGGCAATTCGCGCCGCGCTGGAGAAGACGCGCTTCAACCGCACCGCCGCGGCGCAGTTGCTCGGAATCACCTTTCGTCAGTTGCGCTATCGGATGCAGCGGCTCGGCGTTAAATGAGCCGCAGAAATCGCCTGAACGAAGGAACGCCTGGAGCCGGCGAGCCTGGCATAAGAGCGGACGGGTGGCTGAGCGGAATCAGGCACTACCCGTCGCCAAATCGCGATGCGCGGCCGCTTGCGGGCGCGATCGATCTGCTCGTGATCCACAACATCAGCCTGCCGCCCGGCGAGTTCGGTGGCGATGCGATCGAAGCGCTTTTCTCCAACCGCCTCGACCCGTGCGGGGATCCCTTCCTCGCGACTCTCGCCAGCTTGCGTGTGTCGAGCCACTTCCTGATCGGTCGCGACGGACATATCACGCAGTTCGTCTCCTGCCTCGATCGCGCGTGGCACGCCGGTGCGTCGGAGTTCGAGGGCCGGATCGCCTGCAACGACTTCTCGATCGGCATCGAGCTGGAGGGCACCGACTTCGTTGCCTTCGAGCCGCCGCAGTATCGCGCCCTCGCGAGCCTGGTTGGCGCTTTGCGAGCGCGCTATGCATTGCGCGCCGTGCGGGGCCATCAGCACATCGCCGCCGGGCGGAAGACCGATCCGGGCCCGCATTTCGACTGGCGGCGCCTGGCGATCGAGGCGGCGCTGCCGGCCGCCATGCTGCCCGCCGGCTGAACCCGCCCGCTTTGTTGATCATCGGAAGAAACACCGGTGCGCCCGGGCTTGCGTTCCAGCGCGAGTCTGCCTAAGATGCCGGCCACTATTTGTTGTGCAGCTGCGCGCCAAAGCCACTAGATATTGGGGTCCGACGCCGAACCAGGGGCGGAGCCGGGGCGCCGCGCATGAGCTGCGCAGCGTCGCCCGTTTCTGCGTGCGACGAGGAACAACAGGTTGTGGCGGACAGCGAGACAACACTGCCCAGGCGCATGGGCAGGCCAACAAAGTGCCCGGAGGCAAGATGCAGTTTCAGGACGCGAACGCAATCTCCACTGCTGGTGGCGCAGCCGGCCTGCGTCCGGTGACTCCGGGGATGGCGGGCGGCAACGTCGTTGCGTCGGCGTTTTCGGACTACAAGATCATCCGTCGCAACGGCGCGGTGGTCGGCTTCGAACCGTCCAAGATCGCGGTGGCAATGACGAAGGCATTCCTGGCCGTGCGGGGCGGGCAGGGCGCGGCGTCGGCTGCGATCCGCGAGCAGGTCGAGAAGCTCACGGCGAACGTGGTGGCTGCCCTGATGCGGCGTCAGCCCGCCGGCGGCACGTTCCACATCGAGGACGTGCAGGATCAGGTGGAACTGTCGCTGATGCGCGCCGGCGAGCACGATGTGGCGCGCGCCTATGTGCTTTATCGCGAACGCCGCGCGCAGGAACGCGCCGCCAAGGCGAAGGAGCAGGCGGCAGTCGCGCCGCCGCTTTCGATGCTGGAAGACGGCCAGCGGGTGCCGCTCGACCTGCCGCGCATCCGCGCGCTCGTCGAATCGGCGTGCGTGGGTCTGAACGAGTTTGTGTCCGCCGAGGCGATCCTGGCCGAGACGGTCAAGAACCTCTATGACGGCGTGCCGCTCGACGAGGTCTACAAATCGGCGATCCTGGCCGCACGCGCGCTGATCGAGAAAGATCCGGCGTATTCATACGTGACGGCGCGCCTGCTGCTGCACACGGTCCGCCGGGAGGCGCTCGGCGAGGATGTCACGCAGGCGCAGATGATGCTGCGCTACGCGGAGTATTTCCCGAAATTCATCAAGTACGGCATCGAGGCCGAGCTGCTCGACGAGAAGCTCGCGCTGTTCGATCTGAAGCGGCTGGCGCGCGCATTGCAGCCGGAGCGCGACCTGCAGTTCAATTACCTTGGACTGCAGACGCTGTACGACCGCTATTTCCTGCACCACCTGGGTCGGCGGTTCGAGCTGCCGCAGGCGTTCTTCATGCGCGTGGCGATGGGGCTGGCGCTGAACGAGGTCGACCGCGAAGCGCGTGCGATCGAGTTCTACGAAGTGCTGTCGAAGTTCGACTTCATGAGTTCGACGCCGACGCTGTTCAACAGCGGTACGCGGCACTCGCAGCTCTCGTCATGCTATCTGTCGACCGTCAGTGACGACCTCGACTCGATCTACGAGGCGATCAAGGAGAACGCGCTGCTCGCCAAGTACGCCGGGGGACTCGGCAACGACTGGACCCCCGTGCGTGCGCTCGGCAGCCATATCAAGGGCACCAACGGCAAGAGCCAGGGCGTGGTGCCGTTCCTGAAGGTCGTGAACGACACCGCAGTGGCGGTCAATCAGGGCGGCAAGCGCAAGGGCGCGGTTTGCTGCTACCTGGAGACCTGGCACCTCGACATCGAAGAGTTCCTGGAACTGCGCAAGAACACCGGCGACGACCGCCGTCGCACACACGACATGAACACCGCGAGCTGGATTCCGGATCTGTTCATGAAGCGGGTGATGGAAGGAGGCGACTGGACGCTCTTCTCGCCCAGCGACTGCCCGGACCTGCACGAAAAGTGCGGCCACGCGTTCGAGGAGGCCTACCTGCGCTACGAGGACAAGGCAGCGCGCGGCGAAATCAGACTGTTCAAGAAGATCGCGGCGCTCTCGCTATGGCGCAAGATGCTGTCGATGCTGTTCGAGACCGGGCATCCGTGGATCACGTTCAAGGACGCCTGCAACCTGCGCTCGCCGCAGCAGCACGCGGGCGTGATCCACAGCTCGAACCTTTGCACCGAGATCACGCTGAACACGTCCGATTCGGAGATCGCGGTGTGCAATCTGGGCTCGGTCAACCTGCCGGCGCACATGGTGCCCGACGGCGCCGGCAGCTACATGCTCGACCACGCGAAGCTCAGGGCCACGGTCGCCACCGCGATGCGGATGCTCGACAACGTGATCGACATCAACTACTACGCGGTGCCGAAAGCGCGCAACTCCAACGTGCGCCATCGCCCGGTCGGGCTCGGCATCATGGGGTTCCAGGACTGCCTGCACCTGATGCGGACGCCATACGCGTCGCAGCCGGCGGTCGAATTCGCCGACCGCAGCATGGAGGCGGTCTGCTACTACGCATACTGGGCTTCGACCGAACTGGCGCAGGAGCGTGGCCGCTACGCGTCGTTCGCCGGTTCGCTGTGGGATCGTGGCGTCCTGCCGCAGGACACGCTCGCGCTTCTGGCCGAGCAGCGTGGCGGGTATGTGGAGATCGACACCTCGGCCACGCTGGACTGGGACGCGTTGCGGGCCCGGATCCGCCAGCAAGGGATGCGCAACTCCAACTGCGTGGCGATCGCGCCCACGGCGACCATCTCCAACATCATCGGCGTCGACGCCTCCATCGAGCCGACGTTCCAGAACCTGTTCGTCAAGTCGAACCTGTCGGGCGAGTTCACGGTCGTCAACGAGCACCTGGTGCGGGACCTGAAGGCGATCGGGCTGTGGGACGAGGTCATGGTCGCGGACCTGAAGTACTTCGACGGCAGCCTGGCGAAGATCGACCGTATCCCGGCGGAACTGCGGCAACTGTATGCAACTGCATTCGAGGTCGACCCGGTCTGGCTGATCGAGTGCGCGGCGCGGCGGCAGAAGTGGATCGACCAGGCGCAGTCGCTCAATATCTATATGGCGGGGGCGTCGGGCAGGAAGCTCGACGAAACCTACAGGCTGGCGTGGAGGCGCGGGCTCAAGACCACCTATTACCTGCGCACGATCGGCGCGACCCATGCCGAAAAGTCGACCACCACGCGGGCCGGGGCGCTGAATGCAGTGCCGTCCGATGGGGGGCTCAATGCGGTGGCCGCGGAAGGCGCGGTCTGCATGCTGAAGCCGGGCGACCCGGGTTTTGCCGAGTGCGAAGCCTGCCAGTAAGTGACAACGACCGCGACGCGAGGGGTATCCGACATGCTGGCCTGGGACGATCAGCCCGAAACCAATCTGCGCTTGCAGCCGCTCGCGACCGCGCCGGTCGCCGCGGCCAGGGACGCGCCGGACTTCCGACGCGTCAATGTCGCCGACAAGCGGATCATCAATGGCGCCACCGACGTCAATCAGCTGGTGCCGTTCAAGTACAAGTGGGCGTGGGAGAAATACCTGGCCGCCTGCGCCAACCACTGGATGCCGCAGGAAGTGAACATGTCGCGCGACATCGCACTGTGGAAAGACCCCAACGGTCTGACCGAGGACGAGCGCCGGATCGTCAAGCGCAACCTGGGCTTCTTCGTCACCGCCGACTCGCTGGCCGCCAACAACATCGTACTCGGCACCTACCGCCATATCACGGCGCCGGAGTGCCGGCAGTTCCTGCTGCGGCAGGCGTTCGAAGAGGCGATCCATACCCACGCCTACCAGTACATCGTCGAGTCGCTCGGGCTGGACGAGGGCGAGATCTTCAATGCCTACCACGAGATCGCGTCGATCCGTGCCAAGGACGAGTTCCTGATCCCGTTCATAGACACGCTGACCGACCCGGACTTCCTCACCGGTACGGTCGAGGCCGACCAGAAGCTGCTGAAGTCGCTGATCGTATTCGCCTGCCTGATGGAGGGCCTTTTCTTCTACGTCGGCTTCGCACAGATCCTGTCGCTCGGCCGGCAGAACAAGATGACCGGCGCGGCCGAGCAGTACCAGTACATCCTTAGGGATGAGTCGATGCACTGCAATTTCGGCATCGACCTGATCAACCAGATCAAGCTGGAGAACCCGCAGTTATGGACGCCGGCGTTCCGTGACGAAGTCCGCGGGCTGTTTCAGCGCGCGGTGGAACTGGAGTACGCCTACGCGGAGGACACGATGCCGCGCGGCGTGCTGGGCCTGAATGCGCCGATGTTCAAGGGTTACCTGCGCTACATCGCCAACCGGCGCGCGCAGCAGATCGGCATCGACATGCTATTCCCGGCGGAGGACAACCCGTTTCCGTGGATGAGCGAGATGATCGATCTGAAAAAGGAACGCAACTTCTTCGAGACGCGCGTGCTCGAGTATCAGTCGGGCGGCGCGCTGTCGTGGGAGTAACGCGCGCGCGATGAAGTGATCGCGATGAAGCGAAGAATTCGCGCACAACGCACAACACAATGCGTGATCATGCGAAAAATTTCTTGCGATTCATTTTGATTGAGAGTAAAAAGCAACCTCAGTTTGGTTGCTCGATCAGTGCATCTAACAAACACGATCGATCGCTGGATTGAATACAGACAGTCATAGTTCAAGGTTCATCGTCAGAGACAGCAGACGAGTCGACAGCAGGACGAAGCAGTCTTGTGGAGTCGCTCCCTCTGCAAAAGTCCAGGTCTCCGGGCAGCGGCACCTCCTCCAGAATTCATGCGACGCCGGCATCCCGCCGGCGTTTTCATTTGCCGCCTCCCGCGGTTTCTTCGCATTTCGCCCGCTCGGCCGCATCGGCGCCGGAGCGTGCATCACCGGATTCATCAGCGTCAGCGGTCAGTGCGCTGCCCGTTCCGCGCTTTGCTCGGATCTGCGCCTCAAACGCACTTCTGGGGTCGTCGCGGCGACAGAGCAACTGCGTGCGCCGATGAATAGCCCGAACGATCCGTCCGGATCGCGCGGGTTTCATCTTCAACCACTCTGACTGACCTAAAGGAGCATCAAATGGCAACAGCCAAGAAAGCTGCGAAGAAAACCGCGAAGAAAGCCGCCAAGAAAAAAACCGCCAAGAAAAAGACGGCGAAGAAGAAGACTGCCAAGAAAGCGGCAAAGAAGAAGACTGCAAAAAAGGCCGCTAAGAAAGCGGCAAAAAAAAAAGTAGCTAAGAAGAAACCTGCGAAGAAGGCCGCCAAAAAGGCGGCCAAGAAGCCGGCGAAAAAGCCGGCTCCCAAGAAGGCCGCTGCGCCCAAGGCGCAGCCTGCAGCAGCGGCCCCGGCTCCGGCGGCAGCGATGCCGTCGACCGCAGCGGCCCCTGGCGCCAAAACGGCGCTCAATCCCGCCGCTGCGTGGCCCTTCCCAACGGGCAGTCGGCCATAACGCTTCGCACGCAAGCTCGGGGCGCTGAGGAACTCAGCGCCCTTTTTCTTTCTTTCAGTGCTTTGGGCAAGTGCTGGCTAAAATGCTCCGTACCGGACTGCGGCGGCCAAGGCATGCTGTTCATCGAAATCGCGCGGATGTTGATCGAAACGGCGGCGGCGCTGCTGGGCGTCACCCTGCTGCTGCGCGTCTACATGAACTGGCTTGGCATGCCGGCCCGCAATCCGCTCGCGCAATTCGTCCTTGCGTTGACGGATTGGCTGGTCGCTCCGCTGCGTCGAGTCCTTCCTGCCGTCAGACGCCTCGATGTCGCGTCGCTCGTCGCGGCCTTTCTCGTTGCGCTCGCATCCTTCGTGCTGATCGACCTGATAGCGACGCAAATGGTCTTCTGGGATCGCGTCTTTCTGCTGGCGATCTTTGCCGTCCTGCGATGGGGTCTGTACCTCGCCATGTGGCTGACGATCTTTCACGTCATCCTGAGCTGGGTGAATCCGTATGCGCCCATCGCGCCGGCGATCGCGATGCTGGTGCGACCGTTCCTCGCGCCGTTTCAGCGCATCCTGCCGCTGATCGGTGGAGTCGATCTGTCGCCGATTCTGCTGATCCTGGTCGTCAACGTGGTGCTGCTCGTCTTCGCCCGTGCCGGATTCTAGGAATCCGGGCCGGGCCGCACGTCGGTCCAAGCCGACGACGTAGTTGACAATCCTCAGCGCGTCACACGGGTGACGCCGCCCTCACTCAGCAGCCGGACGCGATCGCCGGGTTTGAATTGCTGCCCGTCGACTTCCTGCACGATCGCGCGCAGTTCGCCGTTGTCCAGCCGAACCGTAATCTCGAGTCCGGGAACTTTCGAACTCTGATTCTCGACCGCCTGGCCAACGATTCCGCCGGCCACCGCGCCGGCGACTGCCCCGATGATCGATCCCTTGCCTTGACCGACGCTGCTTCCCGCGACGCCCCCGATGACCGCCCCGGCCCCGGTACCGACTCCGGTCTGCCCCCGATCGATCGTAACTTCACGTACGCTTTCGACGGTGGCCATCCGCACGATCTGTTCGCGTTGCGCTTCGCCGGCTCGATAGACGCTACCCGAGCGTTGCTGCGTGGCACAGCCGGCGGCAACGGTGACTGCAAGGACGGTGGCCGCTATCACGGCCGGCCGCCAGACGCTCAAACCCGGTTTCATTCCTTCCTCCTGCGATCGCGATTCGATTCAATGGGCGGCAAGCCTGCCAAGCCTCTGCGGCAGTTTAGCCGCGACATGTCGACCGGACGTTTCCGGTTGTTACGGGTGAAGTCTCTCCGCGGATTACCAGGGCCGGTAGCCAAACGCCTCGAAGAACCGGTCGGCGATCAACGTGCGGTCGGCGATATGATTTTGACCGCCGCTGTGCTCGACCTTCACCGATCCCATCACCGCAGCGAGCCGGCCAGTCGTCTCCCAATCCATTTGCTGCTCGATGCCAAAGAGCAGGCCAGCGCGGTACGCGTCGCCACACCCGGTGGGATCGACCACATGGCGCGCGGGCGCGATCGGAACCTCGATGATCCTGCCCTCGGCATGAATCTCGGAACCCTTGCCGCCCCGGGTGACAATCAGCGCTTTGACCTTGCGCGCCAGCTGGTCCAGCTCGAACCCGGTTCGCTCGATCAGGAGCTTCGCTTCGTAATCGTTCACCGCGACGTAATGCGCGCGTGCGATGAAGTGCTTCAATTCGTCGCCGTCGAACATCGGCAGCCCCTGACCGGGGTCGAATACGAACGGCACACCGTGATCGGCGAACTGCTGCGCGTGCTGCAGCATGCCCTCGCGGCCGTCGGGCGCGATGATGCCGAGCTTGACGGCTCCGCCCGTCGGCACCGAATTCAAATGCGAGTTCGACATTGCGCCCGGATGAAATGCGGTGATCTGGTTGTCATCCAGATCCGTAGTGATGAAGGCCTGTGCCGTGAAGGTACCCGGCACGAGGCGCACATAGCGTCGGTCGATTCCGAGTGCATCGAGACGATCAAGATATGACTGCGCATCGTCACCGACCGTCGCCATCGGCATCGGTGCGCCTCCCAACTGCCTGAGGCTGAACGCGATGTTTCCGGCACAGCCCCCGAACTCGCGGCGCATCTGCGGCACCAGAAATGCAACATTGAGGATGTGGACCTGGTCCGGCAGGATATGGTCCTTGAAACGGCCCTCAAAGACCATGATCGAGTCGTATGCGATCGAACCACAGATCAGTATCGACATGGGCAAGTCAGATTCCCCGTGTGCTTCCGCTAACTTCAGTCAGGAACGGTCGTTGCAACGGCGTGACAACGGTCACTCTCGCCGCGCGCCAGCGAGCGGCTCTCTCATAGATAGAAGGGGTAGACGACGAATCCGGCCACGTTCAGGCCGCGCGCCTGGAAGACCAACCTCATGGTCATGTCCGCGCCTGCTTCGATCCCGGACGCGAGCCGATTGGCCGCTTCGCCCGGGTTGAGGTAGTCGGCCGGAGCGAATATCTTGCGTGCGATCGCCCGGTTCTGCGTGTCGGTCAGGGTCACTTCAATTGCCGGTAGCGCGAGCGTCACCTCGGCGCGGTTGCGCACCACGGCGGTCAGTTCGAGCGCACCAACCCCAGGAAGCGCCTGCAGTTCGCTGCCGACGACAGCGAGCATCTCGCCGCGCTTCGGCCATCCCACGGTGCAGCGCATGACTTCGCAGAGCCGCACGAGCGATGCCCGCGCGGCGGGCCACTG
>JBLMYK010000103.1:0-3073 GCA_050258235.1 Gemmatimonadota bacterium | reverse complement strand
GCCGCGCGCCCCGACGTGATCGACGAGTCCAACGTGGGCCGGCTGCGCACGAAACTGCTGCTGGAAGGGGCGAACATTCCGCTCACGCCCGGTGCGGAGGAGGCGCTGCACGCGCGCGGCGTGCTGGTGATGCCCGACTTCATCGCCAATGCGGGAGGCGTCATCTGCGCGGCGCTTGAATACGCGGGCGCCACCCAGTCGCAGGCGTTCCAGGCAATCGAGGAAAAGATCCGCGCCAATACCGCCGCGGTGCTCGAAGCCGTGACGCGACAGCGCGGCACGCCGCGCGCGGCAGCCGTTGCACTGGCCGTGCAACGAGTGCAGGCGGCGATGAAGACGCGCCGCTTCAACATCATGTGATGCGGAGTGCGCCGCGACCGCCGGGCCGCGTCCGGCCGGTGTCTCGTGGCGCCGCGTCCGATGGTGACGATCGTGGGACCGGCGTCGGGCCACGCTTCGACTACCGGTACGCTTCGCGCAAAGCGTCGTTGACCAGTGTCGTCAGCTGCTCGTAGCCGAAGCTGGGCATCGGCTTGCCGTTCACGAAGAACTCCGGCGTCTGGGAGACGTTCAGCGCCTTCGCGTCCGCGATGTCCTGCGCCAGGTTCTTCGCGATTTCGGGGGAATTCATGTCCTGCCGGACGCGCTCGAGGTCGAGCCCGATGCCGTCGAGATAGCGCCAGACAAGGTCGGGTTGCGGCGAGTGATTCGGCGCCCAGCCCGACTGCGCGGCCAGCAGCGCCTCGAGTGCTTCCTGCCATTTGCCCTGCATGCGCGCGGCCTCGATCACCTTCACGACGTAGTCGGAGTTGTTATGAAAGGGCGCGTAGCGGACCGTCACGCGGATCCTGCCGGGGTTGTCAGCCATCATCTTCTGGACGAAGGGATAGAAGGCGCGGCAGGTATCGCACGCCGGATCGAGGAATTCGACGATGTTGACCCTGGCCGTCCGCGGGCCTTCCACCGGTGCATAGGCGCGCACGAGCCGCTCCTTGCGCGCGAGCGCCTGCTCCGAATCGGCCTTCTGGCTCTGGTAGACGAGCGCGGCAGTCACGAACCCCGCCACCAGCAGGACGGCCGCAGTGATGAAGAGCTGTTTCTGTTTCATTTCTGAACCTTCCGATGTGCGAGGATGAGCAACGCGCTGATGATCGAAAACGCGCCGAGCGACAGCAGCGGGATGCTGAGGAAGCCGAACCACTCGATCGGGTTCTGCGCACACGGCACGCCCTGCGTGCACGGCTGGATGCGCTCGGGGATCAGCCCGTAAGTGATAAGAACGTGGAACACCGCGATCGATCCGCCGATCGCCGACAGCGGCAGCGCGTAACGCACGATCCTGGGATCAAACGGAAACAGCCCGAACGGAAGCAGGATCACGAGCGGGAACATGAAGATGCGCTGATACCAGCACAGGACGCAGGGTGGCAGCTTCATGATCTCGCTGAAGAAGAGCGCGCCGAGCGTTGCCGCTGTTGCGACCAGCCAGCCGCCGAAGACGAGGTTCCACGCCGACTGCTGCGAGTTCCCGCGCGACGGCGGGTCCGCGATTGCTTGCGCCTTCATGGGCGGGCATGTTAGCGCCGGTCCGTCACTGCGATGGCGCGAGGCTCAGTCATGCCCCTGTTCCAAGGCGGGAGAATGCCCCAGGCGCTGCGTGATTCGTGCGGCGCAGCCGCGCACCTGCTGCGCGATCTCACCGTCCCAGGCGGCGTCGAACGACCCGGCCGGTCCGACTGCCGTGATCACGAGCACGATGTTGCCGGCGTGATCGAACACCGGCGCGCACATCGCATTGATGCCGGGCATCGGGCGGCCTTGCGCACGCGCGAGACCGCGGCGGCGGATCTCGGCGAGCGATTGCTCGAACTGGCGTTCGAGTTCGCGCGCGGCAGACGCGCTGCCGGCGAGGCGGCGGATTTCCTCCCGTGCGAGCTTCTCGCACAGCTTCGGCGGCAGGAACGCGGCGAACAGGCGACCGGTGGCGGTGTCGACGAGCGACATCACGGTGCCGGTGCGCATGTTGACGTGGATCGGATTGCTCGATTCCTGATAGTGGACGATCGTCGGCCCCTGGTTGCCCCACACTGCGATCGCGACCGCCTGCTCGAGCCGTGCCGCCAGCGTGCCGACCTCCGGCAGCGCCTCGCGCACCGGATCAAGCCCGTGCAGCGCGACGAGTCCGAGTTGCAGCGCCAGTGGGCCGAGTTGGTATTCGCCGGTCAACGGGTCCTGCTTGACCAGCCCGAGATTGCCGAAGCTGACCAGATACGGATGCGCCTTGGCGGCCGGCATCGCGGCGGCGCGCGACAGGTCGCGCAGCGCCATCGCGCGGCCGGATTGCACCAGCGCCAGCAGCAGCCGGCCGCCGACCTCGATCGACTGGATGCCGCGCCGCTTGGCTGCAGCCGGGGGTGCGCGGTCGGAGGGCGGCGTCATCGTATTCGGGGCGGGCGCCGAGATTCTAACCGCGCTCTAACCGGATCACGCAAATTTGATGGTTAGCAATCAACAAATTCGTTGACGTATAACGAACTTGCGGCAATCATCCTGCAAGGTTGGCCCTGCCGAGCAGCATCGCCGCCACCGAGCGCAGCAATCCGAGGATCACGGGAGAACGCCATGAGCAAGCAGTTTGCTTCGCATGCCGACCTGGTCGAGAAGAAGGTCAGCTTCGACAGGCTTTCCGACAATGCCTACGCGTACACGGCGGAGGGCGACCCCAACACCGGCATCGTGATCGGCGACGACGCGGTGCTGGTCGCGGACACGCAGGCCACGCCGGTGATGGCGCAGGACGTGATCCGCCGCATCCGCGGGGTGACCGACAAGCCGATCAGGTACGTCGTGCTGACGCACTATCACGCGGTGCGCGTTCTCGGCGCGTCGGCCTACCAGGCGCAGCAGATCATCGCGAGCCAGGACACCTTTGATCTGATCGTCGAGCGCGGCGAGGCCGACAAGGCGAGCGAGATCGGCCGCTTCCCGCGCCTGTTTCGCAACGTCGAGTCGGTGCCGCCCGGCCTGACCTGGCCGACCATCACCTTCACCGGCCGGATGTCGGTCTGGCTCG
>JBLMYK010000102.1:0-17081 GCA_050258235.1 Gemmatimonadota bacterium | reverse complement strand
CAGCAACCCGCTGCCGCCGGGGCGGCGCAAGCCCGGCACCGTCGGCGAGGCGGCGGGCGCCGAGCTGGCGATCATCGACGACGCCGGCCGGCGGCTCGCGCCGGGAGTGGCCGGCGAGATCGTCATCCGCGGGCCCGGGGTCACCGCCGGCTACGAGAACAACCCGCAGGCCAATGCGAGCGCGTTCGTCGACGGCTGGTTCCGCACCGGCGACCAGGGCGTGATCGACGGCGACGGCTACCTGTCGATCACCGGGCGGCTGAAGGAGATCATCAACCGCGGCGGCGAGAAGATCTCGCCGCGCGAGGTCGACGAGGTGCTGATGGATCACCCGGCGGTCGCCCAGGTCGTCACCTTCGCGATTCCCCACGAGAAGCTCGGCGAGGATGTCGGTGCGGTGGTGGTGCTGCGCGAGGGCAGGCAGGCGACCGAGCGCGAACTGCGCGACTTTGTCGGCAAGCGGCTCGCCGATTACAAGGTGCCGCGCAAGATCCTGTTCATGAACGAGATACCCAAGGGGGCGACCGGCAAGCTGCAGCGGATCGGACTGGCGCAGAAGCTCGGCCTGGCCTGACGATCACGCAGCGCGGCATCCCCTTCGCGTCAAGGGATGCATCCGGCCATCCTCGTCAGATCAGCAGCATCCTGCCCGTCCGTGCCACCGCCCTGGAACCAGCCGGTGGTCGTGGTTGCTCTCGGACCCGGAGTGTGCGCGCGGGCAAGTCCCGCGCGCACGTGAATATCCGACAGGCGCGATCCCGCGATCGCGGGGAAATGCGCACTCACCAACGCGGCGGCGGGCGGCGGTGGATCGTGATCCGCCGGTCCGCCACCGTGACGTAGCCCCCGGCGGTCAGATCCTTGAAGATGCGGCTCACCATGTCGCGCGATGCGCCGACACGCTCGGCGATGTCCTGCTGGGTCATGCGTTCGGGCACGACCAGCTTGCCGTCCGGCTGCTCCTCGGCGATCGACAGCAGCAGCCGGGCCACGCGCCCGTAGACGTCCATCAGTGCGAGGTTCTTGACGTTGTCGGTGGCGATTCGCGCGCGCTCGATCAGCGTGCTGATCAGCGACATCGCGACATCGGGATTCGCCGCGATCGCACTGCGCAGCGTCTCGCGGGTCACGACCGAGCAGGTCGTCGGCTCGACTGCGATGACCGACGCCGAGCGCGGCTTTCCGTCGAGCGCCATCTCGCCGATGTAGTCGCCCGGACCATGAAAGTCGAGCACCATTTCGCGGCCGTCGCGGTCGGAAACGTAGACCCTGACCTTGCCGCTCAGGATCACGAACAGGGTGTCGCCCTTGTCGCCTTCCTTGATGATGTGCGCGCCGGCCGGGTATCTGCGCGCAACCCCGCTCGTCGCCAGTTCGCGCACCATCGGATCTCGAAGGTTCTGCAGCGCCGCGCTGCCAGGGTCGATCGTCATCGGGTGGGTCCTCAGGCCCAGGCTCGGTAGGACTTCCACAACATGTAGCCGGCCAGCAGATAGAGCAGGCCGGCGAAAATACGTTTCAGCCGGCGCGTATTCAGCGCATGCGCGACGCGCGCGCCGAGCGGCGCGGTCAGCACGCTGGCGGCCGCGACCGCGACCAGCGCCGGCACATAGATGAATCCCAGCGAGCCGGGGGGCAGGTTCGGTGTCGACCAGCCTGACACGACGTAGCCGACGGTGCCGGCGGCGGCGATCGGGAACCCGAGCGCGGCCGAGGTCGCGACCGCGTTGTGCATCTTGACGTTGCAACGGACCATGAACGGAATCGAAATGAACGCGCCGCCGGCGCCGACCAGGCTGGAAACGAATCCGATCGCGCCGCCCATGCCGAACATGCCGGGCGCTGCCGGCAGTTCCCGCTCCGGCTTCGGCTTGCGGTCGAAGATCATCCGCGTCGCGGAGACGCCGACGAACACCGCGAACAGCAGCGCGATCCAGGCGGTCGGCAGTCTCCCCGCGATCTGGGCCCCGAGCAGCGATCCGAGCAGGATTCCCGGCGCGAGGAACTTGACGACCTGCCACAGCACTGCGCCGCGCTGATCGTGCGCGCGGACCGAGGACAACGAGGTGAACAGGATCGTAGCCAGCGAGGTCGCGATCGCCATGTGCACCACGTGTTCGAGCGGGACATGCTTGGCCGTGAACAGCATGGTCAGGAACGGCACCAGCAGCATGCCGCCGCCGACGCCGAGGAGTCCGGCCGCGAAGCCGGTCGCCGATCCGAGCGCCAGCAGCGCGGTGACGAGATGCCAGTTCATCCGGCCGCCTTCGCAAGACGCGTGGTGATGAACTTCCACTCGCGCGCGGTCACGGGCGTGATCGACAGCCGGTTGCCGCGT
Source organism: Gemmatimonadota bacterium (assembly GCA_050258235.1). GTDB lineage: Bacteria > Pseudomonadota > Gammaproteobacteria > Burkholderiales > Burkholderiaceae_F > JAKOQB01. The sequence goes on along the minus strand of JBLMYK010000102.1, from coordinate 14,743 downwards.
CGAAGCACCGCCATGTCGGCGAGTTCCGGCGCGGCGCGCAGTTCGGCGATCGAAATCAGGCGCGTCCTGCGCAGCGCACGCACGTCGACGTTGACCCAGCGCGGCGCATCGCGCTTGGAGGCCGGATCGAAGTATTCGCTGCTGCGTTCGAACTGAGTTGCATCGGGGTAGGCGCTGCTGGCGACCTCGGCGATCCCCGCGATGCCGGGCTCGGCGCAGCTGGAGTGGTAGAACAGCACCCCGTCGCCGACGCGCATTTCGTCGCGCATGTAGTTGCGAGCCTGATAGTTGCGCACGCCGGTCCAGGGCACGGTCGAGTTCTTCGCCGCCAGCGCGTCATCGATCGAGCACTCGTCCGGCTCGGACTTCATCAACCAGTAGCGCACCGGGTGTCTCTTGAACGAAGCGCGCGGTCCGACGCCGCCGAACCGCGCTCTCCAGGCATGAAGTCCCCGCGCATGCCGCCCGGCCTTTGTCCTGAACCATCGGTTCAGGGTGGTCGCTGTCCGCGTCGTTTAGGTTCAGCAGACGCGTGCCGATCGCACCACGACGCGAGCCCAGCAACCTTGCGCAATGCGCATCGGTTCAAGGAACGAGAGGCCTTTGCGCGAACACCGCAGGGAGACCGGATTCTAACCACACCCGGCAAGCGCCGGACACGGTCAGAACAGCTTTTCCTGCGGGGCGAGCATCTCGTCGGCGACTTCGTTCAGCTGTTTCAGGCGGCGCCGCATCTCGCCGATCGACACGCCGCCGGCGGACTTGGCGGCGAACAGCTCCTGCGCCAGTTGCAGTGCCGCCATCACCGCAACGCGATCCGCTCCCATGACCTTCCCTGCATCGCGGATCGCGCTCATCTTCATGTCGACGTAGCGCGCGCACGCGATCAGGTCATCGCGTTCTTCCGGCGCACAGGCGACGCGATATTCGCGTCCGAAGATGGTCAACGTCAGTTGCTGATCAGCGGCCAACGGAGTCCTCGGTCATGATCTCGCCGCCGATTCTGACTCTGCGGCGCTTTCGGCTGGCGGCGGCAGGCGCGCCAGCAGCGCATCGATGCGTTCCATCGCACCGGCGACGCGTCCGCGCAGGGTGTCGAGCTCCACGTTCGCGGTTGCCAGCTGTGTGCGCAGGCGCAGGTTTTCCTCGCGCAGCGCGCGCATGCGGCCGGACAGTTCGGTCATCTTCGCTGCGAGCGCGTCGAAGTCTTCGAGCATGCGGAAATGGTAGCACCCGCTGCACGCGCGGTCGCTCATGCATCGCGCTGCTAGACTTCATCCGCCTGAGGTACCTCGACGATTCATGCGTTGGGGTGAAACGGGAAACAGGGATGCGGCGCGTCGGACCGTGTCGCAGCAACCTGTGCTGCCCCCGCAACGGTAAGCAGAGGCTGGTGTCCGCGAACGAGCGGGCGGAATCTTGACCAGCAGGCTTCACGTTCAACCACTGCGCGGTTGTCGCACGCGTGGGAAGGTGTGAAGGCCCCTCTCTGCAGCCCGGAAACCGGCCGCGGGCCGCGCTGCGCACGGCCTGAACATGGCCGCGCCGGCGTGCCGGTGGACCTGCCGCGGGGAGTGGCGGGCGGGCGCTTTCTCCCTCCCGCGTTGTCTTCCTCGCACTGGTCCGTGTGCATCCCGGCGGCGGGCCGGATCGAGATCGAGGAAGAAATGAAGAATCGGGAAGTGACGCAGGCCGCGCTCGCGCTGGCACTCGCTGTTCCGTCAATCCATGCGGTCGCGCAGACCACGCCGCAGTCGCTCGGCCCCGTGATCGTCAGCGCTGCGCGCATCGAGCAGCCGCTCGCGGATGCCTTGCCGAATACCAGCGTGATCACGCGCGACGACATCGAGCGCAGCCAGGCGCCCGATCTGCTGACGCTGCTGGCGCGGCTGCCGGGCGTGGAGGTCGCGCAACTGGGCGGCATCGGCAGCCAGACCGGCCTGTTCCTGCGCGGCGGAGAGACACGGCACGTGCTGGTGCTGATCGACGGCGTGCCGATGAACAACCTGAACTTCTCGCTCGCCTCCCTCGACCAGATCATGACCGCGCAGGTCGAGCGCGTCGAGATCGTGCGCGGCAACGTCAGCAGCCTGTACGGATCGCAGGCGGTGGGTGGCGTGATCCAGGTCTTCACGCGCAGCAGCGGCCGGGGCGTCGACGCGCGCGCTGTCGTCGGCAGCCGCGGTACCAGCGAACTGCAGGCGGACGCGCGCGGCGGTGCCAGCGGCTGGCACTACAGCGTCGCGCTGTCGGGACTCCATACCGACGGCTTCAACCAGATCGATCAGGCGGAGCGGCCCGGAACCAATCCCGACCGCGATGGTTATCGCAACGAGAGCGCCTCTGCAAGGATCGACTATTCATGGGCGCAGGATCAATCGCTCAGCGTGCACGGACTGCGTACCCGCGGACGGCTGCAGTACGACAGCGAATTCGGTCCGGCGACCCAGGCCGATCAGTCGGTGCAGACGATCGAGACGATCGGCGCAACCGCACGCAACCGGCTCGCGCCGCGCTGGATCTCGCAGCTGTCGATCGGTCGCCTGCGCGACGCACTGGACGCAAGCGTGACCGCATACCCGTACTTCGTCACCAGCACCGGCACGCAGGTCGCCTGGCAGAACGACATCGAGCTGGGGAACTGGAACGCCACCGTCGCCGCCGAGCGCCTGCGGCAGACGATCGACAGCGACACGGCCTACGACCAGTCGGCGCGCACCGTCGACACGCTGCGCGCCGGACTGCTGGGCAGGATCGGCCCGCAGCAACTGCAGCTGAACGTGCGCCGCGACGACTACTCGGACTTCGGCGCGGCCAACACCGGCTACGCCGGCTACGGTTACGCGCTCAGCGACGCATTGAAGCTGATCGCCAGCGCATCGACGGCCTTCAATGCGCCGACGTTCAACGACCTGTTCTATCCGTACGGCGGCAACCCGAACCTGAAGCCCGAACGAACGCGCTCGGTCGAGGCCGGCATCCAGTACCGCCGTGGCTCGACCGCCGCCCGGCTGCAGCTGTTCCAGACCCGCTATCGGGACCTGATCGGATTCGATTCGGCGTTCAACCGGGTGAACATCGGACGCGCCACCACGCGGGGCGCCGAGTTCTCTCTCGACGCCACGCACGATGGCTGGCGCGCGCAATTGGCGGTTACTCTGCAGCAGGCGACCGATGACGACAGCGGCGCGCGTCTCGTCCGCCGCGCGCGTGCATTCGGCAACGTCGCGCTGTCGCGCACGTTCGATGCGGTCGACCTGCTGGCCAACCTCCGAGCGACCGGCGACCGCCGCGATGTTGCTCTCGGCGCCGACCGCATTCTCGGAGGCTACGGTGTGATCGATCTGGCGCTGCGCTGGCACGTGCGGCGGGATCTGCTGCTGACGCTGCGCATCGAAAACGCGCTCGATCACGCGTTCGAGAACGCCTACGGCTACCGGGGCGCGCCGCGTGGCGCCTTTGGCGGCGTCGAACTGCAGCTGTGAGAACGCACGCCAACAGTGCACTGCTGACTCTGGCGCTGGCCGGGCTGGCGAGCGTCGTGGCTGCGCTCGTCATCGGCAGCGTGCACGTGCCACCGCGCGAATTCCTGGCCGTGCTCGCCGGCGGAGGCGATGCGTCGCTCGACGCGATCGTCCTGGACCTGCGCCTGCCGCGTGCGCTGTCCGCGTTCGCGACAGGTGCGCTGCTCGCATTGTCGGGGGCGATCCTGCAGGCGCTGTTGCGCAATCCGCTCGCCGACCCCTATGTGCTCGGCGTGTCGGGGGGTGCCGCGGTGGCCGCGCTCGTCGCGCTCGCGTTCGGTGCGGGCGCGCTCGGCATGCAGGTCGCGAGCATCGGCGGCGCGATCGCGACAATGACCGCGCTGTTCGTATTCGCGCGCCGTGCGCTGTTCGCGCGCTCGACCAGCGCGGTCGCGCTGTCGGACGACGGCACGACCCATGTCCTGCTGACCGGGGTGATGATCGCGTCGTTCTGCGCCGCCGCCCTCAGCCTGCTGCTCAGCCTCGCGCCGGATGGACGCCTGCGCACGATGGTGTTCTGGCTGCTGGGCGACCTGGGCGGTGCCACGAGCCTGCGCGCGGCATGCGCTGCGCTTGTCGTGCTCGTCGTCGGGGTGGCCGTTGCCGTGCGTCTGGCGCCGCCGCTGAACCTGCTGCTGCGCGGCGATGTGCAGGCGTTCACCCAGGGCGTCGACGTCGAACGGACGCGGCGCGCGCTTGTTGCCGTTGCGGCGGTCGCGACCGGCGCGGCCGTCACGCTGGCCGGCGCGATCGGCTTCGTCGGTTTCATCGCGCCGCACCTGGTGCGCCGGGTGATCGGCAATGATCAGCGGGTGCTGCTGCCGGCCGCCGCGCTTGCAGGTGGAGTGCTCGTGGTCCTCGCAGACACGGTCGCGCGTTCCATCGTGGCGCCGCTGCAGATTCCGGTCGGCGTGCTGACCGCGATGATCGGTGTACCGCTGTTTCTCTGGCTGTTGCGGTCACGATGAGCCTCGCCGGCGCCCCGATGCTGGCCGGTCGCGGGTTGAACCTGCACGCGGGACGGCGCGAACTGGTGCGCGGGCTGGACCTGCAGGTGAATGCCGGCGAACGCTGGGTCGTACTGGGTCCGAACGGCGCGGGCAAGTCGACCCTGCTGGCGACGCTGGCGGGTGTGCGCAGCGCATCGCGCGGCCAGATCGTGCTGGCCGGTCGCGAGCTGGAAGACTGGACCGTCGAGCAGATGGCCGAGCAGCGTGCGCTCGTCACCGACCGCTGGCACGACCCGTTTTCAGCCAGCGTGCTCGATACGGTGCTGACCGCCCGCTACCGGCTCGGTGCCGCGGATGCCGCGGGCGAGCGGGTTGCGCGTGCGTGGTTGACCGAATTCGACTGCGCATCGCTGGTCGAGCACGACGTCACCAGTCTGTCGCGCGGGGAGCGCCAGCGCGTTGCACTGGCCACGGCGCTGGCACAGGACACGCCGCTGGTGCTGCTCGACGAGCCGATCGCCCACCAGGACCCGCGTCACCAGGTGCTCGTGCTGGATCGCCTGGCGCGCGCGCAGCAGCGCACGCTGATCGCATCGCTTCACGACATGAACGCGGCCGTGCGGTTTGCGACGCACGCGCTGCTGCTGACCGGGCGCGGCGACTGGATGGCCGGCCGCGCAGCGGAGATGCTGACTGCGCCGCGCCTGTCCGCGCTGTTCGACACCGACGTGATCACCCTGCCGAGGCAGGGCGGTGCGCCGGCGTTCTCGATCGGCGGGTGACTATTTCAGGTTGAAGCGCAGGGTCGCAGTCGCGACGTAGACCTCGCGCAGGAAGAAGAGCAGGCCGCCGATCAGCGCCAGCAGCGCAGCGGCGAACACGGTTGCCACCAGACGCGTCAGGTCGGGCGACCACGCGTAGTACGCCGTGATGAAGAGCCCGCCGATCACGCCGCATACGAGAAGCGCTGCGAGCACGCACAGCGACACCGCGCGGTTGACCAGGCGCAGGCGGCGCGACAAGGTGTGCAGCTCGTCGTGCAGAGCGTGCGCGCGCTTTTCGTCCGCGGCGGGCAGCTGATCCTCGATCGTGCGCGCCCGGTCGATGATGCGCGCGATGCGCTGCATCATCACACCCAGCAGCGCGCCGATGCCGGTCAGCAGGAATACCGGCGCGATCGACAGCTGGATCACGTGCGCGATGATGTCGAGCTGGTCTTTCATCTTGCCCGCCGGGCGGCATCGATGCGTTCGCACAGGACCGCGATTTCATCGACGATGCGCGGGCCGTCGCGGTTGATCTTGTTGGCATCCAGCGTCACGAGCTGATGGTGCCTGACCGCGGCGATCGTGTCGAATCGCCGCCATTGCTCGAGGGCCCCGCTTGGCCGTGCGTCGGGCTCGGCGGTGACGATCAGCTGCGGATCGGCCGCGACGACGGCTTCGATCGAGACCTGCGGCGCGATCGGCGCCAGGTTCCCGAAGATGTTGCGGCCGCCGCACAACCGGATCGCCTCGTTGATCACGTGCGAACCCGCCAGAGTCATCAGCGGCTGCGCCCAGATCTGATAGAAGACGCGCACCGGCGTGCGCGACACGTAGCGTTCGCGCAGCGCCTCGACGCGCCGGCGGAATTCGGCCGCAACGCGCGGCGCCGCGCTCGCGGCGGTCAGCCGGCCGAGGCGTTCCATCGACGAGGCGATGCCGTCGAGCGATCGCGGCTCGTCGACGTAGACCGGAGCGTTCAGGCGGCGCAGCGAGTCGATGATCGTCGGCGGAAAGCCGCTGCCCCAGATCACGATCAGGTCGGGCCGCGCCGCCGCGACGCGTTCGAGGTCGACGCTGTGGGCGCGCGCGACACGCGGCAGCCTGGCTGCCGCGGTCGGATAGTCCGAGAACTCGGTGGTGGCGACGATGCGATCGCCGGCGCCGATCGCGAACAGCTGTTCGGTGATGTGCGGGGCGAGGCTGACGATGCGTCGTGCCGGATGCGCGAGTTCGACGCGTTGCCCGCTGTCGTCCGTCACTGCGATCGGCTGCGCCGCAGCGGGTCCGGCCGCACACAGCAGCGCAAGGACGAGGAGCGCCGCGACCCGCATCAGGGGCGCTTTGCCGCCTCCGCCGGTGGCTCGGTGACGAATCCGATCCTGGTCAGGCCGGCCTCCTGCGCGAGCGACATCACCAGCGCGACACGCTCGAAGCGGGCCGATTTGTCCGCGCGCAGCTGCACCTCAGGAACCGGCGTGCGGGCGGCGACTTCGCCGAGCTTGAGCCGCAGCGCGTCCGCCTCGATCGGCTGCGCATCGAGAAAGATCACGCCGCTGGCGTCGATGCTCAGCCGCACCGGCTCGGTGCTCGAGCTCGCGGGCGCCGCCTTCACATCGGGCAGATCCAGCTTCAGCGCATAGGTGAGCAGCGGCGCGGTGATGATGAAGATCACCAGCAGCACCAGCATCACGTCCACCAGCGGCGTGACGTTGATCTCCGCCATCGGCTGCGACGGGGACCGGCCGCGTTCGAAACCGCCGAACGACATCACTCGCTCTCGAATCTTGCGCCGACGGTCAGGAATGCGTGCAGGTCGTGCGCGAAACCGTCCAGTTGCGCGAGCAGCATGCGGTTCACGCGCGTGAACGCGTTGTAGCCGAGCAGCGCGGGCACCGCAACGGCCAGCCCGAACGCGGTCATCACCAGTGCTTCGCCGACCGGGCCCGCCACCTTGTCGATCGCAACGCTGCCGCTCGCGGCGATGTTCAGCAGCGCGTGGTAGATGCCCCACACCGTGCCGAACAGTCCCACGAACGGGGCCGTGCTTCCGACCGACGCCAGAAAGGTGAGTCCCGCCTCGAGGCGCGCCGCGGCCTCGTTGATGCGCTGGCGCAGCGCGCGCGTGATCAGTTCGGAGCGGTCGATCTGCGCCGCCAGCGACTGCGCGCCCGACGGCGGGGCCGCTGCACTCGCGGCCGACGTGGCCAGCGGCACGAAGATCGCTTCGGTGTCGATCGGTTTCAGCAGCGCGACTGCCTCGTCCATCGAACGCGCGGCCCAGAACTGCTCGAGCGCGCCTGCCGCGCGCCGCGCACGCCACCACGCCCATGTCTTCCACAGGATCGCGCTCCAGCTGGCCACCGACATCAGCAGCAGCAGATACCCGGTCAGGCGGATGACGGCATCGGCCTGCGACCAGAAGTGCAACAGACCGAGGCCGGGGTTCATGCCTTCACTTGAGGCCGAGCACGTCGTGCATGTCGAACAGGCCGTGCGGCTGCTGCATCAGGAAGCGCGCCGCGCGCAGGCTTCCGTGCGCGTAGGTCATGCGGCTGGAGGAGCGGTGCGTGATCTCGATGCGCTCGCCGATGCCGGCGAACATCACCGTGTGATCGCCGACGATATCGCCGCCGCGCACGGTCGCGAATCCGATCGTGCCGGTCTTTCGTTCACCGGTATGGCCTTCGCGCGCGTAGACCGCCACGTCGTCGAGCCTGCGGCCCTGGGCCCGCGCGACCACCTCGCCCATCTTCAGCGCCGTGCCCGACGGCGCATCGACCTTGTGCCGGTGGTGCGCCTCGATGATCTCGACGTCGTAGCCGGACGACAGGATTTTCGCGGCCACGTCGAGCAGCTTGAAGGTCGCGTTGACACCCACGCTCATGTTGGGCGCGAAGACGATCGCGATCCTTGCCGCGGCCGCGCCGATCGCCGCGCGGCCGGCGTCGTCCAGCCCCGTCGTGCCGATCACCATCCGGACGCCGGCGTCGGCGCATGCGCGCATATGCTGCAGCGTGCCCTCCGGGCGCGTGAAGTCGATCAGCACGTCGGCACCGTGCAGTGCGGCTAGATCGTCGGTCACCCGGGCGCCGGTCGTGCGGCCGAGGAATTCGCCGCAGTCGCGCCCGAGGTCGGGGCTGCCGGGCCGGTCGAGCGCGGCGGCGATCGACAGGTCGTCGGCACCGAGGGCGGCTTCGATCAGCATGCGACCCATGCGGCCGCTGGCGCCGGCGATGGCAAGCCTGATCGTCATTTCTGCGGCAGGTTGACTTGCGGCGGAGGCTCTTTCGGCGGCGCCTTCGGCACCGCCTTCGGGTTGCGGCCGAGGATCAGGTTGTCCGCCATCGTTTCGGGCGGCATCTCGTCGGCGGTGAAGGTGTCGAGCCGGTTGTCCTTGAACAGCACCGTCAGGCGCCGCTCCTGGACTTCGGTCCCCTTGCCGCGCTTCAGGAAATACACATAGTCCCAGCGATCCTGATGAAACAGGCTCGTCAGCAACGGCGTGCCCAGCAGGAAGCGCACCTGATCGCGCGTCATGCCGGGGCGCAGCTGCTCGACCATCTCGCGGGTCACGACGTTGCCCTGCTGCACGTCGGGCCGATACGGCTGGATGAAGGTCGGGGCCCAGCTGCGCATCGACTCGCAGCCGGCGAGCAACGGCAGAGCGAGCGCCAGAAGCGTGAAGGTTGCGGTCCTGAGGGTTGGGTTCACTGGGTTGCCTGCGGAGTCGGGCGCTATGATACCCACGCATTCCAACGCCGAGAGTCGATGATGCCCAACCGTGGCAGCGGAAGTTCCGCCGAACTGAAGAGCATGGGCCTGAAGGCCACGTTGCCGCGCATGAAGATCCTGGAGATCTTTCATCGCAGCTCGGCCACGCAGGGTGTCCGCCATCTGAGCGCGGAGGACGTCTACAAGGCGCTGCTGGCCGAGAACCTCGATGTCGGCCTGGCGACCGTGTATCGCGTGCTGACCCAGTTCGAGCATGCAGGGTTGCTGGTGCGCAGCCATTTCGAGGCGGGACGCGCGGTATTCGAGCTCGACGAGGGCAAGCACCACGACCACCTGGTGTGCCTGACCTGCGGCCGGGTCGAGGAGTTCGTCGACACCGAGATCGAGAAACGCCAGCAGCAGATCGCGCACACGAAGGGCTTCAAGCTGCAGGAGCATTCGCTCGCCCTGTACGGCGAGTGCGCCAGGCCGAACTGTCCGCACCGCCCGGCGGGTTAGCCGCGGATCAGGCCGCCAGCATTTCGCGCGCGTGCTTGCGCGTCGTTTCGGTGATCGCCAATCCGCCGAGCATGCGCGCCAGTTCCTCCACGCGCGCGCGCCGATCCAGCGCGGCGATGCGCGACACGGGACGGCCGTCCTCCGCCTCGACCTTGCTGACCACGCAGTGCTGATCGCCGCGTGCCGCGACCTGCGGCAGGTGGGTGACGCACAGCACCTGGCGTTCGCGACCGAGCTGCTGCAGCAGCCGGCCGACCGTTTCGGCCACGGCGCCGCCGATGCCGGCATCGACCTCGTCGAAGATCAGAGTCGACACGGGGGTGGCGGTCGCCGCAATCACCGATATCGCGAGGCTGATGCGCGCGAGTTCGCCTCCCGACGCGACCTTCGCCAGCGGTTTCGGCGTGACGCCGGCGTGGCCCGCCACCAGGAACTCGACGCGTTCGAGCCCCAGCGCCGACGGCTCGCCGCGGGTGAGCGCGATTTCGAACCGGCCACCCGGCATCGCGAGATCCTGCATTGCGCGTGTGACCTCGCGCGCCATCTGGGCGGCGGCCTTTTCGCGCCGCGCTGAGAGCACCTGCGCGCGGGCCAGGTACGACTGCTCGGCATCGGCTTCGCGCCGCTTCAGACCATCGAGGTCGGCGGCCGCCGCCAGCGCGTGCAGCCGGTCCTCCGAGTCGGACAGCAGCCGCGCCAGATCGTCCGGTGTGCACTTGAACTTCCGCGCCGCCGCGTGCAGCGCGCCGACGCGCGCCTCGACGTCGGCCAGCCGCGCGTCGTCAATTTCCGTCTTCGACAGGTAATGAATCAGCTCGCGCGCGGCGTCATCGATCTGAATGCGGGCGCTCTCCAGCCCGGCGGCGATCGGCTGCAGCCGCGCGTCGAAACCCGCCAGCTGGCTCAGGCGCCCAAGCACCGCATCGATGCGCTCCAGCGCCGCGCCGTCGCCTTCGCTCAGCGCGTCGACCGCCGCGCGCGCGCCTTCCAGCAGGCCGGCCGCATGCGACAGTCGCTTGTGTTCCGCCTGGATCGCTTCCCACTCGCCGATCTGCGGACCGAGCGCGGACAGCTCGTCGACGATCCAGCGCAGCCGTTCCTGCTCCAGCGCTGCGGCGCCCGCCATCTGCTCGGCGCGCTCGCGCTGCTCGCGCTCGCGCCGCCAGGCCGAATGCAGCGCCGCGACCTCGCGCGCCGCAGGTGCCAGTCCGCCGTGCGCATCGAGCAGCGCCAGCTGCGCGGCCGGGCGCAGCAGCGACTGGTGCGCATGCTGGCCGTGTACGTCGACCAGCAGTTCGCCCAGCTCGCGCAGCTGCGCCAGTGTGGCCGCAGTACCGTTGATGAAGCCCTTGCTGCGGCCGCCCGCGTCGACGGTGCGCCGGACCAGCAGCGTGCCGTCCTCGGCCGCCAGTTCGTTGTCCGCGAGCCAGGCCGACACGGCGTCGTTGGTGCGGAACTCCGCGCCGATGTCGGCGCGGGCCGCGCCCTCGCGCACCACGTCTGCGTCGGCGCGTTCGCCGAGCGCCAGCAGCAGCGCGTCGATCAGGATCGACTTACCCGCGCCCGTCTCGCCGGTCAGCACCGTGAAGCCGGGGGCAAACTCGAGGTCGACGGCGTCGACGATCACGAAGTTGCGGACCGACAGGCCGAGAAGCATCAGCTGCGGCCGTGCGCGTCCGCCGGCATGATGTTCCAGTGCAGCTTCTGCCGCAGGGTGGCGAAGTAGTTGTAGCCGATCGGATGCAGCAGCGTGACCCAGTCGTTGCTCCGCCGTACGCGCACGATGTCGCCGGGCGCAAGCGAGGTGAACGCCTGCATGTCGAAATGCGCGCCGGCATCGCGCACGTCGGTAGTCTCGATCTCGACCACCACCGAGTCGGGCAGCGCGATCGGGCGATTCGACAGCGTCTGCGGCGCAACCGGCACCAGGACCAGCCCGGCAAGCGACGGATGCAGGATCGGACCGCTGGCGGACAGCGCATAGGCGGTCGAACCGGTCGGGGTGGCGAGGATCACGCCGTCGGCGCGCTGGTTGTACATCGTCACCCCGTCGACGCGCACGGTGAATTCGACCATGCCGCCGGTCACGCCGCGGGAGACCACCACGTCGTTCAGCGCCGAGGCGCGAAACACGACGCTACCCGCCCGCCGCACCTCGGCTTCCAGCATCGCGCGCCGGTCGGTTTCGAACCTGCCGGCCAGCATCTCGGTCAGCACGCCGGGCATCTGGCCGACCGCGATGTCGGTGATGAAGCCGAGCCGGCCATGATTGATGCCGATCAGCGGGACCCGGAACGGCGCCAGTTCGCGCGCGATGCCGAGCATCGTGCCGTCGCCGCCGAGCACTACCGCCACGTCCGCCGTCTTGCCGATCGCCTGCAGCGCGAAGCCGGGGAACGCGTCGAGCCCGACCGCGTCGCGCGTGTCCGCGTCGAACATCACCGACATGCCGGCGTCCGTGACGATGCCGGCGATCTCGAGCAGCGCCGCCTGAAGTGACGGACGGCTGCCGTCCACCCGCGGCTTGCCGAAGATCGCGACGTGCTTGAAAGCGTGCGCCATGGGAACAATGTAGCAAGAAGCCCGGACAATGCGCACCGCAAACCGGGGTTCTCGTAATATCCCGCCATGCTGGACCATCGAGCCCGCCTGCTGCTGAAAACGCTGATCGAGCGCTACATCGCCGAGGGTCAGCCGGTCGGCTCGCGCTCGCTGTCCAAGATCTCGGGGCTGGAGCTGTCGCCGGCGACGATCCGCAACGTGATGGCGGATCTGGAGGAGATGGGATTCGTCGCCAGCCCGCACACGTCGGCCGGGCGGGTGCCGACGCCGCGCGGCTACCGTCTCTTCGTCGATACGCTGCTGACGGTGCAGCCGCTCGAGCATGACGCAGCGCAGGCGATCGAGGGCCGGCTGCGGGTGGCCGAACCGCAGCGCGCGATCCAGACCGCCGCGCAGCTGCTGTCGAACCTGTCGCACTTCGCCGGCGTAGTGATGACGCCGCGGCGTTCATCGAGCTTCCGCCATGTCGAGTTCGTCCGCCTGGGCGAGCGCCGCGTGCTGCTGATCATGGTCACGCCGGAAGGCGACGTGCAGAACCGCATCCTGATCACCGGCCAGGCCTACACGCAGGCGCAACTGCTGCGGGCCGCCAACATGCTGAACGAGCATTTCGCCGGCCTCAGTTTCGACGAGGTGCGCCTGCGCCTGCATGGCGACCTCGCGCAGCTGAAGGAGGACATCGCGCAGCTGATGGAGGCCGCAGTGCAGGCGGGCAGCCAGGCGGTCGAAGACTCGGAGCCGGTGGTCGTGTCTGGCGAGCGCAACCTGCTCGGCGTGGCCGACCTGGCAGCGAACCTCAATCAGCTGCGCCGTCTGTTCGAGCTGTTCGAGCACAAGACGCAGCTGATGCAGCTGCTCGACGTGTCGGCGCGTGCGCACGGCGTGCAGATCTTCATCGGCGGCGATTCGTCCCTGGTTCCGCTGGACGAAATGAGCATGGTGGTGGCGCCGTACGAGGTCGACGGCAGGGTCGTCGGCACGCTCGGCGTGATCGGGCCGACGCGGATGGCGTACGAGCGCGTGATTCCGATCGTCGACATCACGGCGCGGCTGCTGTCGAGTGCGCTGTCGCGCGAGTAGCGCCCGGCAGCGATGCGATTTCTCCCCGAAGCGCCGTATGCGCATGACACGGTTGGCCGTACGGCGGTGCTGCTGGTCAATCTGGGTACGCCCGATGCGCCTGAACCGGCAGCGGTCCGGCGCTACCTGAAGGAATTCCTGTCGGACCCGCGCGTGGTCGAGATACCGCGCGCGCTCTGGCTGCCGATCCTGCACGGAATCATCCTCAACGTGCGCCCGCGCAAGTCGGCGGCCAAGTACGCGTCGATCTGGACGCCCGCGGGCTCTCCGCTGCGCGTGAATTCGGAGCAGCAGGCGCTGCTGCTGCGCGGCTACCTTGGCCATCGCGGCGTCGATGTGGATGTCATGCTGGCGATGCGCTACGGCCGACCCTCGATCGAGCAGGTGCTCGGCGAACTGCGCGCGAAGCACGTCGAGCGCCTGCTGGTGTTGCCGCTGTATCCGCAGTATTCGGCGTCGACGACGGCGACCGTGTTCGATGCCGTGCACGCGGTGCTCGCGCACACGCGCAACGTGCCCGAGGTCCGCTGGGTGCGGCATTTCCACGATCACCCGCGCTACATCGAGGCACTGAAGGCGAGCGTGCTCTCGTACTGGAAGAAGCATGGCCGCATGCAGGACGCGGGCGGAAAGCTCGTGATGAGCTTTCACGGCGTGCCGAGGCGCTCACTCGATCTCGGCGATCCCTACCACTGCGAGTGCCAGAAGACGGCGCGCCTGCTTGCCGAGGCGCTGCAGCTTTCGAAGGACGAATACATGGTCACCTTTCAGTCGCGCTTCGGCCGTGCCGAGTGGCTGCGGCCGTATACCGCGCCCACGCTGCGCGAGCTCGGACGCAAGGCAACGCCGCGCGTCGACGTGATCTGCCCGGGCTTCGTATCGGATTGCCTGGAGACGCTGGAAGAGATCGCGATCGAAGGGAAGAACGAATTCCTGTCGGCGGGCGGCCGGGAATTCCACTACATCCCGTGCCTGAACGATGCGCCGTCGTTCATCGAGGCGCTCGCCGACGTGGTCGAGTCGCGCGTGCAGGGCTGGCCCATTGAGCGCTCGCTGCGCCCGCAGCGGGCGCAGGACGCGAAAGCGAGTGAAGTACGCGCGCGCCTCGCCGGCGCCGATCGGTGATCGCGCACGTCGGCGATTGGCGGCGTTGCGCTCGCTGCGGCTAGGTCCTGAGGGGCGACCGCGACGTCGCGCTGTTGCGACCCGATTCGCAGCCCGGTGCCTCATGCCGGGCCGGAATCTGGCCCTCGTCGAACTGCAGCAGTGCCGGCATCAACTTGAATCCGGCCGATCTTGCCGGGCGCGCGCTTGCCGAGGCTTCCGGAATCACCGTACCCGAGTTGACGAGCAGGATCGCGACGATCGCCACGATGGCGAGCAGTACGGCAGGAAGTTGCGACGGGCCCTGCGGGCCGGGATCGAATTCAAAGCGGTCGTCGTTGCGCATTGCATGCCTCATTGCGATGACCGAATTGTCGACAGCGCGCGACTTGTCCGGTATCCCCTGCGGTCGCGCCTTCAAGCGAGTCGAGGCTCGCGGCTTGCCGCGAAGACGATCGGGCTAACGCGCGCAGCAGCGTCTCGTCTGGTCCTTAGCTAACCGTTGCCTGGTGCCGCGGTGTACATC
>JBLMYK010000101.1:0-24844 GCA_050258235.1 Gemmatimonadota bacterium | reverse complement strand
ATCGCCGAGTTCTCGCGCACGACGCGCGACGAACCGGACTACGACAAGCTGATGCGATTCCGCCTCGGGCTGCTGCGCACGCACGGCCTGAAGCTCGCCGACATCCAGGAAACGATCGGCGGCATGAGTCCGCTGCCGGGCGCGCGCGAATTCCTCGACCAGCTGCGGACGCGCTACCAGGTGATCATTCTGTCGGACACGTTCTACGAGTTCGCTGATCCGCTGATGCGCCAGCTCGGCCGGCCCACGCTGTTCTGTCACCGTCTGCAGGTCGACAGCGAGGGTTTCGTGGTCGACTACCGTCTGCGCCAACCCGACCAGAAGCGACAGGCGGTGAAAGCGCTGCGCAGCCTGAACTTCCGGGTGATCGCGGTCGGCGATTCGTTCAACGACACCGGCATGCTGTCGGCCGCGGACGCCGGCTTCTTCATTCACCCGCCGCCGGCGATCGCCGCGCAGTTCCCGCAGTTTCCGGTGAGCCGAAGCTTTGCCGAACTGGCGGCGGCGATCGACGCGGCCGCCGCCCGCTACGCGCTGGTGAGTTGAAGAGAACTTCGCTTAGCCGCGCAACGTGATCCGGTTGGCGTCCGCGTGCACGCGGACGCGCACCGCCGCCGTTCAGGCGTCGCGCAGCGAGCGGCGATACTGGATCGATTCGGCGACGTGCTGCGTCGCGATCTCGTCGGATCCCTCGAGATCGGCGATCGTGCGCGCGACCTTGAGCACGCGGTGATACGCGCGTGCCGACCAGCCCAGCCGCGTGGTCGCCGCATAAAGCAACTGCTTGACCTGGCCTTCCGGCCGGCAGATCTTCTCGATCTCCGTCGACACCAGCAGGTCATTCGGTTTGCCCTGCCGCGTCAGGGCGCGGTCGTGCGCCTTGGCCACGCGTGCCGCGATCAGGCGCGTCGGCTCGCCGTCCGGGAGCGCGAGCAGTTCGGCTTCGCTGAGCGATGAGACTTCGACGCGCATGTCGATGCGGTCGAGCAGCGGGCCGCTGATGCGGTCCTGGTACTTGGCGATCTGGTCCGGCGTGCAGCGGCACGGGTTGACCTTGTGACCGAAGTAGCCGCACGGACAGGGATTCATGGCGCCGATCAGCTGGAACTTGGCGGGATATTCGACCTGGCGCGCCGCGCGCGAGATCGTGATGCGTCCCGATTCCAGCGGTTCGCGCAGAACCTCCAGCACACGGCGATCGAACTCGGGCAGTTCGTCGAGAAACAGCACGCCGTAGTGCGCGAGCGAGATCTCGCCGGGCATCGGCGGGTTGCCGCCACCGACGAGCGCAACGCTGCTGGCGGTGTGATGCGGAGCGCGGAAGATCCGGGTTGCCCATCGCTGCGGCGCGAACTGCCCGACCAGTGAAAGCACCGCGGCCGACTCGAGCGCCTCTTCGGTCGTCATCGGCGGCACGATGCCCGCGAAGCGCTGCGCGAGCATCGTCTTGCCGGTGCCGGGCGGCCCCACCATCAGCACGCTGTGACCACCGGCAGCGGCAATCTCGAGCGCGCGTTTGGCTGCCTTCTGGCCCTTGACTTCGTAGAAATCGGGATACGCCGGCGGCGTGAGGCGCACTGCCGCGACGTGCGGCTTCAAGCGCTGTGCGCCTTCGCCGTTGGCATCTGCGGACAGGTGAGCGACTACCTGCAGCAGGTCCTTGGCGGGGTAGATCTTTGGGCCGCCGACCAGCGCCGCCTCGTCGGCGTTTTCCTCCGGGACGATGAATCCGCGCGACGCGCCCATCGGGTGCGGCGTCTTCGACACCGCATAGGTCATGGCGAGCGTGCCGCGCACCGGCCGCAGTTCGCCGGAAAGCGACAGCTCGCCCGCAAACTCGTAGCGGTCGAGGTCGCGCGACGGAATCTGCCCGCTCGCCGCCAGGATGCCGAGCGCGATCGCGAGGTCGAAGCGACCCGATTCCTTCGGCAGATCGGCGGGTGCGAGATTGACGGTGATTCGCCGCATCGGGAACTCGAAGCGGCAGTTCTGCAGCGCCGCGCGCACGCGCTCGCGCGCTTCCTTGACCTCGGTGTCGGGCAGGCCCACGAGCGTGAACGACGGCAGGCCGTTGGCGAGATGGACTTCGACCGTGACTTCCGGGGCGGACATGCCCGACAGGCCACGGCTGCGGACGACGGCGAGGGTCATTGAGTTGTAGGAGCGGCAGCCGCGCGATTCTACGCATCGACCCCTTGCGACCCGTGGTCGCGCGGGCGCGAATGCGAACGGCCGATGGCCGCCCCGCGTCGACGTACGCGCGGTCGGCCGGATGGTCGATCGCGAAACGACACCTCGATACCGAGAATCCGAGATATCCCCTTTTGCCCCGCGGGCGCGCGCGGCGACAATGCTGGATTCGCGGTCGAAGACGCGGCGAAGCGCCTCGGTGTCTCCATGAGTTTCGTGCTGTACGGCGTGCTGTTGCTGTTGATCGGGGCTGCTTTCGTGTGGCTCCGTGGCGAGCTGCGTGCCCGGCGTATCGCCGCACAGGAGCGCGAGGCGGCGATTCTCGCCGCAGTGAAGGCCGCGGGCGACGTGGCGCCGGTCGTCGAGGGCGAGACGAACGTCGACGCCGGGCTGTCGACCAACCTGCGCGGCAGCCGCGGGCTCGAGGTCGGCGAGGAGGACATCGACATCGAGGCCCTGCTTTCGAGCGTGCCTCCGGGCTCGGCAGCGCGCGCGCGGGCGCAGCTCGATGAGCCGACGAACATCGAGCCGATGCTCTCCGGGGGCTGGCCGTCGACCGGGCTGCAGACCGGTGCTCCGTCCACGCGGACATCTGTACCGAACACGTCGATCAATACCGCCACACCCGCGGAGCAGAAAACGCCCTCGACGCTCAACCTCGACGTGCCGCTGCGCAACCTGGTGCTGGCCTGGTACGAAGCGCGCGGCTATCGGCCGGCGCCGGCGTCGACAGCTCTGCGTCCGATCGACGTCGTGCTGCGCCATCGCGAGGACCCGGCACGCTGTTATGCATTCGTCTACGACCCGGGGCGTGCGACCGCTCCGCGCGCCAGCAGCCTGCTCGACCTGGCGCGATCGGCGGGGCTGCCGAAGCTGCTGGTCGTCGCCGAGCACGGCGGGGACTCGGCGCTGCGCGCCAACCGCGTGAAGGGTGTCCGCATGATCGACTGGCCATCGATCGAGGCCGACCTGAAGAAGCTCGACCGCGAGATCGCGGAGCGCATCGTCGGCATCGCGCGCGAGCGTTCGGCGCCGGTCGCGCGCGTGGCGACGATCCGCTGACCGCCGTCCGGCCGCGGATTTGCGGTAATCGCAGGTCCGTCCACGACTGCGATTGCGCATGCCATCCGAGCCGACCTATACCCTGACGATCTCGTGCCCCGATCGCGTCGGCATCGTCGCCGCGGTCAGCCGCTTCATCGCCGAGCGCGGCGGCTGGATCGTCGAGGCAAACCATCACGCCGACGCCGCCACGCAGCGCTTCTTCATGCGCAATGTGCTGCTCGCGCGCTCGCTTGGCGGAGGCGGCATCACGCCGGACCGGTTCCGCGAAGAGTTCGCCGCGATTGCGGACGAGTTCGCGATGCAGTGGTCAATCACGGATTCGACGATCCGCAGGCGCGTGGTGATCCTGGTCAGCAGATACGACCATTGCCTGGTCGATCTGCTGTACCGCTGGAAAGCGCGCGAACTCGACTGCGCGATCCCGTGCGTGATCAGCAATCACGACGATCTGCGCGGCTACGTCGAGTGGCACGACATTCCGTTCCATCACGTGCCGGTGCCGGCGGACGCGAACGGCAAGCGCGCCGCGTTCGAGCGCATCGCGCACATCTTCGCCGCGGCGGGTGGCGACGTGATGGTGCTGGCGCGCTTCATGCAGATCCTGCCGCCGTCGATCACGCGCGGGCTGCCGGGCCGGATCATCAACATTCACCACAGCTTCCTGCCGAGCTTCGCGGGTGCACGGCCCTATCACCAGGCATTCGAGCGCGGCGTCAAGCTGATCGGAGCCACGTCGCACTACGTGACCGAGCAGCTGGACGAGGGACCGATCATCGAACAGGACGTGGTGCGGATCGATCACGGCGACACCGAAGAGGACCTCGTCCGCTACGGCCGCGACATCGAGAAGAGCGTGCTGGCGCGAGCGCTCAAGTACCACCTCGAGGACCGCGTGCTGCTGAACGGGCACCGCACGATCGTGTTCCGGTGATGCGACGGCGGCAACCTGCGCTGTCGCAACATCTCGCGCTCCGGGGCAACTAGCCTTTGCTGCGGGAGGTGCGCGACGGATGTTCAACGATCGAAACGATGCCGCGCGCCAGTTGGCGCGCGCGCTCGACAGGTACAGGGGAACCCGGCCGCTTGTGCTCGGCATTCCGCGCGGTGCGGTACCGATGGCGCAGCTGATTGCGCGGCAACTGGACGGCGATGTGGACGTGGTGCTGGTGCGCAAGCTCGGCGCGCCGGGGCACGCGGAATACGCGATCGGCGCGATCGACGAATCAGGCTGGTCGTACCTGAATCCGGACGCGGCGTGGGTCGGCGCGTCGCAGGAATATATCGAGCGCGAGAAGCAGGCGCAGCTGGCGACGATGCGCGAGCGCCGCCGCCGCTATACCGAGCAGCGTGCGGCGATCGATCCCGCCGGGCGCACGGTGATCGTGGTCGACGACGGGCTGGCGACCGGCTCGACGATGATCGCGGCGCTGCACGCGCTGCGCGAGAAGAAGCCCGCGCGCCTGATCTGCGCGGTGCCGGTCGCGCCGCCGGACACGCTGGAGCGAGTGCGGCCGCTGGCCGACGAAGTCGTGTGCCTGCACGCGCCGACCGCGTTCTATGCGGTCGGACAGTTCTATCGCACCTTCGATCAGGTCGAAGACGACGAGGTGGTCGCCGCGCTGGCCGGCAGGTAGCGCACGAACCAGTCGCGCGCGGCGTCCGCAGCCTGCTCGAGCGTGCCGGGCTCCTCGAACAGGTGGGTGGCGCCGGGCACGATGCGCTCCGCATGCGGCGCGCGCAGGCTGCGCGCGGCGCGGCGATTGAGCATCAGCACCTCGCGGTCGTGTTCGCCGATGATCAGCAGCGTGGGCGCGGTCACGCGTTCGGCGATATCCGCCGGCGCCAGGTCGGGCCGCCCCCCGCGCGAGACGACGGCGCGCACGTCGGGGCCCAGCAGCGCCGCGGCGATCAGCGCGGCTGCCGCACCGGTGCTGGCCCCGAACAGCCCGAGCGGCAGTCGGGCCAGGTCCGGCTGCGCGCGGCACCAGTGCGCGGCCGCCGTCAGGCGTCGCGCGAGCAGATCGATGTCGAAGCGCGCGGCGCGGTCGACGTCTTCGGCGGGCGTCAGCAGATCGAACAGCAGCGTCGCCAGTCCCGCCTGGTTCAGCACCTCGGCCACGTAACGGTTGCGCGGACTCGAGCGGCTGCTGCCGCTGCCGTGCGCGAACAGCACCAAGCCGGTCGCCGGCGCGGGCAACGCGAGGTCGCCCGGCAGCACGACCTCCGGAAGTGCGATCCGCACCGGGCGGGCTTCGGTCTTCATCAGGAGTGGAGCCGGACCGGAATGCGGCGGGGTCCGAACGCGTGTTCGAACCTGCCGAACCGGCCCGGAATCACGGTCGTGCAGTGCGGGCAGCGGCCGTCATCGGTCAGGTCGTAGCGCAGGATGCGATGCCAGTCGCGCTCTATCAGCGCGGCATGGCACGACGGGCAGAACGTCGTGCCACCCTCGGTGTCGTGCACGTTGCCGGTGTAGACGAACTGCAGCCCTTCTTCGCGCGCGATGCTGCGCGCGCGCGCCAGCGTGCTCGAAGGCGTCGCCGGAATGTCGGTCATCTTCCAGTCGGGATGGAAGGCGGTGAAATGCAGCGGCACCTGCGGGCCGAGTTCCTTCCTGACCCAGGCGGACAGCGCGCGCAGTTCGTCCGACGAATCGTTCCTGCCCGGGATCAGCAGCGTAGTGATCTCGGTCCACACCCGGGTTTCGTGCACCAGGTACTTCAGCGTGTCGAGCACGGGCGCCAGGTGCGCGCCGGTGAGCTTGAAGTAGAACTCCTCGGTGAACGCCTTCAGGTCGACATTGGCCGCGTCCATCCTCGCGTAGAACTCGCGGCGCGGCCCGGAATGCATGTAGCCGGCGGTGACCGCGACCGTCTTCACGCCGTGCGCGTGGCAGGCGTCGGCGGCATCCATCGCGTACTCGGCGAAGATCACCGGGTCGTTGTAGGTGAAGGCCACGCTCGCGCAGCCGGTGCGCCGGGCCGCTGCGGCGATTTCCGACGGCGACGCACGGTCCATCAGCCGATCCATCTCGGCCGACTTGGAGATGTCCCAGTTCTGGCAGAACTTGCAGGCGAGATTGCAGCCCGCGGTGCCGAACGAGAAGACTGCCGACCCGGGATAGAAGTGGTGCAGTGGCTTCTTCTCGATCGGGTCGACGCAGAACCCCGACGAGCGGCCATAGGTGGTCAGCACCATCGCGTCGCCGCTGCGCTGGCGCACGAAGCACAGGCCGCGCTGTCCTTCATGCAGTCTGCAGTCGCGCGGGCACAGGTCGCACTGGATGCGACCATCATCGAGGCGGTGCCACCAGCGCGCCGGGTGGTCGAGTTCTGCGCGCGCGTCGCTGTCAGCCTTCGTCTTCGACATACTTTTCGACCGTGTAGCGGGAAACCTGCAGGTCGGCGTGCCAGAAGCCGACCGGCAGACCGGCCTTGCGCTGCAGCTGGCCGACGAAGTCGCCCGCGTCGGGCAGCGCGTCCCAGACCTGCGGCAGGAAGGTGGCGCGCCGATCGCCGTACCGAAGAATCAGACCGTCGACGTGCGGGCGCAGCCGACGCTGCAGATCATCGAGCCCGCTCGCTTCCATCGGCTGGGGCGCCGACAGCACCGAAACCTCGACCCGGATCTGCTCGAATTCGGCCGCCTCGAGCGGTTCGAAGCGCGGATCGGAAAAGGCGGCGGCTCGCGCATTGTGCTCGACGTCTTCTCCGAGTGGCCGGCGCGCCTCGAGCGAGCCGATGCAGCCGCGCAGCGCGCCCCCGGTGCGCAGGGTCACGAACGATGCGCCGCGCGCGCGCAGGAAGGCGGCCGTGGTGCGCGGTGCGGCCGCGAGACCCAGCTGCCGCGCGATCGCGCCGCGCGCCAGCGTCAGCAGCGCGCCGCGCATCAACTCGTTCGTCGTGCTCGCGGCGTCGGTGCGGTCTTCGAACGGGCAGTCGACGACGGCCGCCTCGTGGATTGCCCACGCGCCGTACCCGACGACGCGCCTGCGGTCGCCGGCGGTGTCGCCCGAATTGCGCAGGTCAAGCAGTTCGGCGCGCAGGCCATGCCGCCGCGCGAGCGTGAGCAGGCCGTTGACGGGCGTGGCGCCGCACGCCTGCAGGTGGTCCAGCGTCGGATCGAGGTCGGCGATCGCCTGCGCGGTGCGTGCGTCGGTACGGACGGCGAGGTCGTAGGGAAGGTAATGCGACAGGTCCGAGCTGATGACGATCAGCGTTTCGGGCCCGCCCCACAGGGCCTGCAGCACCTCGGCGACTTCTTCGGCGGTCGCGTCGCCGACGACCAGCGGCAACAGCGAGAAATCACCGAGCATTTCCTGCAGAAACGGCAGGTGGACCTCAAGCGAATGCTCGTGAGCATGCGCACCGGCGTGCACGACCACCTGCGGCAGATGCGCGAGCGACAGTGCCGCGGCGGCATCGACCGGAACCGTGCCGAGCGGCGTTTCGAATGCGCTGGCGCCCGGCAGCGCGAGTCCACGCACCGGCACCCGGTGCGCCGGCCCCAGCAGGACGACGCGGCGGATGTGGCTGCGCTGTCCATCGAGCCGTGCGTAGGCGCTCGCCGCGATCGGGCCGGAGTAGACATAGCCCGCGTGCGGTGCGATCAGCGCCTTGGGTACGCGTTGCGCGGCCGGCCGCGCGGTGGCGTTCAAATGCGTGCGGATTTCCTCGCGCAGCGCGTTGGCTTCCGCGGGGTAGAAGCTGCCGGCCACGGCGGCCGGTCGGATCGTCATCGGATGGTGCTGCCGGGAACAACTCAATGAAGCTATCTAAGGCAGGTACGGACTGAAATCAAGTCCGCGCGCGCCCTCTTGGGGCCCGGCAAGCCGCAATCAGCGCCGCCCGGCCTCGAGCTCTGCGAGACGGGCTTCGAGCGCCTCGAGCTTTTCGCGCGTGCGCGCCAGCACCTTGGTCTGGGTGTCGAATTCTTCCCGCGTGACCAGATCGAGTCGGGCGAACTGCTGCGCGAGCAGCGCCTTCAGGTTGCGCTGCAGGTCCTTGGCCGGCGTGTTGGCGAGCAGCGCGTCCAGCTTGCCCTGCAGTTCGTCCAGAAATGCCGCCTTGTCCATTCGAGGTGTGTCGTTCCAGGGTTTGGGCTTGCGCTGACGAGTCTATCAGCGGGTGGCGCACGGCAGGATCGCGGTGCAGTCCGCACCGATTTGCGGCGAGACGGGGCGCGGATGCACGCCGCCGCGGCGAATCTGCACCTTGCCGGCGCATTCGAGGCATGCGATGGGCATGGCACGCATGTTGCAGAACGGTATCCGGAAGCTCCTTCCCGTCAATCATCTTTCCGAGGAAAAACATGAAGAGATTCGCCCCGCCCCTGGTCGTCGCTGCCGCGCTGTGCGCTCCGCTTGCGGGTTTCGCGCAGACCGCCGCTCCCGCGAAGCCCGAACCCGATTTCACGTTTACCGGCAACCTGGCGCTGTCGTCCGAATACCTGTACCGCGGCATCGCCCAGAGCAACCGCAAGCCGGCGATCTCCGGCGGCTTCGACTTCGGGCACAAGAGCGGCTTCTACCTCGGCAACTGGAACTCGTCGATCAGCTGGATCTCCGACGCGAATCCGGGCCTGTCGGCGCCGGTGGAGATGGATTTCTACGGCGGCTACAAGTTCGAGGTGGTCAAGGACCTGACGCTCGACCTGGGCGTGCTTGCCTACTACTACCCGACGTCCGGCGCCAAGCCGGCGGTGAGCCCGAACACGACCGAGGTCTACCTCGCCGGCACCTACGGGCCGGCCACGCTGAAGTACTCGCACGCGACGACCAACCTGTTCGGCTTCACCGACAGCAAGAACAGCCACTACCTCGACCTGTCCGTGAGCTTCGATGCCGGCAGCGGCATCACGCTGGTCCCGCACATCGGTTACCAGAAGGTCAAGAACAACTCCGACTGCGACTACACCGACTACAGCCTGAAGGCCAGCTACGACCTGTCGGGATGGACCCTGTCCGGCCTGGTATCCGGCACCAACACCAAGAAGGCCTGCTACACGGGCCCGGTGAATGGCACCGATCTGGGCGCAACGCGCCTGGTCGTTTCGATCGGCAAATCGTTCTGACAACAAGGGAGTGCGTCAATGAAACTCATCACCGCCATCATCAAGCCGTTCAAGCTTGACGAGGTGCGGGAAGCCCTGAGCGCAGTCGGTGTGCAGGGCATCACCGTCACCGAGGTCAAGGGCTTCGGCCGGCAGAAGGGCCACACCGAGCTGTACCGCGGCGCGGAGTACGTGGTCGATTTCCTGCCCAAGGTCAAGATCGAAGCCGCGGTCGCCGACGACATCGTCGAGCGTGCGCTCGAGGCAATCGAGAACTCGGCGCGCACCGGCAAGATCGGCGACGGCAAGATCTTCGTCTACGACCTCGAACAGGTCATCCGCATCCGCACCGGCGAGACCGGCAAGGAAGCCCTCTAATCGCCAGGGAAAACGACATGAAAAAACTACTTGTGATGTTGCTTGCCGCGGGCGCTTTCGCCCTCGGTTCGCTGACGCCGGCGGTCACGCTCGCCCAGTCGACGGCCGCGCCCGCCGAGGTCAAGGCGGAGGCCAAGAAGGACGAGGCTGCGCCGGCGGCGGAGGCGAAGAAGGACGAGGTCAAGCCGGCCGAGAAGAAGGAAGAGGCCAAGCCCGCGCCGACGCCGAACAAGGGCGACGTGGCATGGATGCTGACCTCGACCGCACTCGTGCTGCTGATGTCCGTGCCGGCGCTGGCGCTGTTCTACGGCGGCCTGGTCAGGAGCAAGAACATGCTGTCGGTGCTGATGCAGGTGTTCGTGACCTTCTCGCTGATCACCGTCCTGTGGTGCATCTACGGCTACAGCCTCGCGTTCACGGAGGGCAACGCGTTCTTCGGGGGCTTCGACCGGCTGTTTCTGGCCGGGACGTTCGACGCGATGAAGGGCGAGTTCTCGATGGCCGGAACCTTCAGCAAGGGCACGCCGATCTACGAGCTCGTGTTCGTCGCGTTCCAGGCGACGTTTGCCGCGATCACCTGCTGCCTGATCCTCGGCTCGACCGTCGACCGCATCAAGTTCTCCGCGGTGCTGATCTTCATGGTGATCTGGTTCACGTTCAGTTACCTGCCGATCGCGCACATGGTGTGGTTCTGGGCGGGTCCGGACGCCTATACGTCGCCCGACGTGGTCGACAAGTTGAACTCGACGGCTGGACTGATCTGGCAGTGGGGTGCGCTCGACTTCGCTGGCGGCACGGTCGTTCACATCAACGCCGGGGTGGCTGGCCTGGTCGGCGCCTACATCCTCGGCAAGCGCATCGGCTACGGCAGAGAATCGATGGCCCCGCACAGCCTGACGATGACGATGATCGGCGCCTCGCTGCTGTGGTTCGGCTGGTTCGGCTTCAATGCGGGCTCCGCGCTGGAGGCCAACGGCTCGGCCGCGCTCGCCTTCATGAACACCTTCCTCGCCACGGCCTGCGCGGTGCTGTCGTGGACCTTCGTCGAGTGGATGTTCAAGGGCAAGCCATCGATGCTCGGCGCGGCGTCCGGCGCGGTTGCCGGTTTGGTGGCGATCACCCCGGCCGCCGGCAACGTCGGCATCCTGGGCGCGTTCGTGATCGGCATCGTCGCTGGCCTGATCTGCTTCTGGGGCGTCACCGGGCTGAAGAAGATGCTGAATGCCGACGATGCACTCGACGTGTTTGGCGTGCACGCGGTCGGCGGGATCACGGGCGCGCTGCTGACCGGTGTGTTCAACTCGCAAAGCCTCGGTGGGCCGGGACTGGTGACGGATTGGGTCACCGGAAAGGTCGGATCGAACCCGATCATGGAGCAGCTGCTGATCCAGGCGAAGGCGGTCGGACTGACCGTTGTCTGGACCGCGGTGGTCGCGTTCGTCGCCTTCAAGATCGCGGATCTGGTCGTCGGCCTGCGCGTATCGGAGGAAGAGGAGCGCGAGGGACTGGATACGACCTACCACGGCGAGTCGGCCTACCACTACTGATCTGATGCACAGCAGGCGGACAAGCGGCCTGCGCTGATACCGGCTGTGTCTCCCTAGCTCGCCTGGCCGCGCCCGCTATTGGCGCGGCCGAAGCAAAGGCAGCTTTCGGGCGCCCCGACCCCGCGGGCGCCCTTCTTTTTTTGCATCGCGGCGATCCCCATATCTGTGGCTAGAATGCCCGTCCGAGCGATTCGCGCACCCGACCGATGGCGCCGCGCGCGGGCAAGGGGTCTGCATGTCGAATCCAGCCGTACCGAATCCCGGCACTGAAGTCAGCGGGCCGCTGCTCGAGCTGGAGCGGCGCATCCTCGACTCGATGCCGGCCATCGAGCGCTGGTTCCGGCTGCAGTGGCAGGACCACGCGCCACCGTTCTACGGTTCGGTCGACCTGCGCAATGCGGCCTTCAAGCTGGCCCCAGTCGACATGAACCTGTTTCCGGGCGGGTTCAACAACCTGTCCGAGGACATGCTGCCGTCGGCGGTGCAGGCAGCGCAGGGCGCGATCGAGCGGCTGTGCCCGCAGGCGCGCAACCTGCTGCTGATCCCGGAGCGGCACACGCGCAACGCGTATTACCTGACCAATGTGGCGCGGCTGGTGCGGATCCTGCGCTCCACCGGGCTCGAAGTACGGGTGGGCTCGCTGTCGGCGGAGGTCACGCAGCCGGCCACGATCGCGCTGCCGGACGGCGACAGCCTGACGGTCGAGCCGCTGGTGCGCCAGGACAGACGCGTCGGCCTGGCCGGCTTCGATCCGTGCGCAATCCTGCTGAACAACGACCTTTCCGCCGGCATCCCGGACATCCTGCGCGACCTGGCGGATCAGGTCCTGGTGCCGCCGCTGCATGCCGGCTGGGCGGTGCGCCGCAAATCGCATCACTTCGCCGCGTACGACGAGGTCGCCGGCGACTTCGCGCGGCTGCTGTCGATCGATCCGTGGCTGATCAATCCGTACTTCGCGCGCTGCAACCAGGTCGATTTCCATGCGCGCGAGGGCGAAGAGTGCCTGGCGGAAAGCGTCGATCTGGTGCTGTCGCGGGTGCGAGCGAAGTACTGCGAGCACGGCGTCGGGGCCACGCCGTTCGTGATCGTCAAGGCCGACGCCGGGACGTACGGCATGGGCATCATGACCGTCCGTGATCCGTCCGAGGTACGGGACCTGAACCGCAAGCAACGCAACAAGATGGCGGTCGTGAAAGAGGGTCTCGAGGTGCGCGACGTGATCATCCAGGAGGGCGTGCCGACGGTGGAGAAGGTCGATGATGCCGCGGCCGAGCCCGTCGTCTACATGATCGACCGCTGCGTGGTGGGCGGGTTCTATCGCGTCAACCGGCAGCGCGGCATCGACGAGAACCTGAACGCGCCGGGCATGCATTTCGCGCCGCTCGCCGAAGCGCAGCCGTTCAGCTGCTCGTGCAACCTGCCGGACTGCAAGGCGGCGCCGGGCGGCAGCCTGTCGAACCGTTTCTACAGCTATGGCGTGGTGGCGCGACTCGCACATCTGGCCGCATCGATCGAGCTGCAGCGTACCCGGCACCTGCTGCCATTGCGGGCGGCCGCCGCGGCCAAACCGGCCGTTGCCGCCGAGGCATAGGCGCCCCAATGTCACAGGGACTGTCGCTGCTGTTCGTCGTCGATCCGCTCGATGAGCTGAAGGCCTACAAGGACTCGTCGGTCGCGATGATGCGCGAGGCGGCCGCGCGTGGACACGATGTGTGGGCGTGCACGCCGCCGCAGCTGCGGTGGTCCAGCGACGGCGGTTCGGCGCGGGTGCAGGCGGATGCGCAGCTCGTGGCGCTGGCGCCGCCGTCGGACGATCCGCACGCGGCGTGGTACGTCGAGCGCGAACGCGGGCTGCAGGAGCTGACCTCGTTCGATGCGGTGCTGATGCGCAAGGACCCGCCGTTCGACATGGAGTACCTGTACGCGACCTTCCTGCTGGAGGCTGCGCAGCGCGAGGGCACGCGGGTGTTCAACGAGCCGCGCGCGCTGCGCGACCACAACGAAAAGTTCGCGATCACCGAGTTCGCCGAATTCGCGCCGCCGACGCTGGTGACGCGCGATGTCGAGGCGATCCGCGGGTTCCTGCGCGAGCACGGTGACGTCGTCGTCAAGCCGCTCGACGGCATGGGCGGGATGAGCATCTTCCGCCTGCGCCCGGACGACGCCAACCTGAACGTGATCCTCGAGACGATCACGCAGCTGGGCCGGCGCACGGTGATGGCGCAGCGCTTCATTCCGCAGATCAGGGAGGGCGACAAGCGCGTGCTGCTGATCGGCGGCGAGCCGGTCCCGTTCGCGCTGGCGCGCATCCCGAAGCCCGGCGAGTCGCGCGGCAATCTGGCGGCCGGCGGCATTGGCCGTGCCCAGCCGTTATCCGCCGGCGACAAGGAGATTGCGGCAGCGCTCGGGCCGGTGCTTGCCGCGCGCGGCTTGCTGCTGGTCGGGCTCGACGTGATCGGCGACTATCTCACCGAGGTCAATGTCACCAGTCCCACCTGCTTCGTGGAAATCACGCAGCAGACCGGTTTCAACGTCGCCGGCATGTTCATGGATGCGTTGGAAAGGGCGGCAAGCAAGTGATAGGAATCCTGATCGTCGCGCACGCCCCGCTCGCCGGCGCGCTCGCGCAGTGCGCGTCGCACGTCTATGCGTGCGATCCGGGGCGGGCCGCGGACAAGTTGCGCGTGCTCGACGTGCCCGCGGGCGCGGATGTCGCCGCGACCGTCGCGAGCGCCCGTTCGCTGGTGGCGGAGATCGACGACGGCACCGGCGTGCTGGTCCTGACCGATGCCTTCGGCGCCACGCCCGGCAACATCGCGTCGCAGTTGTCGGATCCGCCGCGCGTGTCAGTGGTGGCGGGCGTGAATCTCCCGATGCTGCTGCGCGCGCTGTGCTATCGCGATGGCAAACTGTCGGACACGGTCGAGAAGGCGCTCGCCGGCGGCACGCAGGGCGTGATGCAGGTGGTATCGACACCGGTGCAGAACCAGAGCTTCCGACCGCAGGGCAATGATTACGCGCGAATTCACCATCAACAATAGGCTCGGGCTGCACGCACGACCGTCGGCGCTCCTGACCAAGACGGCGGCGCAGTTCAAGAGCGAGGTGTGGATCTCCAGGGCGGGTCGGCGCGTCAATGCGAAATCGATCATGGGCGTGATGATGCTGGCGGCGGGACACAGCTCGACCGTCACCGTCGATGCCAACGGTCCGGACGAGACGGCCGCGATAGATGCGATCGGGCAGCTGATCGAATCCAGGTTCGGCGAGCATGAGTAAGGCCGCGGGCCATGGCGCGTGAACTGATCGGCATCGGCATCGTTTCGGGGGCCGCACCCGGAATCGCGATCGGGCGCGCGCACCTGCTGGGCGCGTCCGAACTCGACATCCAGCGCTACCAGATCGAGCGCAAGGATGTTCTGCACGAGGTGGCGCGCCTGAACAACGCCTTCTCGATCGTGCGCGCGGAGCTCGACGACCTGCGCGCGCACGTCGCGCCCGACGCGCCGAGCGAAGTCAAGGCATTCCTCGACCTGCACCGGATGATCCTCGACGACTCGCACCTGTGCGACGAGCCGCGCGATCTGGTGCGGCAGAAGCTGATCAACGCCGAGTGGGCGCTGTCGCTGCAGCTCGAGGAAGTCTGCCGCCAGTTCGAATCGATCGAGGACGAGTACCTGCGCGAGCGCTCGCAGGACGTGCGCCAGGTGGTCGACCGGGTGATGAAGGCGCTGACGCACGGCAAGCCGCAGACTGGGGTGCCGGTGCCGAAGATCGCCGAGGGCGAGCGCCTGATCCTGGTGGCGCGCGACATGGCGCCGGCCGACGTGCTGCACCTGAAGGATCGCGCCGCCCTGGACGTGGCCGGCTTCGTGTGCGAGCTCGGCGGCCCGACCTCGCACACCGCGATCCTGGCGCGCAGCCTCGGGCTGCCGGCCGTGCTCGGCGCCGCCGGCGCACGCGAGGCGGTCGCCGAGGGCGATCTCGTCGTCATCGACGCCGAGGCGGGCCGCCTGCACATCATCCCCGAAGCCAGTGCGCTGGCGGAATTCCGCCAGCGCCTGCGCGCGCAGATCGAAACCCGCAGCCAGCTGCGTCGGCTGAAGGGCAAGATCGCGCGCACCCGGGACGGCCATGCGATCGAGCTGATGGCCAACATCGAGCTGCCCGGGGACGCGCGCGATGCGCTCGAGGTCGGCGCCGACGGCATCGGCCTGTTCCGCACCGAGTTCCTGTTCATGAACCGCGACCAGCTTCCGGACGAGGACGAGCAGTACGAAGCGTATTCCCGGGTCGCGCGCGCGATGAAGGGCAAGCCGGTGGTGATCCGCACCCTCGACATCGGCGCCGACAAGGTGCTGAACGAGGCGGCGCGGCTGTCCCTCGGCATGACGCAGTCGGCGCCGACGATCGAATCGAATCCAGCGCTCGGACTGCGGGCGATCCGCTACTGCCTTGCGTATCCGGAGCTGTTCCTGACGCAGCTGCGCGCGATCCTGCGCGCCTCGGCGGTCGGCTCTGTGCGCATCCTGGTGCCGATGCTGGCGCACGTGCACGAGGTCGAGCAGGCGCTCGCGTTCGTCGCGCGCGCGAAGGAACAGCTGAAGGAACGCAAGCAGAAGTTCGACGGCCGCATCCTGATCGGCGGCATGATCGAGGTGCCGGCGGCCGCGCTTTCGCTGTCGGCGTTCGTGAAGCGGATGAAGTTCTTCTCGCTCGGCACCAACGACCTGATCCAGTACACGCTCGCGATCGACCGCGCCGACTCGAGCGTCGCGCACCTGTACGACCACCTGCACCCGGCCGTGCTGCAGCTGATCGCGCGCACCTTGCGCATTGGCGCCCGTGCACACACGCCGGTATCGGTGTGCGGCGAGATGGCGGGCGAGGTCGACCTGACCGAACTGCTGCTCGGCATGGGTCTGCGCAGCTTTTCGATGCATCCGTCGCAGCTGCTGTCGGTCAAGGAGCGCCTGCTGACGGTGTCGACCAAGACCGCTGCCAAGCTGGCGGCGCGCGTGCTGCGCGCGGACGACCCGCTCGACGTGCGGCGCGCGCTCGAGCGGGCGCAGGTCCGTGCGGTCGCGCAGTAGCCGGACGACGTCTGCTGCGCGGTCCCTCGAGTCTGCTACTGTTCGCCCTCACGCGCTGATTTGTTGATCCGCTTGCGGGCGCGCCGGCTGACGACGCCGGCTTTCCGCTAAAGAGATCCGCGTCCGGACCGGACGTGCTCGGAACCCGACAAGCCAGCGCCTGTCGGGTTTTTTCATGGTGCCTGGGAAATGCAGAACAGCGGGTCGGTCGGAGTCGTGGCGCCGAAGTCGATGCACTTCGCGGCGCCGCTCGCGCTCGCCAGCGGTGCCTCGATCGCCGACTACACGCTGGTGTACGAGACCTACGGCGAACTGAACGCGGCGCGCAGCAACGCGGTGCTGATCTGTCACGCGCTGAACGCGTCGCATCACGTGGCCGGCGTGTACGCCGACCGACCCAAGGACGTCGGCTGGTGGGACAACATGGTCGGGCCGGGCAAGCCGGTCGACACCAACCGCTTCTTCGTGGTCGGCGTCAACAACCTCGGCTCCTGCTTCGGTTCCACCGGTCCGATGTCGGTCGATCCGGCAACCGGCAAGCCCTACGGCGGACGCTTCCCGGTCGTCACGGTGGAGGACTGGGTCAACACGCAGGCGCGGCTCGCCGACGCGCTCGGCATCGAGCGCTGGGCGGCGGTGATGGGTGGCTCGCTCGGCGCGATGCAGGCGCTGTCGTGGACGATCCAGTACCCCAGCCGCATCGGGCACTGCGTGGCGATCGCAACGACGCCCAAGCTGACCGCGCAGAACATCGCGTTCAACGAAGTCGCGCGCACCGCGATCCGCTCCGACCCGGATTTCCACGGCGGCGACTACTACGCGCACGGCGTGGTACCGAAGCGCGGGCTGCGCGTGGCGCGCATGATCGGCCACATCACCTACCTGTCGGGCGATGACATGGCCGAGAAGTTCGGCCGTGCGATGCGCGCCGGCGACTACCAGTTCCACTACGACGTCGAGTTCGAGATCGAGAGCTACCTGCGCTACCAGGGCGACAAGTTCTCCGAGTACTTCGACGCCAACACCTACCTGCTGATCACGCGCGCGCTCGACTACTTCGATCCGGCGAAGGCGACCGGCGGCGACCTGCGGACGGCGCTGGCGCCGGCCAGCGCGAAATTCCTGCTGGCGTCGTTCACCACCGACTGGCGTTTCTCGCCGGCACGGTCGCGCGAGATCGTCGAGGCGCTGATCGCCAACGACCGCGACGTCACCTACCTGGAGATCGACGCGCCGCACGGACACGACGCGTTCCTGCTCGACGACGCGCGCTATCACGCGGCGGTGGCGGCGTACTTCGACAACATCGCGCGCGAATTCCCGGCATGACTCTCCGCGCCGACCTGCAACTGATCGCCGGCTGGATCGCGCCGCGCACGCACGTGCTCGACCTCGGCTGCGGCGACGGTGCGCTGCTGGCGCACCTGCGCGACGAGCGGCAGTGCCGCGGCTACGGCGTCGAGATCGACGACGGCTACGTGCTCGAGTGCATCAGGCGCCGTGTCAACGTGATCCAGTCCAACCTCGACGCCGGCCTGCGCATGTTCCGCGACGACATGTTCGACATCGTCGTGCTGTCACAGACTCTGCAGGCGATGCACCGGGTCGAGGACGTGCTGCGCGAGATGGCACGCGTCGCGCGCCACGGCATTGTCAGCTTTCCGAACTTCGGCCACTGGCGGCATGCGTTGTCGCTGCTCGGCGGCCACATGCCGGTGACGAAATCGATTCCGTACCAGTGGTACGACACGCCAAACATCCACCTGTGCACGCCGAAGGATTTCGAGATTCTCGCCGCCAAGCTCGGCTACGCCATCAAGCAGCGCGCGCTGCTCGCGGACGGCGATCCGGTGGAGTTCGCACCGCACCTGCGCGCCGAGCTGGCGGTGTACCGCTTCGACATGAGGTGACGAGAAGATGAGCCTGCGCGACAAGCTGGTACGCAACATCCACGACGTCGAGCTCGAGCACTTCAGGCGCGAGCCCAAGTACGACACCCGCTGCGGCGGCGTGATCGGACCGCGCGTGCAGGGGACTGCGGCGCGCGATCTCGGCGCCGGCTACGACATCCTCGCGCCCGGCAGGATCTCGTGTCCGTATCACTCGCACTACGCCGAGGAGGAGATGTTCGTGATCCTCGAGGGCGAGGGCACGCTGCGCGTGGCGGGCGAAATGATCCCGATCCGCGCCGGCGACGTGATCGACATCCCAGCAGGACCCGAGTACCCGCACCAGATCATTAACACGTCGGACGGGCCGCTGCGCTATCTGTCGATCAGCACCCAGAAGCGTCCCGAGGTGTGCGAGTACCCCGACTCCGGCAAGTACGGCCTGTCCACCGGCGATCCGCGCGGCATCGTCGCCGGCCGCCGCATGCACCGCGCCGCGACCGACCTCGACTACTGGGACGGCGAGCCCTGATCCGGCTGCGTACGAGCGCCTTTGCGCCCATGCGTTCGCCACAGCAGCAGGAGCAACAGCAATGGCGGGATCGCGGTCAGTCCGGTGGCGATAAAGGCGGCGGCGTAGGCCCCGAGCAGGCCGTATGTCGGCGCGAGCGCATCAACCGCGATCCCCGAGAACCCCTTTAGGAACTTGCCGAGCAGCGCGTACGTGGACGACAGCATCGCGAACTGCGTTGCCGTGTAGCCGAGACTCGTCAGGCTCGACATGTATGTCACAAGCGCCACTCCGGCGAACGCTTGGGCGAAGGCATCGAGCGACATCACGGCGGCAAACATGACATCACTCGAGTGGACCGACAGCAGGGCGAATGCCGCGGTGCCGAAACCTTCCAGCACGAGCCCCACGATCAGCGTTGGTACGAGGCCGACACGCACCACGCTTAGCCCCGCTGCGGCGAGCCCGCCAAGCGTCGCCCCTAGTCCGAACGAGCCGCGCACGAAGGCGACCGTGTCCTTGCTCAGTCCCAGGTCGTGGTAGAAGGGGTTGTACATCGGGCCCATGATGAAGTCCGGCAGCCGGTACAGCGCGACCATGAGCAGGATCACGAGTCCCGCGACCTTGTGCTTGGCGAAGAAATCGATGAATGGCCCGATCGCCGCATCGATCAGTCCCCGTTTCGTCCACAGCGGCGGCTTGGAGTGCAGCACTTGATCGGCGCGCACCGGCTCGAAGGCGAAGAAGGTGGCGACGATGCCCACGCCCATGAGGACGGCCATCGCAACATACGACAGCGGCCAGCCGATGCGCTCGGCTGCGGCAATGATCGCCGCGTCCGTGACCAGCAGCGCGGTGCGGTAACCGAGCTGTGCCGCAGAGGTCATCAGACCGACCTCTTCGGCATCGGAGGCGGCCTCGATGCGCCAGGCATCGATCGCGATGTCTTGGGTGGCCGATGCGAAGGCCGTGAGCAGCGCGAACCCACCGATCGCCTCCAGGCCGCTGGCCACGCCAACGTAGGACATCCCTAGCAGACCGATCGCCACCAGGATCTGCGAGAACAACATCCAGCCGCGTCGCCGGCCGAGGCGTCCGAGCAGCGGCACATCGATGCGGTCCACCAGCGGCGACCAGTAGACCTTGAACGCATAGGCGAAGCCGACCCAGGAAATGAAGCCGATCGCCTTCAAGCTCGTGCCTTCATCGCGCAGCCAGTAGCCGAAGGTATTGGCGGTCAGCAGAAACGGCAGGCCGGAGGAAAAACCGAGCAGCAGCATGACGGCCACCTTGGGCTGCCGCAAGGCACGGAGCACATCGAGTGCGCGCCGCCTGCGGGGCGCGTCCTCAGCGGGCGGTGCAGACGGCTGCTGCGCGGAGCCGGCGACGCGGGTCATGTTGTCGTTGTGGGGAACTCTGCAACCGGATCGTGGTGCCGCAAGGTGGTAGCCGCAGAAAGAAAGGCGGGCCGCGCAAACGATGGCCAAGGGCGCAGCAGTGTAGTTCACCTTGTTTATGCTCGTGGCTGCGTAGGCACGGGGAAGTCGATGCTGAGGACAGTCGCTGTTGGGATCTGCGTCACCTTGCTGCTGGCAGCGGCTGGTCCGCTGACGGCGCAGACTGAAGCGGGTGTGCAGGTGCGCAAGCCGCGGCTGATGCTCGTGCCCGAGGCGACGGTCAACCAGAGCGCGGCGCGGCAGTATGCGCAGATGAAGCAGCAGGCCGCCGCGCGCGGCGTGCTCAATGCGGACGCGCCGAACGTCCAGCGGGTGCGCGCGATCGCCCAGCGCCTGATCCCGCAGGGCACGCGCTTCAACCCTCGCGCCGCCGACTGGCGCTGGGAGGTCAACGTGATCGACGCGCCCACGGTCAATGCGTTCTGCATGCCGGGCGGCAAGATCATGGTGTTCGACGGCATCATCGACCGGCTGAAGCTCACGGATGACGAACTGGCCGCGGTGATGGGGCACGAGATCGCACACGCACTGCTCGAGCACGGCCGGGCGCGCATGAGCGAAGCGGTGCTGAAGAACGTCGGCGTGAACCTGGCCGCCGCGTATTTCGGCCTGAGCAACGTCGGCGCCAGTGCGCTCGCGCAGGCGGCCGATCTGGCGATCACGCTGCCGTATTCGCGCAGCCAGGAAACCGATGCCGACCTCCTCGGCATCGAACTGGCCGCGCGCGCGGGATTCGATCCACGCGCCGCTGTCACGCTGTGGCAGAAGATGGAGGTCGCGAGCAGCGGCCAGCCGCCGCAGTTCCTGTCGACCCACCCGGGGCATGCGGAGCGCGTCCGCCGCATCCAGACGAATCTGCCGCGCGTGCTGCCGCTGTACGAGGCGACACGCCGGCCGGCGCGCTGATCAGAGCCTGCCCGTGTATTCGATGATCAGCGGCGCGTGGTCGCTGAAGCGCTGCTTCTTGTAGATCTCGACCGCACGCGCCCTGGCCGCGATCCCGGGTGTGGCGATCTGATAGTCGAGGCGCCAACCGACGTTCTTTGCCCACGCCTGTCCGCGATTGCTCCACCACGTGTACTGCTCCGGCCGCGGATCGAGGCGGCGGAACACGTCGACCCAGCCCTGTTCGTCAAGCACGCGCGTCAGCCAGGCGCGCTCATGCGGAAGGAAGCCGGAATTCTTCTGGTTGGCGCGCCAGTTCTTCAGGTCGATCTCCTTGTGCGCGATGTTCATGTCGCCGCAGAAGATGATTTCGCGGCCGCTCGCGCGCAGCTTCTGCAGGTGCGGATAGAACGCCTCGAGGAAACGATCCTTCGACGCCTGGCGGTGGGGTCCGGCCGAGCCGGACGGCAGGTACACCGAGATCACGGTCGCCTGGCCGAACTCCGCCTCGATATAGCGGCCTTCGCCGTCGAATTCCGCCACTCCGAACCCCAGCTGCACGCGGCGCGGTTTCTTCTTCGCATACAGCGCCGTGCCGGCGTAGCCCTTCTTCTGCGCGCAGTAAAAGACGCTGGTCAGGCTGTCGTGGTAGCGCAGCTTCTCGGGAATATCGTCTTCGTGCACCTTGACCTCCTGCAGGCAAAGCACATCGGGATCGATCCGCCTGACCCAGCGGAACAGCCCCTTGCCGGCGGCGGAGCGGATGCCGTTGACGTTCAGGGTGACGATGCGGAACACGGGCAGATAGGTTTTATGGATTAGCCTGATCGGCGCTGCCGGCACGATAGCGGGTTTTGGCACAATCGCGGGCGAGGCCGACGCTCACCTAGCGTCGCGCGCGAATCATGGACCCGTTGCGCCGACAGTTCATCGAGTTTGCCCTGCAGTCGGGCGTGCTGCGCTTTGGCGAGTTCACCACGAAGGCGGGCCGCAAGTCGCCGTACTTCTTCAATGCCGGGCTTTTCTGCCGCGGCTCCATGCTCGGACGGCTGGCGCGCTTCTATGCGCAGACCCTGCTCGCGGCGGAGCAGGCGGGCAGAGTGAATTTCGACATGCTGTTCGGGCCGGCTTACAAAGGCATCACGCTGGCGTCCAGCACCGCGATCGCGCTGGCCGAACTCGGACACGACGTGGGATTCGCGTTCAACCGCAAGGAGGCGAAGGATCATGGCGAGGGCGGCGTGATCGTCGGCACGCCGCTCGCGGGCCGGGTGATGATCGTCGACGACGTGATCACCGAAGGCCTGGCCAAGCGCGAATCCGTGCAGCTGATTCGCTCGCTCGGCGCCGAGCCGGCGGGCGTGCTGATTGCGCTGGATCGCCGCGAACGGACCGGACCGGACGATGCGCTGTCATCCCTGTCGGCGGTTCAGGCGTTCGAGCAGGCGTTCGGCGTGCCGATCGTGGCGATTGCGGACTTCAACGACCTGATCGAATTCCTCGATTCCGGCTCGCCGCTCGCCGTGCCGGCACAGCCGTATCGTGCGGCGATGCAGGCCTACCGGAGCCGCTATGGAGTCTAGGTTGCGAATCGGTGTGTGGGTCCTGGCCGCGACGGCAGGGATGGCCGTTTGCGCAGGCGCGGCCGCGGCGACGGGGAGCCTGTTCATCTGCACCGATTCGAGCGGCAAGACGATCACCGGCGACGTGCCTCCTCCTGAGTGCGCGAACCGCCCGATCAGGGAGCTGAATCGAGATGGCTCGGTGCGCCAGGTGATCGCGCCGCCGCTGACGCCGGAGCAGCGCGCCCAGAAAGCCGCGGAGGATCGCCGCAAGGCCGAGGAGGAAAAGCTCCGGCGCGACCAGGCGCGGCGGGACCGGGCGCTGCTCGATGCCTACGGCGACGAGAACGAAATCGAACAGGCGCGCGCGCGCAGCATCGAGGGGCGCCGCGTGATCATCGACCGCGCACGCAAGCGGCTGGGCGAGTTGCAGCGAGAGCGCAAGAAGCTCGATGACGAGGCCGAGTTCTACGTGCGGCGCCAGCAGCCCGAAAGGCTCAAGCGGGCCTACGCGACGAACGCGGACATGGTCAAGGCGCAGGAAAAGATCATCGACGACACCGACGCGGAGCTGAAGCGCATCAACGAGCGCTTCGACGCCGACCGGCAGCGCTTTCAAGAACTGATCCAGGGCGGTGCGAAACCGGCTCAGCGCAGTGCGAGCACCAGCACCCGCTGAGCGGGCGACTCGGTAATCCATCAGACCGATCGATCGCGCACGTTTCGGCCGGCACACTGGCAGTTCGATGAACCCGGCTGGCCCGTTGCCGGCCGGCCTCCAATAGAGAAAGAGTTGATGAAGATCCGTGTGAACCGCAGCCTGCGCGTCGTCACCGCGGGTGCCTGCGTCGCGGTGCTTGCAGCGTGCGGCGGCGGAGGATCGTCGACATCGACCTCGCAGGGCACGCTGCGCGTCGCACTGACCGACGCGCCATCGTGCGGTTTCGACCAGGTCAAGGTCACGGTGGATCGCGTGCGGGTGCATCAGAGCGCCAGCGCCAGCGACACCGACAGCGGCTGGAGCGAAGTCGTACTGAATCCACCGCGCAAGATCGACCTGCTGACGCTGACCAACGGGGTCCTGTACAACCTGGGCCAGACCGCGCTGCCCGCCGGTCAGTATCAACAGGTGCGCCTGGTGCTGGGATCGAATTCGGGTTCCGGCACGCCGGCCAACTCGGTCATGCCGGCCGGCGGCGCCGAGACGGCGCTGCAGACGCCGAGCGGGATGCAGTCGGGCATCAAGCTGAATGCCCAGTTCACGGTCGAGGCCGGACAGTTGGCGGACCTCGTGCTCGATTTCGACGCCTGCAAGTCGATCGTGCAGATGGGCAACGGCGGCTACCAGATGAAGCCGGTGATCCGCGTGGTTCCGCTGATGGTCTCCGGCGGAATCTCCGGCATGCTGTCGACCACGATCTCGGGCACCGCGGTGACGCAGGCGTCGGTGTCGGCGCAGAAGAACGGCGTGGTCGTCGGCGCGACGGCGCCGGACAGTTCCGGGAGCTACACGCTGTCGCCGGTCGACGCACGGCAGTCGCCGTTCGACCTCGTGATCACGATGTCGGGGGCGGCGACGTCGGTGGTCTCGGGCGTTCCGGTGACCGTGGGCGCCACCACCAACGTGCCCGCGATCACGATGTCGGCGAGTTCGGCGATGTCGACCGTGTCGGGCTCGGTCGGCCCGGCCGCGGCGCTGCCGGCGACCGTGCGCGCACTACAGGCGGTGGGCAGCGTGCCGGCGATCGAGGCCGCGAGCCGCAACACCGACGGCGCCGGCGCGTATTCGATGACCCTGCCGCGGTCGGCCGCGCAGCTTGCGACGTATTCGCCGGTGGCGCTGTCGTTCTCGGCCTCCGGTACCGCGACGACGGCCGGCAAGTACTCGATCGAAGCGACCGACGTGAGCGGCAATGTCAAGACCGGGACGGCGGACGTCGCCTCCGGGAACGCGACGGTGAACTTCACCTTCCCCTGATCGGCCGCAGTCGCCGAAGCAACGGCCCGGATGCTCCGGGCCGTTTCGTTTCCGGGCGTCAGCCCGCCAGCTTGCGCCGCAGGATCTCGTTGACCTGCTGCGGGTTGGCCTTGCCCTTGGTCGCGCGCATGCACTGGCCGACCAACGCGTTGAACGCCTTTTCCTTGCCGGCGCGGAATTCCTCGACCGACTTTGCGTTGGCGGCCAGCACTTCGTCGATCAGCTTCTCGATCGCGCC
>JBLMYK010000100.1:0-24348 GCA_050258235.1 Gemmatimonadota bacterium | reverse complement strand
GCTCAGTTGATGCTGGGCAGCCAGGTCGCCAGTTTCGGGAACAGCAGCACGATGCCGACGCCGACGAGCTGCAGCACCATGAACTGCACCATGCCGGCGTAGATGTCCTTCAATTCCCACTGCGGAACGACGCCCTTGAGGAAGTAGGCCGACAACGCCACCGGCGGCGACAGCCAGGCGGTCTGCAGGGTGACGGCGACGAGGGTGCAGAACCAGATCATGTCGATGTTCGCCGCCTGCACGATCGGCAGCACGATGGGCACGACGATCAACACGATCGGCACCCATTCCAGCGGCCAGCCGAGCGCGAAGATCAGCGCCAGGATCAGAATCAGCATCACCGTCGGCGGCAGCGACAGGCTGGTCAGGAAGTTGGCCAGGTACTCGGGGCTGCCCAGACGCGAGAAGACCGAGCCAAAGAGGTTCGATGCCGCCACCAACAACAGGATCATGCTCGACACTTCGAGTGTCTGGAACGCAGCCCGTTTGAGCTTGGTCCAGTTCATCCGCCCGGACGCCACGGTCAGCAGGAAGGTCGCCGAACACCCGACCGCGCCGGCATCGGTCGGGGTCGCGATGCCGGCAAGAATCACCCCGAGCGTGGCGAGAATCACCACGATCACCGGCAGTACGCCGAGCAGCAGGTCGCGCAGTACCGGGGCGAGCGATGTCGGCCGCATCTCGATCGGCAGCGGCGGGCCGAGCGAGGGATTGAACCAGCAGCGCACCAGGCACCAGGCGGTGAAGATGGTCGACAGCAGTATTCCGGGCAGCACGGCAGCGGCGAACAGATCGGTTGCCGGCACGCCCACCACCGGACCCATCACGATCAGCATCACCGACGGCGGAATCAGGATGCCGAGCGTGCCGCCGGCGGCGATCGCACCGGCACTCAGTCTGGTGTCGTAGCCGCTCTTGATCATCGACGGACCCGCCATCACGCCCAGCAGCGTGACCGCGGATCCGACGATGCCAGTGGCAGCGGCGAAGATCGTGGCGGTGATCAGAACGGCCAGATACAGCGATCCGCGCACCCCAGCCAGCAACTGCTGGATGCCTTTGAAAAGACGCTCGACCAGCCCGGACTGCTCGAGCAGGAATCCCATGAACAGGAAGAACGGCACCGATGCCAGCACCACGTCGCGCATCACCGAGTACGTCTGCAGCACCGCCAGGTCGAACACGACCGG
This sequence comes from Gemmatimonadota bacterium, assembly GCA_050258235.1. GTDB lineage: Bacteria > Pseudomonadota > Gammaproteobacteria > Burkholderiales > Burkholderiaceae_F > JAKOQB01. Next base: position 23,158 of record JBLMYK010000100.1, on the reverse strand, counting down.
TCCGAGCGCGATGAAACCCGTCGCAAGCGACACCGCGCCGAGCGTGAACGCGATCGGGAAACCGACGAAGATCGCGCCGAACAGGACACCGAGCGCAACGATGCCGAGGATTTCATTGCTCATCAGTGCGTCTCCGCGGCCACGCGCCAGTCCGGCCAGTGGTTCTCCCGGACCGCATGCAGGCACTTCAGGCATTCGGACGCACCCTGCACCAGCAGCAGCGCGCCCGACAGCGGCATCGCGAGCTTGAACGGCCAGGTGATCGGCTGCCAGGCGCTGGTCACGAAAGTTTCATGCGTGACGTAGGCCTTCACGAAGTATCCCCAGCCGGTGACCATGAACACGTAGACCACGGGCAGGAAAATCACGACGTAGCAGACCAGGTCGACGATCGCCTGGGTGCGCGGCGACCAGTCCGCGTACAGCGAGTCCGTCCGCACATGGCCCTTGCGCTGCAGCGTGAATGCGCCGCCCAGCATGAAGAAGCACCCGTAGAACATGAACGTCACGTCGTAGGCCCATATCGTCGGCGCATTGAACACGTAACGCGCAACGACTTCGTACGTCAGCCCGAGCACCATGGGCAGCAGCATCCAGCACACGAGCCGTCCTGACCAGATCGCGACCAGATCGAGCCGGCGTGCCAGCCGCGCGAAGCCGGAATCAGCGGAGTCCATTGCGAGCCCTTCCCTGCAGGGATGAAGAGTGACAACCGTAAGTCACGAAGGCGCCGCGCCGCGCGCCATCAGGCGCGCGGCGCAGCAGATCGGGCGCAAGCCCTCAGGCGTTGGGAGAACTGATGCCCATGTTGTAGTACAGGCCGTTGATCTTGGTCCAGTACGGAACGACGGTCTTCGCGAACGCGCGCTGCGAGTCCAGGACCTCCTTGAACAGGGCGTTCTTCGACGCCTCGCGGTCGTAGATCGTGTTGGTCGCCTTGATGAACGCGGGAAAGATGTCCTTCGGCGTGTCGTGGATCGTGACCTTGAATTCGGTCTTCAGCTTCTGCACCGCGGCCGCATTGCGATAAACGTTGTAGGTGTACGTGTCCGTCATCGACGCCATCGCCGCGGCCTCGACGATCGCCTTCACGTCGGCCGGCAGCTTGTTCCACACCGTCTTGTTGAAAAGCACCTCGCCCACGTCGGTCGACTGATGCAGACCCTGCAGGTAGTAGTGCTTGAACACGGTGTGGAAACCGAGCGCCATGTCGTCGGCCGGGCCGATCCACTCGGCCGCATCGATCACGCCTCGCTGCGCCGCCGGCACGATTTCGGCGCCGGCCATCGACACCGCATTCACGCCCATTTCCTTGAAGATCTCGCCGACCAGCCCCGGCGGGCAGCGGTACTTCAGCTTCTTGAAATCGTCGAGCGAGTTGATCGGTGCCCTGAACCAGCCGAGCGGGTCCGGACCCATCGGCTGGACCAGGAACGGCTCGATGTTGACCTTCAGTCCTTCCGCGTACAGCTTCTTGTACAGCGCATAGCCGCCACCCTGGAACAGCCACGCAACGTGAGACAGCTGGTCCATGCCGGTGCCGGCGCCCGCGGCCGGGTTCGACAGCAGGCCGGTCGCCGTGTTCTTGCCGGACCAGTAGTGCGTCCACGCATAGCCGCCATCCACGACCCCCTTGTCGACCGCGTCCAGGATCTCGAATGCGTTGACGACTGCGCCGTCGGGCAGCATCTCGATCTTCAGCCGCCCGTTCGACATCTTGTCGATGCGGTCGGCAAACCGCTTCAGCAGATCGAAGTAGATGCTCGAACTCGGCACCGCGGTCTGGATCTTCAGCCGGGTCGCCTGCTGTGCGCGCACCTGCGGTGCCGCCAGCGTGGCTGCCGATGCCAGTGCCACCGCGCCGGCACCGAAGACCCGCCGCCGAACCGGGTTGGTCAGTTTGCTCATGCTCGTCTCCTTGCTCTCTTTTGCCACACCAAAGGGCCGTATTCGACCCCACTCTCGCGCTTCATGACGCAACCGCGCGCCGCGCATCCTCTCGAATCATGTCCACGGCCTTCTCGGCCATCATCACCGCCGCCGCGTTCGTGTTGCCGGACACGAGGGTCGGCATGATCGAACAGTCGACCACGCGCAGGCCGCCCAGGCCATGCACGCGCAGCCGCGGGTCGACGACGGCGTCCGTATCGGCACCCATCTTGCAGGTTCCCGACGGATGAAAGATGGTCGCGCCGAACTCGCGCGCGAACTGCAGCAGCGCAGCATCGTCGCGCGCGTCGTCGCCCGGCTTCACCTCGCGCCTGATGTACGGCCGCATCGAGCGCGACCGGGCAATCGCGCGCCCCGCCCGCACCGCGGCGACCGCGGTGCGGCGATCCAGTTCGGTCGCCAGGTAATTCGGCTGCATCGATGGCGGCTCAAACGGGTCGGTCGTGCGGATCGCCACCCGGCCGCGCGATTGCGGCCGCAACTGACAGACCGACAGCGTGAAGCCGGAAAAGGGATGCACGTTGCCGCCGGCCATGTCGGCCGACAGCGTGGCGACATGGAACTGGATGTCCGGTCGCCCGTCGTGGAACGACCCGTCGGGATTGCGCAGCGCGCGCATGAAGCAGCCGCCCTGGTTGATGCCGACCGCCAGCGGTCCGCTGCGCGACAGCAGCCACTGCAGCCCGATGCGCATCCGCCCGAAAAACGAGTTCAGCTGATCGTTGGTGGTGATCGGCTTGGCGCACTCGTAGATCAGCCGGATCTGCAGATGGTCCTGCAGGTTCCCGCCCACCCCGGGCAGCTCGTGCACGACGTCGATACCGAGGCCGCGCAGCAGGTCCGCCGGACCGATGCCCGACAGCTGCAGCAGCTGCGGCGACTGCAGGGCGCCGGCGGCGAGCAGCACCTCGCCACTGCAGCGCACCGTGACATCGCGCCCCGCCTGCCGATAACGCACGCCGACCGCACGCCGGCCGTCAAGGACGAGGCCGGTCGCGTATGCCTCGGTCTCGATTCGCAGGTTGCTGCGGCGACGCGCCGGCTTCAGGTACGCGACCGCGGTGCTGCAGCGCCAGCCCCGCCAAGTCGTCAGCTGGTAGTACCCCGCGCCTTCCTGGGTGGCGCCGTTGAAATCCTCGTTGCGCGGCACGCCGAGTTCGCCCGCACCGGCGATGAACGCCTCGATCAGTTCGTGCCTGGCGCCGATGTCGCTGATGCACAAGGGACCGTCGTTGCCGTGAAATGCATTCGCGCCGCGCTGATTGCGTTCGCTGCGGATGAAGTACGGCAGCACGTCGTCGTAGCCCCAGCCGGGATTGCCGAGGTCGCGCCAGAGATCGAAATCCTCGCGGCTCCCGCGGATGTAGATGAGTCCGTTGATCGAACTCGATCCGCCCAGCGTCTTGCCGCGCGGCCAGTAGATGCGCCGACCGTTCATGTTCGGGTCGGGATCCGTATGGAAGCACCAGTTGTACTTCGGGCTCCACATCGTCTTGCCGTATCCGATCGGCAGGTGGATCCAGAACGAGCGATCGGGAGGCCCCGCCTCCAGCAGCAGCACGCGGGTGTGCGGATCCTCGCTCAGGCGCGATGCCAGCACGCAGCCGGACGAGCCGGCCCCGACGACGATGTAGTCGAACTGTGGTGGCGATTCCAAGCCGGCGTCTCCTCGTCCGCGCCGATGTCCGTTCCTCGTTCGCAAGCGCCGCATTGACGACGGCACCGGGCCGCATGTAGAAACCGCGGTCGGGAACGGATCGTTCCGTTATTGAAACCATCCTACAGCACGAAAAAATGGAACACAACGTTCCGTCGACGCGGCCGCGGATGCGGCGCGCCCGATCCGCGCGGCCTGCCGGCGCGGCGCTCGCCGCAGCATCGGCGGCCGAGCGCGCGCTCGGGATTCTGGCCGCCGTGGCCGATGCTGGTGTCGGCCTGTCGCTCGCCGATCTCAGCGCGCGCCTGGACCTGCCGAAGGCGACCCTGCATCGCCAATGCAGTGGATTGCTGCGGCAGGGATTCCTGGCGCGTGACGTCGATCCGCTGCGTTTCGTCGTCGGCCCGGCGCTGCGCCGGCTGGCCTTTGCCACGCTGAATCACGATCACGTGCGCGCGCTGCGCCATCGCGTGCTGGCCGATCTGGTCGCGCGCGTGCAGGAGACCTGCAATTTCACGACGCTGGACGGCGACGAGGTGCTTTACCTCGATCGCGTGGAGGCTCGCTGGCCGTTGCGGCTCACTCTCGACGTCGGCTCGCATGTGCCGCTGCACTGCACAGCGAGCGGAAAGCTGTTCCTCGCGTTCATGCCGCCGCCGCAGGCCGAGGAGCTGGTCGGTCACGCGCGGCTGGAAGGGTTCACGCCGAACACGATCACCAGTCCGGCGCGGCTGCGCCGCGAATGCGAGGCCATCCGCGCCAACGGATACTCGACCGACCGCGAGGAGTTCATCGCCGGACTGATCGCGGTGGCCGTACCGGTATTCGATGCAGACAACGCCGTGCGCGCCGCGCTCGCGCTGCATGCGCCGACGGCACGCCTGTCGCTGGACCGGGCGAAGAAGCATCTGCCGCGCCTGATGAAGGCCGCGGCCGCCATGCGTGCGTTACTGTAGGAACCTTGTTCAAGCAGCCTGGAGGGGCGAGTTAAATGTCCGACCTTAACGACCCACGCGTGCTCTTTGCCGCCGAGCGCACCCTGCTCGCGTGGAATCGCACCAGCCTGAGCCTGATGGCATTCGGATTCGTGATCGAGCGCTTCGGGCTGTTCCTGCGTTACGTGGAGCGCACGCCCGGCGCAAGCATTTCGCCGCCGATTGATCGCGCATCGTTCTGGGTCGGCATCGGCTTCGTCGTGCTCGGCGTGCTGTCCGCCGTGATGTCCATCGTCCAGTATCGCGTCGCGCTGTCATCGTTGCGGCCGATCGAGATCCCGCCCGGATACCGTACCTCGGTGGGCATCGGACTCAACGGCCTGATCGCCGTACTCGGCGTTTCGCTGATCGTGTATCTGGCATTCACGTGAAGGCCGGATCCGTCAAGAACGACGGCGCGGCGGCGGTGACGTCGCATTGAGTCCTGCGCTTCTACCGGGCGACTGGTCGCTGGCGGCACTGGTGGCCAGTGCCGTCGCGATTGCGCTGGCCGGGATCGTGAGGGGCCTGACCGGCTTCGGTTTTTCCGCGCTGGCCGTCTCCAGCATGTCGCTGTGGCTGCCGCCTGCTCAGGTGGTTCCGCCCGTGCTTCTGCTGGAGGTGCTGGCGAGCGTGCGACTCCTCCCCTCAGTCTGGCGCGAAATCCACTGGGACTGGATGCGCTGGCTGGTCATCGGCAACGTGGTCGGGATCCCGCTCGGCGTGGCGCTGCTCGCCGGCGGCGACGCGCATGTCGTCAAGGCGGTGATCGCCGGGCTCGTCCTCGTGTTCGCAGTGGCGCTGGCGCGCGCGTGGCGCCCGCCCTGGCACGACGGCCGCCCCGCGCGCCTGTTCACCGGAATCGTCTCCGGCCTGTGCAACGGGCTGGCCGCGATCGGCGGGCTGGCGGCGGTCGTGATGCTGCTGTCCACCGCGGTCGCGATGGCGGCCACGCGCGCGACGCTGATCGGGCTCTTCATGTTCACGGATGCCTACGCGCTCGCGGTTGCAGCTTCGCAGGGACTGGTCGGTGCTTCGACCCTGAAAGCGACCGCATGGCTGCTGCCGCCGACGCTGATCGGCGTCGGGCTGGGCAGTCGCTGGTACGCGCGCATCGACGCCGCGCGTTTCCGGCGCTATGTGATCTATCTGCTGATCGGCCTTTCGTTGCTGGGAATCGGCGCCGGCGCGCTGCGCCTCGTCGGCTGACTCAGGCCATCCGCTGGTAGTACAGGTTCTGCGGATGATTTGCCTCCGCGAAGAACAGCCAGCGCTCGCCGAGCAATCCCGCGTACTGCACGATGAACGCCAGCGCCGGCAAGGCGCTCGAATTCAGCAGCGCACCGGCTGCGATCAGGGCGACGGGCACGACGAATGCCGCCACCACGGTGAACCAGCGCAGCGCGCGCAGCGTGTGCGCGCTGCGGCCATGGAAGAACTCGCGCGTATTGAAAGAGCCGCCCATGAACCCCTGTGATTTCTGCTCGATGCGGCCGTGCCTGATGCCGATCGCGGTCTGCAGCGTCGATTTCGGTGGCAACGTGGCATTGCGCCGCCACGCGGCGGCCCGTCCGACGGCTGCCGCCAGCGTGAACGCCACGGCACCGATGGCAAAGAACGCCAGCAGCCCGGGCGCTGCATAGCCTGCGATCGCGGTAGCGAGCGTGAAACCGCTCGCACAGCCGAGCAGGATGAAGTTGATCGGGGTCAGCGCCGTCGCCCATTCGCGCAGGAAACGGATGCAGGCGTAGATCATCCCGGTGCACACGAACAGCGCAACCGCCGCCAGCGATGCCAGGGCTCCGACCGCGAAGCTTTCCTGTCTGGCGAACCAGTGCGCGGCCGCGTAGGCAAGCGCAAGACCGACGAAGCCCGGCAGCACGATGACTTCGCGCGACAGCCACGACGTGCGCCACTGGCTGGCGGAACGCCATGCGCGTTCGGGTCGACCGAGATGGAAGAACGACGCCACCATGCCCGCCATCGCGAGCAGCGCGGCCACCAGAGCGCCCAGCGCATAGAAATCGCCGGAAGGGGCGGCGCTGAACCAGTCGCGCCCGCTCGCAAGTTCGGCGGAGAACAGCGCGATCACCAGCCCCTGGCCGGCGCCGATCAGCGTGGTGAGGAACAGAACCGAGAAAGCGGGATGCAAGGTGCGGCTCCGATCACGCTACCACGAGGTCACATCGTCGAGCGAAGGAGCGCCGTGCGCGGGCTTCGGCAGCAGGCCGTCCTTCTTCAGCGGGTTGTCGGCCCGCACCAGCTGGTCGGGCTGAAGCTTGATCTGCGTTCGCCGGCGCGGCAGATAGTGGTTGGCGGGGTGCGTGCCCAGCTCCGGCATCAGCGCGTAGCCGCCGCGGTCGCGGATCGCCTGCGCCACTTCGGACGACTCGTCGTGCACGTCGCCGAACAGGCGCGCGTTGGTCGGGCAGGCAAGCACGCAGGCGGGCTTGCGGTCGCGCTCCGGCAGGCTGCGGTCGTAGATGCGGTCGACGCACAGCGTGCACTTCGTCATCACCTGCTTCTTCTCGTCCAGTTCACGCACACCGTACGGACAGGCCCAGGAGCAGTACTTGCAGCCGATGCACTTGTCGTAGTCGACCAGCACGATGCCGTCTTCCTTGCGCTTGTACGACGCGCCGGTCGGACACACCGGCACGCAGGGCGGGTCTTCGCAGTGCAGGCAGCTCTTCGGGAAGTGCACCGTCTGCGTGTTCGGATACTCGCCGACCTCGAAAGTCTGCACGCGGTTGAAGAACGTGCCGGTCGGGTCCTTGTCGTAGGGATTGAAGTCAGCCAGCGGGCCGGCCGCACCGGACGTATTCCATTCCTTGCAGCTGGTCACGCAGGCGTGGCAGCCGACGCAGACGTTCAGATCGATGACGAGGGCAAGCTGGGTCATGGCGCGCACCCGCCCGTCATCGCGACTCGATGCGGCCGGCGCGGAACGCCTGCCACAGCCGCCGCGCACCACCGATGACGCCGGGCGGATCCTTGATCGGCGCGAACTGCGGCCAGGTTTCCTTTGGCTCTTCGACGCCGGCCGGATAGATGCGCACGCGCACGTCGTACCAGCCCGCCTGCCCGGTCACCGGGTCCGAGTTCGAGATCGTCTGCCCGCCGGGCGCCGGCAGTTCCTCCTTGATCAGGTGATTGAGCAGGAAGCCGCGCCGCGCTTCGTTCGCGTCGGGCGCCAGCTGCCATGCACCCTGCGCCTTGCCGATCGCGTTCCACGTCCACACGGTGGCGGGCTCGACCGCTTCGGAATAGCGGCACATGCAGCGCACCTTGCCCCACGGCGATTCGACCCACATCCACCCGCCGTCGTCGATGCCCGCGGCGCGCGCCGTCTTCGGATTGACGAACAGGTAATTGTGGGCGTGGATCTGGCGCAGCCACGCATTCTGCGAATCCCATGAGTGGTACATCGCCATCGGGCGCTGCGTGATCGCCGCGAGCGGGAAGCGCTCGGTTTCGGTCGTCTGCACCTCGAGCGGCGGGTAGTAGAACGGCAGCGGGTCGAAATAGGTCGCGATGCGGTCACGCAGGTGCGCCGGCGGCTTGCGCGACAGTCCCTTGCCGCGCGCGGCGGTGCGGAACCGCTGCAATACCTCCGAATACAGGTGGATCAGGATCGGTTCGTCGTAGCGCGTGATGCGGTTGCGCCGCGACCATTGCAGATAGCCCTTGTTCCAGTTGCGCATGTACTGGTACGAAGGCGGAAGCTTGTAGTGGAACACGCAGTTGTTCTGGCGGTAGCGCTCCCACTGCTGCGGGTTGGGCTCGCCGTGCATGAATTTCTCGCCCGCCTTGCCGCGCCAGCCGGACAGGAAGCCGATGCCGGAACCGGGCTCGGTCTCGTAGTTGACGATGAAGTCCGGGTAGTCGCGGTACTTGCGCTCGCCATCGGGGCGAGTGAACGCCGGCAGCTTCAGCCGCGAGGCCAGTTCGATCAGCACCTCCTGGAACGGCTTGCATTCCCCGGTGACCGGCAGCACCGGAATGCGAACGGAATCGACCGGCCCGTCGAACTCGGAGATCGGCCGGTCGAGGATCGACATGACGTCGTGCCGCTCCAGGTACGTGGTGTCCGGCAGCACGAGGTCCGCGAACGCGGTCGTCTCCGACTGGAACGCGTCACACACGACGATGAACGGGATCCTGTATTCGCCGTTGTCATCCTTGTCGTTCAGCATCCTGCGGACCTCGACCGTGTTCATCGTCGAGTTCCACGCCATGTTGGCCATGAAGATCAGCAGCGTGTCGATGCGGTACGGATCGCCGCGCCACGCGTTCGTGATCACGTTGTGCATCAGGCCGTGCACCGCCAGCGGGTATTCCCACGAAAATGCCTTGTCGATGCGCACCGGATTGCCGTCGCCGTCGACGAACAGGTCGTCCGGATCCGACGGCCAGCCAAGCGCCAGTCCGTCGAGCGGACGATTCGGCTTCACCGCCAGGTGCGTGGAAGGCGGGCGCGCGCACGGCGGGATCGGCCGCGGGAACGGCACCTTGTGACGGAAGCCCCCGGGCCGATCGATCGTGCCGAGCAGCGACATCAGGATCGCCAGCGCGCGGATCGTGTGGAAGCCGTTGCTGTGCGCGGCCAGGCCGCGCATCGCGTGGAACGCCACCGGGTTGCCGGTCACGGATTCATGCTCGACGTCCCATGAGTCGGTCCAGGCGATCGGCAGCTCGATCTTCTCGTCGCGCGCCGTGATGCCCATCTCGTGCGCGAGCCGCGTGATCGTCGCCACGGGAACGCCGGTGATGTCGGCCGCCCACTGCGGGGTGCAGTCCTTCACCCGCTCCTGCAGCAGCTGGAACGCGGGCTTCACCGTGGTGCCGTCCCGCAGCGTGAACGTGCCGAACAGGAACGGATCGGCGCCCGGCGCGTGCGTCACCACCGGCTTGTCGGTGATCCGGTCCCACCACAGCTTGTTCTGCGGCTCGTAGCAGGCCTCCTCTTCCGGCACCTCGGTGCGGACGAACATGCCGAACTCGTCGTTCGCCTCGTCGACGTTCACCAGCTGCCCGGCGTTGGTGTAGCGGACCAGGAACTCGCGGTCGTAAAGTCCGCGGGCGATGATCTCGTGGATCAGCGCGAGCAGCAACGCGCCGTCGGTGCCAGGCTTGATTGGCACCCATTCGTCGGCGATTGCGGAGTAACCCGTGCGCACCGGGTTGATCGACACGAAGCGGCCGCCGTTGCGCTTGAAATGCGAGATGGCGATCTTCAGCGGATTGGAGTGGTGATCCTCCGCGGTGCCGATCATGAAGAAGAGCTTGGCGCGCTCCAGGTCCGGCCCGCCGAATTCCCAGAACGACCCGCCGATCGTGTAGATCATCCCGGCTGCCATGTTGACCGAGCAGAAGCCACCGTGCGCGGCGTAGTTCGGCGTGCCGAACTGCCGTGCGAACAGCCCCGTCAGCGCCTGCATCTGGTCGCGCCCGGTGAACAGCGCGAATTTTTTCGGGTCGGTGGCGCGGATCTTTGCCAGACGCTCGGCCAGGATCTCGAACGCGCGCTCCCAGCTGATCGGCTCGAATTCGCCCGCGCCGCGCTCGGCACCCTGCTTGCGCAGCAGCGGCCGGGTGAGGCGGGCCGGCGAGTACTGCTTCATGATTCCCGAAGAACCCTTGGCGCAGATCACGCCCTGGTTCAGCGGGTGCTCGGGGTTGCCGTCGATGTAGCGCAACTGGCCGTTTTCGAGGTGGACGCGGATGCCGCACCGGCATGCACACATGTAGCAGGTCGTGTGCCTGACCTCGCGCGCGGATGCGGGCGAGGTGGCAGTCGGGTCATGGATCGGTGCAGCCATCTCACTGCCTCCGCGCGGCGAGCACCGCCAGCGCGCACGATGCAACGCGGCTGCGCACCGAATCGGACCGGCTGGTCAGGATCACCGGCACCTTCATGCCCAGCACCAGCCCCGCCACCTCGGCATCGGCGAGATACACGAGCTCCTTGTAGATCATGTTGCCGGCCTCGAGATTCGGCACCAGCAGAATGTCGGGAGCACCGGCCACCGGCGAGGCGATGCCCTTGTGGCGCGCCGATTCGGCGGAGATCGCATTGTCGAACGCGAGGGGCCCGTCGACGATGGCACCGGTGATCTGGCCGCGTTCCGCCATCTTGCTCAGCGCCGCCGCGTCGAGCGTGCCGGGAATCGCGGGGTTGACGGTTTCGACCGCCGATAACACGGCAACTTTCGGCCGCCCGATGCCGAGCGCGTGCGCCAGGTCGATCGCGTTCTGGACGATCTCGCGCTTTGCCATCAGGTCCGGCGCGATGTTGACCACGCAATCGGTGAACAGCAGCGGCCGATCGACCTTCGGCGCGTCGATCACGAAGACGTGGCTCGCACGCCGACCGGTGCGCAGCGCGGCGTCCTTTGCCACGACGGCTCCGAGCAGCTCATCGCTGTGCAGCGATCCCTTCATCAGCGCGTGTACCACGCCCTCGCGCGCGAGCGTGGCCGCCTGCACCGCCGCTGCCCGTGGATCATCGGCGGTTTCATCCACGCGGCAGCGCGCAAGTGAAAGTCCCGACTTGCCTGCCTCCGCGCGGATTCGCTCGCCCGGCCCGACCAGCACCGGCTCGATCAGTCCGGCGTCCGCGGCGAGCAACGCGGCCTCGATTGACGCAGCATCGCACGGATACGCCACTGCGACCGGGATCGCGCCGCGCGCGCGCGCAGCGTCAACGAGTGCGTCCAGGTGCGGCCGCGGCGTGCCCGCGGCTTCATTCGAGGATGGCGGCATGTTCGGTGACGGCAAATGCAGACTGGGCCCGGGCGGCGAGCCGCCCGGGCGGAATGTACCCGCAGCCGGGGCGCTGCGAATGTGACCTAGGACACGTCAGACATAGTCCTTGTACTTGTCCAGAAAGCGCTTCGGCTTGGACAGTGCATCGCGGCGGAACGGGTCGCCGAGTTCGCGCGTGCACATGATCTCGACGATGCAGGTCTTGCCCTGGTTCATCTGCATGTGGATCGCCTGCTTCAGGGCCTTGCCGACGTTTTCCAGCTTGTCGACGACGAGCCCTTCGGCACCCATCGATTTGGCGATCCCGGCGAAGCTCGGGTTGTCGAGCTCGCCGGCGACGAAGCGACGGTTGTAGAAGTCGACCTGGTTCTTCTTCTCCGCACCCCACTGGCGGTTGTGGAACACCACCGCCGTGACCGGGATGTTGTGGCGCACGCAGGTCAGGATCTCGCCCATGCTCATCGCCCACGCACCGTCACCGGCGTACGAGATCGCGGGGCGATGCGGTGCGGCGGCCTTGGCGCCGATGATGGTCGGAAACGCGTAGCCGCAGTTGCCGAAGCTCATCGCCGCGAAGAAGCTGCGCGGCTTTTCAAAGCGCAGGTAGCTGTTGGCGATCGAATTGATGTTGCCGATGTCGGTCGACACCATCACGTCGGCCGGCATGGCCTTCTCGAGCTCGTGCAGCACCTGGCGCGGGTGCAGGTATTCGCCGCCCGAGAACGGCTTTTCGCCCTTCGCCTCCTCGATCATGTCCAGGCTGTACGGGTCGCGTTCGTGGGTCCATTCGTTGAGTTCCTTCTCCCACGCTTCCTTTTCCGCCTTGACCCGGGCCGCGCGCTCGGCCTTGGTCGCGTCGCACGCCAGCGTGCGATTGCTCAATCGCTGCAGCAGCGCGACGGCCGCCGCCCTGGCGTCGCCGCAGATCCCGACCGAGATCTTCTTCACCAGACCGAGCATCTTGTTGTCGGCGTCGATCTGGATGATCTTCGCGTTCTTCGGCCAGTAGTCCAGCCCGTGCTGCGGCAGCGTGCCGAAGGGGCCGAGGCGCGAACCGAGCGCGATCACCACGTCGGCCTGCGACAGCAGCTTCATCGCCGCCTTCGACCCCTGGTAACCGAGCGGCCCGCACCACAACGGATGGCTGGCCGGGAAGCTGTCATTGTGCAGATAGCTGTTCACCACCGCCGCGCCGAGCCGTTCTGCGAGTGCCTGGCACTCGGCGACGCCGTCGGCCATCACCACGCCACCGCCGGAGATGATCACCGGAAACTTTGCCTCCGCCAGCAGGTCCGCCGCCGCGTTCAGACTCGATTCGCCGCCGGCACCGCGATCCAGCCGCGAGGGCCGGGGAATCTCGCAGGTGATCTCGCCGTAGAAGTAATCGCGCGGGATATTCAGTTGCGTCGGGCCCATCTCGCTCAGGGCGCGATCGAAACAGCGGCCCGTGAACTCGCCGATCCGCGCCGGATGCGTCACGTGGCCCTGATACTTGGTGAACTCCTGGAACATCGGCAACTGGTTGCACTCCTGGAATCCACCCAGGCCGATCGTCATCGTGCCGGTCTGCGGCGTCACGATCACGACCGGCGAGTGCGCCCAGTACGCGGCCGCGATCGCGGTGACGCAGTTGCTGATCCCCGGGCCGTTCTGACCGATCACGACACCGTGGCGCCCCGATACACGCGAATAGCCGTCGGCCATGTGCGCCGCGCCCTGCTCGTGCACGACCGGAATCAGACGGATGCCGGCGGGCGCGAAGATGTCCATCGCGTCCATGAACGCCGAACCCATGATGCCGAACATTTCGGTCACGCCGTGCGCCACCAGCGTTTCGACGAAGGCCTCGGACGGGGTCATTTTCTGCGGGCCGCTCACCACGGTGCGGCGGTCGGTTGTGGACATCTGGCTCATTCGAGAGGTCTCCTGGTATCGGTGTCGTCAAAAAATATCGGTACAATCGGTTCCGAAAATCGAAACGTCAGCGGAATCTACTGGGCAAGAACGCTGACGTCAATCACTTTATTAAGAAATCGGAACTTTCTGTACGAATTATCGGAATGAATGCTAGAGTGCGCGAATGGACATGATCGGCAAGCAGAAGGGCCATCTGGTCGAGATCAACGGCGATACGCCGACGATGCGGCTTTTCTCGCTGCTCGAAGTCATCGCGTCGCGCGACCAGTTGTTCTCCCTGCAGGGACTGGTCGAGGAGACGGGCCTGCCGAAACCGACCCTGCACCGGATGCTGGCGCAACTCGAGGGCGCCGGGCTGGTGCAGCGTGAGGGAGACGGCCGCTATTACAGCACCGGCGTGCGGTTGCGCCGCCTGGCCGAGAACCTGCTGCTGAACAACACCTTCCATGGCGCGCAGCACGCGGTCCTTCGTCATCTGGTCGAGGAGCTCGGCGAGAGCTGCAACCTGACCGCGCTGTCGGGCAGCGAAGTCGTCTACCTCGACCGTGTCGAGACCGCCGCCCCGCTGCGCTTCTACCTGCACCCCGGTTCGCGCGTGCCGGCGCACTGCTCGGCAAGCGGCAAGCTGTTTCTGGCGCAGATGAGCCCCGCGCAGCGGCGGCGCCTGCTCGCGCACGTGCCGCTGCAGAGATTCACGCCGAACACGCTGACCGATCCCGATGCACTGGAGCAGGAAATCGCACGCATCCGGCGCGACGGCTATTCGATGGACAACGAGGAGTTCCTCCCCGGATTGCTGTGCATCGCGGTGCTGGTGCCGAATGCCGAGGGGCGGTCCAATCTCGCGATCGCGGTGCAGGCGCCCATCATGCGCGTGACACCCGACAAGGCGCTGCAGATGCTGCCGGCGCTGCAGCGCGCCGCCGCAGCGCTGAGCGGAATCGATGCACAGGCGCCGCGCGACGCGCGCGCGCACGCCTGAACGGAACCGGCATGAGCGACCTCGAACAACTGAAACCGGATCGCATGGCGTCGGTGCGTGAACTGTTCGGCATCGACACCGACCTGCGCGTGCCGGCGTTCTCCGAGCGCGACGATCACGTGCCCGAGGTCGACGATGCGTATCGCTTCAATCCCGACGTGACCCTCGCGCTGCTGGCCGGCTTCACGCGCAACCGGCGCGTGCTGGTGCAGGGACTGCACGGCACCGGAAAGTCGACCCACGTCGAGCAGGTGGCCGCGCGGCTGAACTGGCCCTGCGTGCGCGTGAACCTCGACGGGCACATCAGCCGGCTCGACCTGGTCGGCAAGGATGCGGTGGTGCTGCGCGATGGGCAGCAGGTGACCGAATTCCAGGAAGGCATCGTGCCGTGGGCACTGCAGCGGCCGGTCGCACTCGTCTTCGACGAATATGACGCCGGCCGTCCCGACGTGATGTTCGTGATCCAGCGCATACTCGAGCGCGACGGGAAATTCACGCTGACCGACCAGAACCGCGTAATCAGCCCGCATCCGTATTTCCGCCTGTTCGCCACCGCCAACACGGTGGGACTGGGCGACGTCAACGGCATGTACCACGGCGCGCAGCGGCTCAACCATTCGCAGATCGACCGCTGGAACATCGTCGCGTCGCTGAACTACCTCAGCGCGGACGAGGAGAAGGAGATCGTGCTGGCGCGGGTGCCCAGCAAGGCGGCAACCGAGAACGGCCGCAAGCTGGTCGAGGCGATGGTCGCGGTCGCCGATCTGACACGCAAGGGCTTCGCCGCCGGCGATCTGTCGACGCTGATGTCGCCGCGCACCGTGATCACCTGGGCCGAGAACTGCGAGATCTTCCGTGACCCCGCAGTCGCGTTCCGGCTGTCGTTCCTCAACAAGTGCGACGAAGCCGAGCGGCCGATCGTCGCCGAGTACTACCAGCGCTGCTTCGGCGTCGAACTCGGCGAGTCGCCGCGGCCGCTGTCCGCATGACGGGACCCGCCGGTGGTTGAGGCGCAGGCCCGCGCGCGCCAGCAGCAGAGGGTCGAGGAACTCTGCGCCGCAGCGATCCGCGCGCTCGCCGGGGAGCGTGACCTGCATTTCCGCGGCCGCCGGCTGCACCGCGGCGCGCGTGCGCTTCCGCTGTTCGCACCGCACCTGTATCCCTCGCTCGAGGACGACGACTTCGACTCGTTTCGAGGCGCCGCCGACGGTATGGCGTTGCGTGTCAGGCTGTCGGATGCCGAGCTGCACCGCGGACTCTGTCCGGTGGAACCGATCGCCCGGCTGATCTTCGAGTGGCTCGAGCAGTTGCGCGTCGAAGCGCTCGCGCCGCCGGCGATGGCCGGGATGCGGCAGAACCTGCGACACCGCTTCGAGCAATGGTCGCTCGCCTTCATCCGCGCCGGCCTCGCCGAGAGCGCGCGCGGCATCCTGCTGTTCACGACCGCGCAGGTCTGCCGCGCGCGCGTGACCGGAGAGCCGGTGCCCGAGTCCAGCGAAGATCTGATCGAGACGACGCGCGGCATGCTCGTCGGCGCGATCGCGCACGACCTCGCCCCCCTGCGCCGCGACCGGACCGATCAGCACGCATACGCGCCGCACGCACGCGCAATCGCGGAATCCGTGGCCCGGCTGATCGAGTCGCGCGACGACGAACGCGGCGACGGCAGCGAACGGCGCGACCGTGAAGACGAGGAAGATCGCATCGGACTGGCGTTGATGATGGATTTCGACGCCGAGCCCGGCGATGCGATGCCGGCCGCTGACGCCGGCACCAGCCGCGTGCTCGAGGACAGCGACGACGGCTATCGTGTGTTCACCACCGCTTACGACCGCGAGGTGCACGCCGCGGCGCTGGTACGGCCCGAATTGCTGCGCGAATACCGCGCGTGGCTGGATGCGCGGATCGGCGCCCAGGGAATCAATCTGCCGCGGCTCGCACGCGAATTGCGCGCGCTGTTCGCGGTGCCGGCGCGCGACGGCTGGGACGGCGCGCAGGAAGATGGCCGCATCGACGGGCGCCGGCTGGCGCAGCTGATCAGTTCACCGACCGAGCGCCGGCTGTTTCGCACCGAGCGCGAGGTACCGGCTGCGCACTGCGTGGTGAGCTTCCTGATCGACTGTTCCGGCTCGATGAAGCAGCACAACGAAGCCATCGCGATGCTGGTCGATCTCTTCGTCCGCGCACTCGAGCAGGCGGGTGTGGCGTCCGAAGTGCTCGGCTTCACGACAGGTGCGTGGAACGGAGGAAAGGCGTATCGCGACTGGATGCGGTCCGGACGCCCGAAGCACCCCGGACGGCTGAATGAAGTGCGCCACCTGGTCTTCAAGGAGGCCGGCACCCCGTGGCGGCGCGCGCGGCCTGCGATCGCCGCGCTGCTGAAGGCGGACCTGTTCCGCGAGGGCATCGACGGCGAGGCCGTCGACTGGGCCTGTCGCCGCCTGGCCGCGCGCGACGAGCCGCGCCGATTGCTGCTCGTGGTATCGGACGGCTGTCCGATGGATACCGCGACCAATCTCGCCAACGACAAGCACTACCTGGATCACCACCTGCGCCATGTCGTGCAACGCCACGAGCGGGTCGGCGCGGTCGAGATCTACGGCATTGGCGTCGGGCTCGACCTGAGCCCGTACTACGGCCGCAGCCAGGCGCTTGACCTGTCAGCGCTGGTCAGCAACCGGGTGTTTCACGAAATCATTGCGATGATCGCCGGCCGCAGCCGGCGTTAAGACTCCTTTCGGCTCAATTTCGCAGCGTTCCGGCGATCTGCACCGCCGCCTCGCGCATGCGCGGCACGAACGCAAGCAGGTCGTCGAGGTTCATCCGACCCACCGGAGCCTGCACAGCAACGGCCGCGCAGGCGCGCTGGCGATCGAGCATCACCGGCACCGCAACCGCTATCAGCCCGCTCAGGTGCTCGTTGCGATTGATGCCGATGCGTCGGCTGCGTGTTTCCTCGAGCTCGCGCCGCAGTGATTTCACATCGACGATGGTCGCCGTCGTCATTGGCCGCAGCGGCAGCACGCGCAGCAGACGCTCACGCTGGCTCTTGGGGAGCAGCGAAAGCAGGAGCTTTCCGGTGGCGGTCGCGTGCAAGGGCACGTGCGACCCGGGTGCGAGCATCACGCGCAGCGGCCACGCAGTTTCCACGCGGTCGAGGTAAACGATGTCGGTGCCTGCGAGCGCGGTCAGGTTGCAGGTCTCGCCGATGTCGTCGACGAGCGCCTTCAGGATTGCATGCCTCTCCCGGCTTGCCTGGCCGTGGATCAGGACGTTTTCGGCGAAACGCGTCAGACGGGCGCCCAGCTGCACCCGGCGCGTACCCGGCTCGCGGATCAGCAGTCCGGCCAGCTGCAGCTGCGCAATGATGCGGTGGACGGTCTGCTTCGGAAGCGCCAGCGCGGTCACGAGCTGAGCCGCGCTGCAGCCGTCCTGGTGCGAGGCGACGTGATCGAGCACGCGGAATGCCCGCAGCGCGGCGGCGTTCGACTGGTTGCTTTCCATTGCAGCAAAAAGTGCAGATTTCGGGACGTTGGCTACCCGAAATCGGAACTATCGTCCTTCGCACTTGAATTGTCACGCTTCGCGACGCGCAGGACCGGTGTCGGCGGGAAAGCAGGCAATGCAAGACACCTACAAAAGGAGACACCATGAACCGCACCTTTACCGGACTGCCATCGCGCCGCCAAATGCTGCTCACGCTGTTTGCCGGCGTCGCTGCCACCGTATTGCCGCAGGCTGGCATCGCGCAGGAGCACTTTCCATCCCGACCGCTCGAGTTCGTGGTGCCATGGGGACCCGGTGGGGGCGCCGACCAGCTCGCACGCCGCGTCGCGAAATTCCTCGAGGCCGATTTCAAGGTCGGCATCCCGGTGGTCAACGTGCCGGGCGCAACCGGCAACACAGGAATGACCAAGATGCTGACCGCGGCACCGGATGGCTACACGATGGCGGTCCTGATCGGCGACACGCTGGCGACCATCGCGGGCGGCGGACGCTGGAAGCTGTCCGACGTGATTCCGCTCGGGGTGATGATCCGCCAGCCGACGGGGCTTTACGTAAAGATGGACAGCAAATACAAGACGTTTGCCGATCTGCTGGCCGACGCGAAGACGAATGAGCTGAAGGTGGCGATCCTGGGCTTCGGCAGTTCCGACGAAATCCTCGTCAACCAGATCAGCGCCAGCGGCGCCAAGCTGCGCCTGGTGCCGTTTGCCGCACCCGGCGAGCGCTACTCATCCATCCTTGGCGGACACGCGGATGTGCTGGTCGAGCAGGCGGGCGACATCCATTCATTCTTGGACAGCAAGCAGATGCGGCCGCTGGTGTTCTTTGCCGACGCCCCGGCACCCGGCTTCCCGAACATTCCGCTGGCGAAGGACAGCGGGTTTCCGATCGTGATCAACCAGTTCCGTTCGATCGTGGTGCGCGCCGGAACCGACCCGAATCGCGTCGCGACGCTCGCCGCTGCCATCGAGAAGGCGGCGCGCACGCCCGAGTTCGCCAAGTACCTCGCAGATGAACTCGCGTATCCGGACAGCTTTGTTCCAGCCAAGAACGCCATGGCATTCCTCGAACGGGAGCTGAAGGCGATCGAGAGTCACAAGAAGAAGTAAGAGCGGGCGCCGGGCCCGGCGCACCGACCGACCGTCGTGTCGGTTCGGCGGTTGCGCCGGATATGCAGTTCGCCACAACTCAGGGAGAAGACCATGCACCCGCGCCTGCGGTCGATCATTCCGCATACGGTAATGCTCGTCGTATCGGCCCTGCTCTACTACGCCGCGACGCTGATCAGCGTTCCCGGTGGAGAAGCAGCGACCCGCATCGGTCCCGATGCCTGGCCGAAGTTCATCATCGGCGCGATGGCCGCACTTTGCGTGTACGAGATCGTCACGCGCCTGCTGGTCGGCACGTCATTCACGGCCACCGGGCTGACCCAGGGACTGAACCGTCCTCCCGACGAAGCCGACCGCGAACTGGCGGACATCGAACCTGAACACCACAACGGCATGCTGTTCGCCGGCATCGGTCTGATCGCGGCTTACGTGCTCGGTGTCGCCTACGCCGGTTTCTTCGTCGGTACCGCCGCGTTTCTCGCGCTGTTCTCCTGGATCGGCGGCGTGCGGCGCCCGCTGCTCGTGACGACGATCGGCCTTATCGGCGGCTTCGTGCTGCTGGTCATCTTCATGCGCGTGGCGTACGTGTCGCTGCCGATCGGCGTTGGTCCGTTCAAGGCGGTCTCCGTGCTGCTGCTCAGGCTCGTCGGCGTGTGACCAAGGGGCGCTGACATGGAAGTCCTCGTCAATCTCCTGCACGGCCTTGCAAACGTGATGACGCCGGCGAACTTCGCGGTGATGGTGATCGGACTCGTGCTCGGCATGCTGGTGGCCGTGCTGCCCGGGCTGACGCTCGTGATGGGCGTGGTGCTCGCGCTGCCGTTCACCTACAAGATGGGTGTGGATTCGGCGCTGATCCTTCTCACGGCCATGTACGCCTCCGGGACCTACGGTGGCGCGATCACGGCGATCCTGTTCCGCATCCCGGGCGAACCGATGGACGTCCCGTTGCTTTGGGACGGTTACGCGATGACCCGCCGCGGCGAAGCCGCGAAAGCGCTCGGCTATTCGCTGATCGCCGCGCTGGTCGGCGGCCTGATCTCTGCCGTCGTGATGGTCGCGCTGTCGAAACCGGTGGCGAGCGTTGCACTGAGCTTTTCATCGCCCGAGTTCTTCGCGATCACGGCGTTCGGCCTCGTCAGCGTCGTCGCGCTCGGCGGCGGCTCGCTGGTCAACGCCCTGATCAGCCTGTGCCTCGGGCTGCTGATCGCGACGGTCGGTGTCGATTCGATGTACGGCGCCGAGCGTTTTGCGTTCGGCATCCCGTTCCTGCAGGACGGCATCGAGTTTCTGCTGGTGATGGTCGGCGCTTACGGAATCGGCGAAGTGCTGTCACGGCTGCAACTCGGATTCGCGGCCGAGGCCGCCGCGAAGGAAGGAAGCGCGGTCACGCGCTTCAAGACGTCGTTTCCGACGCTGGCCGAACTCCTGGCAGTCAAGGGTTCCTTCATTCGTGGCACGGCCACCGGAATCGCGGTCGGCGTGGTGCCCGGTGCCGGTGCGACCGTGTCCGCCTTCGTCGCCTATGGACTCGAAAGCCAGTACGGCAAGGACGCCAAGCAGCTCGGCAGCGGCGCCCCCGCGGGAATCGTCGCCGCCAAGTCTGCCGCGACGGCGTCGGTGGGAGGTGCGCTGGTTCCGCTTCTCACGATGGGAATTCCCGGCAGCGGCGCGACCGCGATCATTCTCGCCGCCTTCCTGCTGCACGGCATCCAGCCGGGACCGCAGGTGTTCGCATCGAGCACGGCGCTGATCTACACCGTCTTCGCGTCGGTATTCGTCGGCGTGATCGGCATGTGCATTCTCGGCTACTTCGCGATCAAGCCGCTGTGCAAGGTGCTCGACGCTCCCGAGGCGATTGTGTCGGCCTTCGTCGTCGTTTTCTGCTTCATCGGCGCGTTCGCGGCGCGCAGCAATCTGTCCGATCTTTACGTGATCGCGATATTCGGGCTGATCGGCTTCCTTTTCGAGCGTTTCAAGTTTCCGATCGCGCCGCTGGTACTTGGCACGATTCTCGGACCCCTGACCGAGAACAATTTCATGACGACCATGGTGAGCTTCAACAACGACTGGACCGTCTTCTTCACCCGACCGATCAGCGGCACCATACTGGCGGTGGCCATCCTTGGCCTGTTCTACCCGGTGATTCGCGAGGCGCTGCGCCGCCGACGCGCGCGCAAACCAGTGGTGATCTCGCTGCCGCAGTCGTCCTCATCCACCAACAAGTGATGCCGATGAATGCCGATGCCACTTCCGCCCCGAGCGCATCCGCCGCCGCGGTGCGCGCGCTGATTGAACGAGCGCGCGCAGCCCAGGCGATCGCGAACAACTACGACCAGCGGCGCGTCGACGAACTTGTCGCCGCCGCCGGCTGGGCGATCGTCGAGCCGGCGCGCAACCGTGAACTGGCAGAACTCGCGGTGGCCGATACCGGCATCGGCAACGTCGAGGACAAGGTGCGCAAGAACCACCGCAAGACGCTCGGGCTGCTGCGCGACCTGGCAGCTGCGAAGACCGTCGGCGTGATCGCCGAGGATCCGGACCGCGGCATCGTCGAGATCGCGCGCCCGGTCGGCGTCGTGTGCGCGATCACGCCGTCGACCAATCCGGCCGCCACGCCCGCCAACAAGATCATCAACGCCCTGAAGGGACGCAATGCGGTGATCGTCGCGCCCTCGCCGAAGGGCTGGTCGACCTGCGCGCGGCTGCTCGAGTTCATCCATGCCCAGTTCGACCGGATCAATGCACCGCGCGACCTGGTGCAGATGCTGCCGCATCCGGTCACCAAGGAGTCGACCGCGGAACTGATGCGCCAGTGCGATCTCGTCGTGGCCACCGGCTCGCAGGCGAACGTGCGCGCCGCCTACACCTGTGGCACGCCGGCGTTCGGCGTCGGCGCCGGCAACGTCGCCGGCATCGTCGACGAGACGGCCGACATCGAAGCGGCGGCCGAACGCGTGCTGCGTTCGAAGACCTTCGACAACGCGACCAGCTGCTCGTCCGAGAACAGCCTGGTGCTCCTCGCGGCGGTGCGCGACGCGATGATCGAGGCGCTCGAACGGCGCGGCGCCCTGCTGCTTAGCGAGGCGCAGAAGACGCAGCTGCAGCAGCTGATGTGGCCCGACGGCAGGCTGTCGGCGGCGGTGACCGGACAGTCGGCGCGCGTGATCGCCGAGCGCGCGGGGCTGAGCGAAATCGCGGCACGCAATCCGAGCATGCTGATGGTCGCGGAGGATGGCTTCGGTCCCGCACGCCCGTTTTCCGGCGAAAAGCTGTCCCCGGTGCTCACGCTCTATACCGCGCGCGACTTCGATGACGCGGCGCGCATCGTCGAACGGATCTACGCGTACCAGGGTGCCGGCCACTCGGTCGGGCTGCACAGCACTGTGCCCGAGCGCGCAATGAAACTCGGCCTGCGGCTGCCGGTCTCGCGCGTGATCGTCAACCAGGCCCATTGCATTGCCACCGGGGGCAGCTTCGACAACGGCCTGCCGTTTTCGCTGTCGATGGGCTGCGGCACCTGGGGCAGGAACAACTTCTCCGACAACTTGAACTACCGCCACTATCTGAACATCACCCGCGTGTCGCGGCCGATCGCCGAGCGCGTCCCCAGCGAGCGCGAGATCTTCGGCGCGTACTTCGACAGGTACGGCAAGGCATGAGCGGCGCGACGGTCCATGACCTGGTGGAGCGCCAGGCCGCCGAGCGGCCCGCTGCGATCTACGCGCTCGCCACCGACAGCGACGCCGCGCTGAGCTACGGCGACCTCGCGCGCGACTGCCGCAGCGTCGCCATGCTGCTGCAAGACCTGGGTGCCGCACCCGGCGACACGATTTCGATCGTGATGCCGAACGGACTGGCCACGTTGCGCGTTCTGCTCGGCGCGATGTGGGGCGGGCGCTGCGTGAATCCGGTCAACCTGCTGGCGCAGCCCGATCAGATGCGATACGTGCTCGCGCACTCGGACTGCAAGGTCGTCGTGGTCGCCCCCGATTGGGAGGCACGCGTGCGCGACCTGCTCGCGGGAATCGAGCGCCGCGTCGAGGTACTGGTGACCGACCCGGATGCACTGCGGCTGCCCGGCGAGCACGCCGGCGCCGACGAGCCGCCGCCACCGGCACCGGACGCGCTCGCGCTGCTGATGTACACGTCGGGCACGACCGGCAAGCCGAAGGGCGTGATGCTGACGCAGGCCAACCTCGCGGCAAACGCGCATGCGATCGCCGCCGAGCACGGCCTCGGCGTCGAGGACCGCGTGCTCGCGGTGCTGCCGCTCTATCACATCAACGCGTTC
>JBLMYK010000099.1:0-3030 GCA_050258235.1 Gemmatimonadota bacterium | reverse complement strand
GCCGGCGCGACCTCGACCCTCGCGTCGAAGCTCGCCTGCCCGGCCGCGAATGCGAACAGGTCGACGGCGTGGTCCGGCAGCACTGCTGCGCCGCTCGTGAGTCGGTTCAGCCCCGGCCAGCCGTCGCGCATCCACACGGCGCCCGTCGCCATCCGGTCCGTGACATGCGCGCGAGCGGCGAACTCGCCTCGCTGATTGAAGATCCGCACGGGAGCGCCATCGATGATCCGGCGCGCGGTCGCATCTGCCGGCGCGATCCACAGTTGCGGTTCCCTCTCGCGCCGCGCGAGCGTCGGCAGCTCGCGCCCATTGTTGTAGAAGGAGTGGAAGTGGGCCAGCGTGCGTCCCTGCGTCAGAACCAGCAGGTAGCGCGAAGCGTCGGCTGCATCGCCGTGTTCCGGCGCGGTGAACGTGGGCAGCGCAGGCAGGCCGAGCGACTGCGCGCGCGCCGAGTAGAACTCGATCTTGCCGGACGGCGTGTCGAACTCGAGCGTCGGGTTGGCCACGTGGGACACCCGCAATGGGGCGATGCCTCCCTGTGCGCGAAGATCCGCAACGGTGGCGTGCCCCGTGCTGGGATGATCGAGCACGGCGTTCACCAGTGCCTCGTCCGTTGTCCAGGGATAGAAGCCGTCCAGTTGAAGTCGCTCGGCCAGGCCCTTGAGGACTGCGCTCACCGGACGTGCCTCGCCCGCCGAATCCATCGCCCGCTCCATCAGGTAGAGGTGCGTGTGCGTCGCCTTGCAGCCGAGTTCCTCGAGCCAGGCGGTCGCGGGCAGCACGACGTCCGCAAAGCGGCGTGCGGTTTCATTCAGGAACAGGTCGTAGCTCACGATCATCGGCGTGCGGGTCAGGCCTTCGGCCACCGCGCCGGCGTCCGCGAACGAGCTCAGCATGTTCGTTCCCATCAGCAGCAGGTTGCGGATGAGGCCTTTGCGCATGGTCTGCGTGATGACCGACATCTGGTTGGGCATGGCGGTGCGCGGCGGGCGCCGCTCGGGCGCAGTGATGTTGCCCAGGCCGCGACCGTGAGCCGTGCTGCCGTGACGCGGGCCAAAACCGCCGCCGGCGACGCCGACGTTGCCGGTCAGTGCAGGCAGGCAGGCGATCGCGCGCGCGGCCTGCCAGCCGTTGTCGCCCTTGTGCATCGAACTGCCGCCGAGCACGATCATCGCCGGCTTCGTATCGGCGTAGCGGCGGGCGAGGGCGACGATGCGTTCGCTCGCCAGCCCGGTGATCTCGGCGGCCCAGCCCGGCGTGTAGCTTCGGACGTGTCCGGCAAGCTGATCGAATCCGATCGTGTGCGCGCCGATGAACGCCGCGTCATGCCTTCTTTCGGCGCAGATGACGTTCATCATCGCGAGCGCCAACGCGGTGTCGGTGCCGGGGCGGACGATAAAAACGTCGTCCGACTTCGCCGCGGCTTCCGTGTGGCGTACATCGATCGTCACGACGTGCGCGCCACGGTTCCTCGCGGCCAGCAGATGCCGCGCCGTGTTCGGCTGGCTGGCGAGGTTGGCCGCCCACAGGACTATCAGCTGCGAGTGCTGGCCCATGTCCTCCTTGGTGTTGGTCTCCAGCATGCCGGTCAGGCCGAGCCCGAAGGCGCCGAGACCCCAGCAGATCATGGTCGGGCTCCAGAACTGGCTGCCGTGAAAGTTCGCGAAGCGCGCCATCAGCTGCGAGCTGATGCGGGTGCCGTAGTTGGTCGCGAACGTGCCGTGCCCGGGCCAGATCGCAGTGGCTTCGGGAGGGGACTGCGCGATCGAGGTCGCAATGCAATCGAGGGCGACGTCCCAGCCGACGGCCCTGAATTCGTCGGTGCGCCGATCGCGCGCGAGCGGCCGCAGCAGTCGTGCCGGGTTGTCGAATATCTCGCGCGCGGCCTGGCCGCGAATGCAGAGGAAGCCCCGGCTGTCGGGGTTCGCATCGTCGCCCGTGACGCCGACCACGCGTCCGTCACGAATCTCCGCCAGCATTCCGCACAGCGTCGGATGGCAATTCATGGGGCACATCGTGCGCACCCACACGGAACCCGCCTGCTTCACGTGCTTCTCCGTTGCGCGCCGATGCGCGCATCACGCCGGCTGATCATAGCCAGCGGCAGGATCTGTCCCGGGCTACAGCGAAAAAGAAAGAGCCCGCGAGGCAGATCGCGGGCTCCGAAGGAAAGCGCCCCCTAGCTGGAGGCAGGCTGCACGGGAGAAAGGAGACTTAAGTGCAACCCGTGCGTGACACTACGTATACAACCGGCGTGAGTCAAGCCTCCCGGAAGACGGTCCGGCGGGGGAATCGTCAGCGTGCCCGGCCCGCCATCAGAAGGACACGACGGGGCTTGAATATCCGTGCTGCGAGCTGCGTCGGCCGCCCGACGACTGCGTTGCAGCGGCGCGATGCCGTGCACACTTGGCGCGCGCCTTGAGATGCGTCGCGGCGCTGAAGATTTTCCGCAAGGGGCGGGTTCGCGCGCTGCGGATCGCGTGCCGGCAACGCGAACGAGCAGTCGCATGCGTGGCCCGACGTCGCGTGTTGATTGCGACGTCGCAGAAACCGATTCATCGGTCGGATGTTGTCCCGCCCAGTCACGCCGCAAGGGGTCTCGTTGCGGACGATCCTCCGGGCCCCGTATGCTGATGGGCAGGTCCAAGGGCCGGCACTTCAGGTGCGGTCGGTGGTCGAATCCGGGCGCGAACGGCGCGACTTCCGCGGCCGTTTGTCGCGGTGCTCATGTTCGGGAGACGATGATGTCATCGAAGTCAGCCAATGACGAGGCCCGCGCGGCCTTTCTTGCGGCGCGCGAAGTTCTGTGGACCCATCGCACCGACCTCGATGCCGCGGGGCGCGAATTCAGATGGCCGAAGCTGACCCGCTTCAACTGGGCGCTCGATCACTTCGATGCCATGGCCGAGGGCAATGACCAGACCGGACTGTGGATCGTCAACGAGGACGGCTCGGAGCAGAAGCGCGCGTTCGGCGAACTTGCGCGGCGCTCGAACCAGGTCGCGAATTTCCTGCGGTCCAAGGGCGTGC